>CAWBBX010000080.1:0-13970 GCA_963787005.1 uncultured Bacteroidota bacterium
GGTTGCTGGCGGGTTCGTAGCAGCAGACGTAGGCGCCGCGCCGATCGTCAAAGCGTTGTGATTCGTCGAGGCTGATGGTTTCAAACCAGGCTGAGCCGTCGAGCCCGGCATCGCGCCACACCACCCGCACCGCGTGCTGGATTTCAGTATCGTTTAGGGGAGCCTTTGAATGATTCATGAAAGTTGCCCTGGAGCTGGTTAGCCGATGCTACCGAAAAACTACGTAAATAACGAAGTTTCCGAGCAGATACCGGGCTTCGCCGCTCCGCCTGCGAATCGAGCCTGTGGCTGAGCGGATGGGTATGATTCAGGGGTAATGCCGGTATCGATATCCGGGAATTTACAGTATTGGCGGGAAAGACTGATACCGATTTCGGCCAATTGCCGGGGAAATCGGTAAGATATTCGGGCTAGCGGTTATTCGCCAGCACGTAGCGGTCGTAGTATTAGCGGCCAGCCAGTTGCCGCGGCGCACCTGATCCCAGCTCATTCTGGACTCGATATACTTGAGTTTGCGCTTTGCGCGGCGCGAATGCTGAAATGCCGCCACCTTGCACCAGGCGTAGGAACGCGCATAGCTCTGGGCGACGCCCTGGCCACGTGCGTACATCATGCCGAGGCGATGCTGGGCCTGGCGCGACCCCTTTTTGGCGGCCGTCATGTACCACTTGGCGGCCTGTTTGAAATCGCGCTCCTGGCCAACGCCCTTGTGAAACATTTCGCCCAGTTCGAACTGGGTAGTACAACTGCGATCTTCAGCGTAAGTCACCATGGAAGAAATCCCTCCACATACAGCATCGATTGAACAGGCCACGATGGTATATAAAGAGTACCGCGTTGGGAGCGCAGCTCTGCAGGAAGTTGTATGAATAATCCCACGGAAACCAGTTGTTCGACCTGTCGTGCGTATAGTAGTTAGCTTCGAGCATGCGGAACGGAACGAATATAACTCCGAGCGCAAGCAGTGCAACAACCGCCGCGTTCCTGAAACTTATTCTTTTTACCTTCTCTAGAATAACGTCCGCAAGTCCGCGCACACCGTAGGCGATCCAAATCGAGAAGACGAAGAAAGCGCCGACGTAGAAGTAATCTCTCTCTCTCGGCTGGGGCTGCTGCTGGTTTTGATAGAACGCCGTAAGGTAGCCCATAAAAATGAATAATGTCATGAAGATTGCGGCCATCTTCCAGTCGTTTTTAAACTGGAAGTAGATGCCCAGCAGTCCGAGCAGGAACGGTATTGCGTATAGCGAGTTGCTTACCGGCCCCGAGAAATTAATCCCGAAAATTTTACCTAACGAGTTTCCTATACCGTTAAAGGGAGCAATATCCGCTGCATCGTCCTGAACCCATCCTTCGCGCCCTGCGTAATTCCAGAGCCAGTATCTTGTCATCATATGGTTCATCTGGTAGCGCCAGAAGAAATCGAGATCGCTGGAATAATTAGAAAAAACCACTTTCTTTTGTTCGTCGGATCCGAATCGTCTTTTGAATATCGGGAAGTCGCCGTACTGCTCGCGGTTCAGATAAGAAACCAGCTCTGAGAAGTCATTCGGCTCGTTTTCGTTCATCGGCGGATGCTGGTTCGAGCGGATGATGATCATAGAGTAAGTTGTAAATCCCATTATAATAAGGATGAGCGACATGAAAGCAAGATGCATTGTGGGCTTATTTGTTTTAACGGAATAGCGTACCGCGAACCCGAACAAAGCAAGTATAACGAAGAGAATTAATATTGCCTCGGGAATGTTGTCTCCCGAAATAGATTTCATTATATCCGGAAATATCTTAACAATCCCCGGATAAGTGATAAAAAGTGCCGCGCCCCCGATTATCATAGGAAGATAAATAGAGTTCTTGCTGAAGACTTTTTTCCAGAACACGCCCATTATCAGCGCGCTCAGCCCCGCCATTATCATAATAAACTTATGGTCGAATGCCTGGTATTCCTGTGGCGAAGGCGGGGTGGTGCTGGTTTGCGCTCCCCATAATGCGAACGCCGCGATCAAAACTACGGCCGCGTGACCCAGAAAAATGTAGGCGGATTTCTTCAACTCTTTATCATCGCTTACGTACTTTCTGAACATAATCATCATCACAACGGAAACCATAGCAAGAACGCTCATCAGGTGTACGCCGGTCGAAATGCCTATCAAGTAAGCGATCATAAGAATATACTTCTCGTTGTCGCGCCTGTCCGCTTTTTCGTTCCAGAGCACCATAAAATAAGTTATTGAGGCAAAGAGCAAGGTGCTTGTAGCGTATACCTCGGCTTCTACGCCGCTAAACCAGAAAGTATCACTGAAGGAAAAGGAAAGCGCGCCGATTGCGGCAGCGGTATAAGTAGCCAGTGCGTCTAGAAGATTCTGCGGCTTCTTACCTCTATAGTTTTCAATTAATTTAACGGCGATCAGGTAGAGGAACAATACCGAAAAAGCGCTGGCCAGCACGGATATAGTATTCACCCTGAAGGCAATGTTTGCGGCGAACGGTATCATGGCGAAGATTCTTCCGAGAATGGTGAACATCGGAGCTCCCGGCGGATGGGGCACCTGCAGGTAGTACGCGGACGCTGTGAACTCGCCGCAGTCCCAGAAAGAAACCGAAGGCTGTACGGTTGAGAATAAAACGACCGCGGAAATTAAAAATACTACGGCCGCAAATATCCTGTTGATTAGCTTATAGTTCATCATTACCTCGGAATGAATAAATAATCTTGGTTCTTGTATCGGTTATTGTATGAGTTTTCGGATTCTGCCAAAGGCAGTATGAAATTATTAAATTTTCCCCGTCGGAGAATTGTGAGATCTATTTGATTAATTTTCGGCTTGAGTAATCGGAAAAAAGCCCCTTTTAGTCCTCTTTTTTCTTGAAAAAGGCGTCATACTTGCTTCTGTCGACAGGAACGTTGAATTTATCGTAAATTTCTTTTAATCTTGACAGCGAAAGAGAATCGAAATCCTCATCGTCCTTCTGCATTTTCACAAATTTCTTGTAGTCTTCAAGTTCTCTCCGGTCAAAATCCCTCTCGTGCTTTTTCAGAAGTTCCAGATACTTCTGCTGATCTCTGTACGACATATCCTTCTCCCTGTTTAGTTATGAATAACCCGTCTGCATTAAAGAGGATATTTATTTAATTCGAAACATCTTGCGAATTAACGGGGACAAAATAACCAATCTTATCGTAAATAAAAAAGTATAAATGTAGACATGATTAATATAACGTCCGTCACCCTGAAGTTTATTTTTTGAATTTCAAATAGTAATTTATATTAATAAAACATTCTAACATGGGTAATCAACAGTTTATTAGGAAAGGATAAGAAATTGGTGAAGGAAAGCGCTGAACATCCTGCAATTTCAGTTGTGCTGACGGTGTACAACAGGGAAAGATATTTGAATAGGGCGGTCGATTCGCTGATAGATCAGGATTTCAGCTCCTGGGAACTGATAGCGGTAGATGACGGAAGCAATGACGATTCTTTGTCTATTTTGAAGAGTTACGGGGGCGCAGTGGAAAATATTAAAATAATAGAACAGGAAAACCGGAAACTGCCCTACAGCCGAAATAAAGGAATCCTCGCTTCGAAGGGTAAATATATAACCTTCCTCGATAGCGACGACGAATACGCCGCGCATCATCTAAAAAAGAGAATAGATTACATGCTTGAGCATCCGGAAACGGATTTGATACACGGCGGTGTTAAAATAATCGGCGATGAATACGTGAGGGATAAAGATGATCCGAACAAGCTGGTGCACATTTCCAAATGCACCGTCGGCGCCACTTTCTTCGGTAAAAGAAAAGTCTTTATCGATCTGGGAGGATTTAAAGAAATACATTACAGCGAAGATTCGGAGTTTCTTCAGAGGGCTGAGAAAGTATTTGAAGTCGAGAAGATTGATTTTAAGACCTATATCTATCACCGCGATATTCCCGACAGCATAACAAATACTTATACTCCGCAATAAGAATATATTTTTATCCGCGGCCTATTTTATAGATGAGAAGCCTCTCCTTCAATGCCTAAATTAAGATCATCGTATTCTTTCCCTGAAGGAATGATCATTTTCAGATCTTTAATTCTCTCGATCTCTATTTTAATTTTTCCGGTTTTAAAGTCGAGTACGTGTCCGCCCGCGTCGCGCTTATTGTTAATAAAGTGGAAGTGAAATCCCTTTGCGTTCAAGCTTGAAAGGTAACCGGGGAACTTAAATCCTACCATAACTCCTTCAACGTTTTTAAACTTGAATATCTTTTGATCCTTAAGCACATCAACCAGGTTCGTGTATTCTTTTTTCTGCTTCGTCTCGCTTCTCGTTTCCATATATGTGAAGTCGCCCGATACTTTGAATGCATAAATATTGTTTTGAGATGACAAAATTCCGTCGATAAATTTATTGAGTTCCTTAAAGTCCATTTCTTTTGATGAAACGATTTCGGTGTCGGGACGGAAGAACGTTACCGCGACAAACGGAGTTTTAACATCAGCCGGGGGTAGGTATGCTTTGCCGTCGTATTTTACCTGGTATACTTTACCGTCGAGTACAATCATTTCGCCGTTCACGCCGTTGAAAGTGCCGAGTCCGAGGTCGCCGTATTTTGTAATATCGCCGACTTTAAAATTCCCGTTCATGTATCCCTTCAGCAGAGCCGTAATAGGTGATGATTGAAATATTGTGCCGCTTTTCGGCGCCTGTGCCTGCGCGGTGTATACAAACGCGAAAGATAATAGAAGGGCCGCCGTATAAAGTTGAAGTTTTTTCATTTTAATTTCCTGTATTTACATGTTTTAGATTTTTCCTCGCCGCAGAACAATTTATACAAAAGATTGTCCTTGTTCCAGCTCGGATGTGCAGAATGCGCACCTTGTCGCCTTTATCGAGATAGTAGAGTAGCAGTGCGGACATATCTTGTTTGTCGGTTCCGACGGGGGAATAGTCTCGTTTTTTCTCTTCAGCCTGTTTATAGCTTTTACCAGAATGAACACAGCAAATGCGACGACAGCAAAGCTGATTACGGTATTAATAAATAAACCGTAATTTAGTGTAACCGCACCGGCAGCAGCCGCGTCTTTAATCGTTGCGTAAGGCCCCGCCGTTTTCGCGCCTTCTTTAAGAACAATAAACAGCTCCGAGAAATCGACATTGCCTATCAACAATCCGATCGGCGGCATGATAATATCGGATACAAGCGACTTTACGATTGTCCCGAACGAGGCGCCGATAATTATACCTACGGCCATATCGAGCACATTGCCTCTCATTGCGAATTCTTTGAATTCCTTCAGCACGACCGATTCTCTGCTTCTTAAACTCTTCAGCATAATTTAGCCTCAATATAAAATTAAAAATATTTCCGGATAGGACGCTTCAATACGCCTGAAATGTATCGACCAGGCAAATCACTTGAAAAATCAGGCATTTATTGAATCAAATGATAAAGGTTAATAGAAAGAAAAATAATAATTTACACAGAAGCAACCGGCTGGCACGAAACTTTATAAGTATGATCCGGCCGCGGCGGTTATCCGGGGCGTAGAATCAATTATAAATAAAATTCGGAGTATTATTATGAATTTGAAGAGATGGGTAATAGGGGGAGTTTCAGTAATTTTTACATTTTTCCTGATCATTGCGGCGGCGGGGTGCAGCAGCTCTCCCACCGGACCCGCGGACAATTCGGGAACAAGCGATGCGCAAACTCTCCAGAAACTGGCTGAATCGGATTCTGCCGCGGCTTCTTTTGAGCCGAATTATAATGAAGGTCAGGCGATGAATTTTCTCGCTAAAACTCAGGCTGAAATATTTCCGTTGAGAGTCGGCCAGAAAGTCCGCCTGGTTAACCAGGAATTTACGTCCGAAATAACGGGCGACAGCGCTACCGGAACCCTCATTAAAAATTACGAAGGAGTTCTTTATATTGCAGCGTCATACTCGGACACCAGCACGGCTCCGGATACCGTGATTCAGAAGGCTTTTACATCATCAATCAAAATTAATTTTAAATTTGAAAAGGGTGCGCCTCAGGGTCCCGATAGTATGCGTGCAAACGGTCCTCATTCCGGCGGTCCCGGCGGAATGGGTCAGGGAGCACCCGGCGGAAACGGCATGAACAACGGCCGGCCCAACGGCGGAGGAATGAACCAAAGTGGTCCTCATCCGGGTGCGCATGATTCCAACGGACAAAAACAAAACGGACCGCAGGATCTTCTTCCAGGCTGGCATGTTGTAGCCGTTTCACTTCCCGCCGGAGGAACAGGCAGCACGAACATCATCATTACTAAACTTACTGCGTATCTGCCCGGCGGCGATACTCTTTCCATCACCGATCCGACCGGTTACTTCCTTGAGAGAGAGAAAGGACCGAAAGGACCGAGAAGAGATATTCCGCAGATAGCAGGTAACGTGCCGGTTAAAGTTGTAGTAGAGCTTTTCAGCGCATACGCCGATTCCGATTTTGTAACTCTTACACACGGCGGCGATCCGCACGGACTGCACCGCGGTAAGGTCAGGTTCGATCTCGTGTCGTCTACCCGGACAGGCGGAGGCTACGATAAAGTTTACGAACAGACTTTCGAAACTCACCAGTGGCCGGGATTTTTCCACGCGGTAATTAACGCTTCTCCGGGACAGGTAATAAAAGACGACGCTGTTCCGGTCGAGATAAGCACCTGGGGAATACCGTATGCGGTGAGGAGACCGTAAAAATTTGCATGGCTGAGGGCCGTCGGGTTATAGTAAAAGAAGGAGTACCGGCGGTTCATGCACCTCTCGTCCCGGCTTCCGATTCGGTTGTCCGGGACGTAATATTTTTTTACAAAATAAAATGGAAGTTAAATTAGATTGATAATAATTTACTCCGGTGTTATGTTAAAACTGTAAAACAAAATGAAAAGCTTCGTAAAAAAAATACTTATACTGTTCGCCGTTTCTATTATCTATTTCGGATGCGAAAATCCGGCGCCTACAGAACTTGTACAGGATAACTCCTCGGCGGACGCCCCGCTGCAGGTACAGATAATAACCAACGATACGGCCGACGCTTACTTCAGGAACGGGTTCGATACTACGGGCGTCGCAGGCAATCTGAACCGCTTCGGGAACGTTATAATCGTAAGCGGTATTAAGAATACCGCAAAG
The DNA here is from genome assembly GCA_963787005.1 of uncultured Bacteroidota bacterium. GTDB lineage: Bacteria > Bacteroidota > Ignavibacteria > Ignavibacteriales > Ignavibacteriaceae > FEN-1297. Next base: position 7,141 of record CAWBBX010000080.1, read on the forward strand.
CCGGGCACCGAGCGCTATGCATTTGCACAGGCGATTTTCTTCGATAAAAACAACCCGGTGCGCGCACGGAACGGAAGAATAATAGACTACATGACCAAAGCCGCCGGCCATATTATGTTCAACGGCGTTCAGGCGCGGCAGGTGCCTTATACTATTGCTTACCGCGACAATAATTCGAACACCGATACAACATTGGGCGTACGTTATATCATCGGCGGGATGCACATGGGCCCGCATGAAGACTTCAATTTCCAGTATGATTCCTACGTTAAGTTCAGCCTTATGCCTATGCACGGCCCGCAAATCTCGTTTAACATTCCCACTCCTCCGGAAATTACCGGAACGTTAAAAACTTCGGGAAGCAGAGCGGATCAATCGCTTAAAGCGGAACTCGATTGGAACGGCGGAAGACCTGACGCGGAAATTGATGTTGTACTCGGTGCAATAGTTCAAGGTGAACAGGCGCCGCTCCCTCTCTTCATGCTTAAGGCACACGATTCAGGCAGACTGGTAATTCCTTCAAAACTGCTCAACGATCTGCCGCATCCGCAGTTCGGTAGGCTTGTCTTTTCCTTGATAAGAAAAATCGAAACCGATATTCCTGCCCCGAACGGAGGCCTTCATATTATTTCGCAGAGCATTCATAACATCGTTGTGGATTTTAAGTGAACAGAAAAATCCTGCTAAATACATGCTTGATTATGCTCTTCACGGTTAACATATCGGCCCAGAGTTCGCTGGGACTTTCAGGCTACTGGTCCGATTTTAACGGATCCGGTAATCCGGTGAACGGACTTGAAAGCGGTCCCGCCCCGAATTTAAACCTGAAAGACTGGGGACTGTCGTTGTCGTACGGCGGAGAAAGAGCTTCGTCCCTTTCGTCCACTTTGTACCTTGCCTCGCTTTCAAAAAGGATCGGCAGCAATTTGTTTTACGTGAGGTATACTCCCGGCTATCAGAAAAGTTTTGTGTTCAACAACAGCGAATCAATAATTTTAAGCGACTCGTCATCGCAGCCGCTCGACTCAAAGTTTACATATAAAGAATCGTTCGGGCTCGGGTACTCATACGGAATAACGCATAACCTCCGCGCTGGGTTTTCTCTGAGGTATTTTACACAGCAGTTCGATCAGGATAACGTAAGGCCGGTCTTTTCGGATTCTGTTTATCTCGTCAGAGAAAGCTCATCGTATAAAGCCGATTACTGGAGGGGCGAGCTTGGGTTCACATACATGCCCGCGGATTATTTTCTGCTTTCGGTTTCTTCTATCAATCTTTTCAACATTGCCGAAAACTCCGTCGATCCTGATGTATCGAGATTCGAGCTGAGGCAGGATAAAGGCGCGATGATATGCGCGTCGATCGCACCCGTTAACGGACTGTCGCTTAATCTAATCTACGAGACGACCGACGCTCTTCAAACAGGATTGAATTTTGAGTTCAATGCATTGGGAGGTAATGCGGGCATCGGAGTAACGGCTTTCCACGATAAGCTGCAATCGCCTTACATCGCGGGAATAATTCCGGCGGTTTATTTTTCTTACGGAATGTTTGATGTTACTCTTTCTGCGGTAAAGTATTTTTCGAGCAGAAGCGGTCCCAAGAACTTTACAGAATTCGAAGACCAGGGTATAAGAAACGTTCTTAACAATCAGTACAGCTACGATAAGGCTGTGATTACTTTTGGTTTCACCCTTAACACCGTCAGAGACCAACTGGTAAAGTTTTTGGATATAAATGTTCTCAATGAAATTTATCCGACGCTTTCGGATAATTATTTTAACAAACCTTTTGCTACGGGAAAAGTCGTTAATTTAACCGATCATTCGGTTACCGTTAAGCCGATGAGCAGGATAGACGGCGTTGAAAAAGAATTTGTACAGTCGCCGCCGGTTACAATAGGTGCCAAAGACACCGCGGACGTTCCGTTCTTTACTTCTCTTCCTGATGATTATAATAAGACAAAGGCCGAAATTTCGTACGTCGATTTTCATCTTAATACAAACTCGGATGATACCGACGACAAACTGCAGAAGCCTGTTCTTATACAAGGCAGGAACGCCTGGGACGGTAATGTTATTAACCTCAGATACTTCATTAAAAAAGGTTATGACTTTTCGATGTCTTATTCACGGAAGATTCTGAGCGAGTATAAATCCCAGCTCGATACTCTGCCGTACGTCATCTCTAATTTTTATAAGGCGGAAGTTTTGTTCAACAGCTTTATCGGGAATATGGTTTATACTTCAGATCCAAGAGCCTCGGCCGATTATGTTCAGTTCCCCGGCGAGACGGTAAAGCTGAGAGGAGGCGACTGCGATGATCTGAGCGTTCTGTACTCTTCATTGCTGGAAAGCGTCGGCATTCAAACAGCACTTGTGGATTATAAGCCGGAGGGAGGAGAGATAGGGCACGTAAACGTTTTGGTGAACACCGGATTGAGTCCCGAACAGGCGAGGCTTATAACCGCGAACGACAGCAAGTATTTTATTAGGAAGAACGAGAGGGGAAAGGACGAAGTGTGGATCTGCGTTGAGACAACGACGCTCACCAACTTCGCCGAGGCGTGGGATCAGGGTGCGTCGAAGTTTAACGGCGACGCTCTCAACAATCTCGGACTCGCAAAGGGCAGGGTTAACATCGTAGATGTGTTTTAAGATTTTAATATCGAACTAAATTTTTAGGAAACTCAAAATGAAATTATTAACAGTAATATTATTAGCCGCGGCCCCGCTGCTTCTGCAGGCGCAGACATTCAGAATTGAAAAGGTCAGCGGCACGGTAAAAGTGCAAAGGGGAACAAGCGAAGTCTGGATGGAAGGCTTGGTCGGCGAAGAGCTTGATGTTAACTCGGTAATAGAAACAGGTGAGAATTCGAGTGTTACTTTATCGTTCGAAGGCAGCAAGCTTACTCTAAAAGAATCATCAGCTCTGCCGCTTTCGAGGATAAAAAAGATGAGTCTCGACGATCTTATTCTCGCACTAGCGATGGAGGATATGATCAACGCGCCGAAGAAGAAGGAAGAGACAAAATCGAAGAGTACCGCTGTTTACGGCACCGAAATTAACGGCGCCAAGGCTCCTATAATTCGATCTGATAATTTCGGCGTTAAAAAGCTCAACGGCGCTGTGCAGCTTGCCGAGGCGGGTTTTAAACAATCGGCTGTAGTTGACGCTAAAGATACTTTCAGAAAATATCCCGAGGTAAAAAGCATTCCTTCATTCAGAATTTACTTTGCGGATATACTTGCAGGCTTCGGTTTGAACGAAGAAGCGTACGAAGAGTTTAAATCTATAAACAGCTTAAACCTGGATGAGCATCAGAAAGAAACCGTTAGCGGCAAACTTAAGATGCTGAGCGCCAAGCTTATGAAGAAAGAATGATCTTAGGTAGTATTACCATTTAGATTTCTTGTGTTATTTAGTTCAACCCCTGACGGAGTTGGAACCCTTTGTCTTTTCCGGTTTTATTACAGACATTCAATCCCTAGCGGGATTGAATACAACAAATCGATCGTACCTTTTGATATATTTGACCAAGCCGGTATTGCTGTCCTTCCTTGTTTATAAGTCAGCCGGGGAAATTGAAAAATTAATTATATAATACAAAAGACAAAACCCGTGGAAATAAAATCTAGAAATTAACTGTTCCGTTAGGGAATAAATGTTTGTTACATCTTCCTTAGAAAAGATCAGTGCAATTCCGCATGGATCGAACCATCAAAATTTCGACTTTAGGATTATACCCGGAATATCCTTTGATACGGGGTTCCGTCTATAATAACTTTCAGCCATCTTTATTTTAAAAGTGCTTTTTGCTAATTTAGTCAATACATGCTCATTCCGATCCATAAATCATAGCGAATAATAAAAGGACTCACAAAGTTTGATCGCGGATATATTATCCAATATTAAGGAATTCCTGGATAATCCCATCGAAATCGGGAGTATTCACATTACCCTATGGTCCATAATTATACTTGTGGTCCTGTCTTTTCTTTTAATTTACGTTACGGCAAAATTAAAAAAGTGGATCGTTTATAAACTGCTTGAGCACAGCAAGATTGAACTAGGTGTCAGAATAGCCGTCGGTACGATAGTGCGGTATGTAATCCTAGTCATCGGGTTTATAGTTCTGCTGCAGACGGTGGGCATTGACCTAAGTGCGCTTACAATACTCGCCGGCGCATTGGGCGTAGGTATAGGCTTCGGTCTGCAGAACATCACGAACAATTTTGTAAGCGGTATAATTATTTTATTCGAACGGCCGATTAAGGTGGGCGACCGTATCGAGGTAGGCGACGTTTACGGCGACGTGGTGAATATTTCTATGCGCTCCACTACCGTTGTTACTAACGATAACATTGCCATCATCGTTCCAAACTCGGATTTTATTTCAACAAAGGTCATTAACTGGAGCTACACCGACAGGAATGTTAGGTCTAATATTCCGCTGGGCGTTTCCTACGGCTCGGATCCGGAGAAAGTTAAAAAACTTCTGCTTGAGGTGGCCGACAAGAACGAATGGGTTCTTAAAAATCCTAAGCCGGACGTGCTGTTTACGGAATTCGCCGACAGTTCCCTGAACTTTAGCCTTAGGGTATGGACGAGAGAGTACATAAACAGGCCTAAAGTCCTGAAGAGCGATCTTTACTTCGAGATATTCAAGAAGTTCAAAGAAAACAAAATCGAAATCCCCTTCCCTCAGAGAGACCTTCACATCAAAACCACCGAGTTTACTGTAAACAAAAAGCAGACAACTGAAGAGAATTAGGTGTTTTATTTAAATTACCTAATCACATTACCATAGCTATTTCATTTGAAATATATGATTGTGTTATTTTTTTGTAGAGACGGGTATGCCCCGGCTCCACAACAACATTTGGCAGAGCCGTATATTATGTGATAATATAATAAGGAGGGTCTTCTCTTCGATATATTAAATTGAACCTTGAAGGTCACTTTAAAGACCTTCAAGGTTACACGTTTAATTGGGAGTAACCTTCATCAAAAGCAATTCCTTTGGTAGAGGTGTTATAAGCAACCTCGAAGGTTTTATGACAACTAAAGAATATTGATTTTGACATCATCAAAAAAGATTTTAATTTAACTTTGAAATGCATCCATAATTTTTTTAAGGAATCCGGATGAAGGTAAAAATAATCTTCATAATGCTTCTGGTAGTCCTGTTCACCATTTTCGTCACGCAGAACACAGAGATTGTTGATGTAAATGTGTTCTTCTGGAAGATTGAAATGTCGAGGATCGTTCTAATTTCTATCAGCTGTTTTATCGGCGTAATAATAGGACTCCTTGCTTCGGCCCTGTTCAGCGGCGATAAAAAAGAAATAGAACTCGATGAAAAACCTGACGATGAAAATGTAAAATAGAAAAGTACGGATTTAGTGATATGGGTACCTTACCTCAAAAACTGCAGGATCTTATAGAAATGCTCGCGTCTTTCCCCGATGATGAGCGCATAAATATATTAATTGACTACGGGGAAAAGCTCGCGGCCGTTCCGGAGGATGTGGCGGTTAAACCGTACCCGGTGGAAAATAAAGTCTCTTACTGCGAATCCGACGCTTATGTGTGGTCCAGGCGGATGCCGGATAAATCACTTAAATTTTATTTTGCCGTGGAAAATCCGCAGGGACTCTCGGCAAAAGCTCTGTCGGCTATACTGGATAAAACTCTCTCCGGCGAATCACCGCAAGATATTGTAAATATAGATGATAGCTTGCTGCCGATGATATTCGGGGGCGGACTTTCGACCCGCAAGCAGATGGGACTGGCGGGCATCATTATGAAGGTTAAACGCGAGGCGGAGAAGTACCTCGATTGATGTATGATTACAAAATTGAAAACAATCTTGTAATCTTGTATTGAATCCTACCCGCTTAGGATCATTAGGATTTTGCTGTGCGTTGATATGATCTCTATTGTCCGGCCTTAATTCTTTATTCCTTGCTTATTCGGTAAATAAATACTAATTTTGATAGTCTATTTCGCCCTCATGAGGGCGATTTTTGTTTCTATGAATTTATTAATCGAAAAAATACATAATACAGCCCTCGAAGCGGCCGGAAGAAACGGCTTCTTTCTGATCGACCTTATTGTAAGAGGAAATGATAAGAACCGCGTAATAGAGGTTTTCATCGACGGAGAAACAATTGTTTCCGCCGATGACTGCGCAAAGGTAAGCCGGGAAATCAACAGCGAGCTCGAAGATGATCCGTCTCTCGGCTCTTACAGACTCGACGTTTCGTCACCCGGAGTAGACAGACCGCTCAAATACCTTAAGCAGTATCCCAAGCATGTTGACAGGAAGTTCGATATCACTTATACCGATGGCGATTCGAAAAAGAAAACCACCGCTGTACTTAAAAAAATAGACGGTGATGATATGACATTTTTTTCAAATAACAATGAATTCAAAGTAAACTTCAATAATAATTTAAAAGCCAAAGTAATTATTAGTTTTTCTTAACGGAGGAAATTAAGAGATGAACTCAGACATTGTCGAATCCTTTGCCCAGATGGTCAGGGAAAAAGGCGTTGATAAAGACGTATTGGCCGGAATAATAGAAGAGATATTCGGCATGCTTGTTAGCAAAAAATTCGGCGAAGAAGCTAAATACGACGTAGTTGTTAACATGGACAGAGGAGACATAGAGATATTTCTCGAACGCGAAATTGTTGACGAAGTAGAAGACCCCAATCTTAAAATTGCGATAGACGAAGTTAATAAACGCGGCAACGAGGACGAGCTTGAAGTAGGCGAGGACTTTGTAGAAAAGCTTCAACTCGCTTCCTTCGAGCAATACATA
>CAWBBX010000081.1:0-31248 GCA_963787005.1 uncultured Bacteroidota bacterium
CTAACTTCGAGAAGGGAATGATAGTGATCAGAATTATAGCAGCGGCAGTTGCTATAACCCACCACCTTTTATTAACTACGAATTTTACGACCGGACGGTAAATATTTATCAAAAACCTGGTAACAGGATTATCTTCCTCTCTTTTCATCTTGCCGCGCACGAAGAAACCTATTAATACAGGGACAATAGTTACTGCTAGAATCGCAGCCGCAGCCATAGAATAGGTTTTGGTGAAAGCCAACGGTTTAAATAATCTGCCGGACTGTTGTCCGAGCGTAAATACCGGCAGGAACGATACTGTTATTACTAGCAGAGAATAAAATATTGACGGTCCTACTTCCTTTGAAGATTCGAGGATCACCGTCCAATGCGGCCGCTGCTTTTCCTTGGGCTTATCCTGCTCCCTCACCATGTGGCTTTGGGCGTTCTCCACCATTATAATCGCCGCGTCCACCATCGCTCCTATCGCTATCGCAATACCCGAGAGCGACATAATATTTGCGTTAATGCCCTGAATTTTCATAATCAAGAAAGCCGCCAGTACCGCCGTCGGCAGTGTAAAGATCGCAACAAGTGAGCTTCTAACATGAAGCAGGAACAGCATAATAATTAGAGCGACGACCAGACTTTCCTCGAGAAGTTTATCCTTCAAAGTATTCATCGCTCTTTCAATAAGAGATGAACGGTCGTAAGCCGGTACTATTTTTACGTCGGCCGGAAGAGACTTTTTTAATTCATCTAGTCTCTGTTTTACCCTGTTGATTACTTTAAGAGCGTTTTCACCGTATCTCATCACAATAATTCCGCCGACAGTTTCTCCCTTGCCGTTCCAATCGGCGAGTCCTCTTCTAAGATCGGGCCCTATTCCCACATCGGCAACGTCTTTAATGTAAATTGGTGTACCCGACCGTGGAGAAGTGCCGATTACGATATTCTTAATGTCATCGGCACTTTTAATATAACCGAGCCCTCGTACCATAAACTCGGTTTCGCCCATTTCAAGTAGCTTGCCGCCAACATCGTTGTTGCTCATCTTTATGGCCATCTTTATCTTCTGAAGAGGGATGCCGTAATAGGCCAATTTGGTAGGATCTACGTTTACCTGGTACTGTTTCTCAAAGCCGCCTATGCTTGCAACCTCCGCTACTCCAGGGATGCCGGAAAGATCGTACTTAAGAAAATAATCCTGGATGGATCTGAGCTGCTGAAGATCCCGTTTATCCGATTGTAAAGTATACTCATAGACCCAGCCTAAGCCGGTTGCGTCCGGTCCGAGCTGCGGAGATACACCGGCAGGAAGATCGCTGCGCAGTGAGCTTAAATACTCGAGGACACGGCTCCTTGCCCAGTAGAGGTCTGTTCCGTCCTTGAAGATAACATAGACCATCGAGAAGCCGAAGAACGAATATCCTCTTACTACTTTTGCGTCCGGTACGGAAAGCATTTTGGTAGTGAGGGGATAAGTCACCTGATCTTCCACAATCCTGGGGCCCTGTCCTGGATACTCCGTATATATGATGACCTGCACATCACTGAGGTCAGGAAACGCATCGACAGGTATATTTGTTAAAGCCCATATTCCTCCGCCGATCAAGGCCAAGGTAAGCAAGATCACCATAAATTTATTGTTGAGCGACCACTCGATAATCTTCGCTATCGCTCCGTCTTTATTAACATTGTCTGCAGTCATTTAAAACTCCTTCTTACTTAACCTTAAATCCGTGTTCAGTTAAATTATCCTTAGCTTGTGCTATGGTTACTTCCGTAAGCTTCATTCCGCATTTGGGATCTCTTCCCGGTTTGTCGGAAAGAACGTCAAAGTCCATCTGGCATTGATATACTTTGCCGTCGTGATTTTTATCGACTGCCTCAACATTTATCGGCATAGGCATGTTCATCTTTGCGGCTGTTTCCTTTTTATCGTTCTTCTTCATTTTGCCTGCCGGAACCGATTTCTTTTTCTCCATTTTCATGTTCTTCATACTTTTCGATGCAGAATCTTTTGCGGAGTTTTCTTTTGCCGGAGTAAACTGCTGAAGTGCGGCTTTAAGATTACTTTCAGAATCGATTAAGAATTGAGCCGAGGTTACAATGTTAGTGCCGGCGGTGAGTCCGTTTATTACTTGGTAATATCCGTCGGCATAATCGCCGAGTTCCACTGTCTGCGGCTTGAATCTTCCTTCGCCCAGAGATATGATTACAATATTCTTTACTCCGCTGCGGATAACCGCGCTTTCAGGTATAATAGGATGAACGCCGAGTGTTTTGCCTTGTATCTCTACATTTGCAAACATCTCGGGCATCAAATTACCTTTAGTGTTGCTCACATCTATTCTGACGGTTGCGGTTCTTGATTTAGGTTCGATAGTAGGGTAGATGAATGATACTTTACCGTCGTAAACTTTACCGGGGAAATAGTTAAATCTTATCTTTGAAGGAGCACCGAGCTGAACTTTTGCCAGCTCGTATTCGTAGATATCCGCGGTCAGCCAAAGAGTGGAGAGATTTGATATCTGCATGAGCGGCTGGCCTGCCATTATTTTTTGACCCTCGAGAACGTTTTTATGAATTACTGTTCCTGAGTATTGGGCATAAAGAGTAACGGAGGTTTTTATTTCTTTCGTGTCTTCAATTCTTTTAATTTCCGAATCGGGAATTTCGAGCAGCTGCAATTTTCTCACTGCGTTCTTTACGAGTTCGCTTCCGCTGTCCAGTACGTCGCTGTTAATCGAATTGTCCACCGATTTCTGATATGACAGCGCGGTAAGCAGTTCCTGTTCCGCGGAAACGAGTTCCGGAGAATAGATATCCATTAGTTTTTCGCCCTTGCTTACTTTTTCGCCCGTATAATTAACGTACAGCTTCTGTATCCAGCCGTTCACTCTTGTGGTTACTATATATTCCTGCGTCTCATTTGTCTTTAATACACCGTTTGTCGTTACGCGCGAGGAAAGTTCAGAATCCGTTACTGTATAAATTTTTACGTTCATGTTCTGTACGACAGCAGGATCGATCTTTACAAACCCCGCGCCGCCGGCATCGTCAGCATACACCGGGACTAAGTCCATCCCCATTTGAGATTTGCCGGGATGATCGTATACTTCGGTAGGATTCATAGGAGCTCTCCAGTAAAGAACCTTCCTGCCGGATTCGGTATTAGCATTAGCCGCCGTAGTCTGATCCGAACCGCCCGGCTTCGAAATAAAATAAACCGCCGCGGCAATTACCGCTATGCCGATTATCGCTATAAATATTATTTTATTTTTCACTTTATATTCTCCAATATTCTATTAAAAATTTTCTCTTCTGTCATTGTAATTTTGTACCGACTAAAAATTCTAAAGATGAAATTTCTTTAAGGTAATCGGTTTTCAAGCGGTAGATGTTTGTTTCTATTTGATATAGTTTATTTTCCGCGTCAATTACATTTATAAAATCTATCGTGCCCACCTGGTAGCTTGCCATTGCCGCTTTTAGTGTTTGATTAGCCTGCGGAAGAAGTCCTCCTTCTATGAGCTTTATTCTACTTTCTATGGTATTCAGTTTTGCCGTAGCGGTCCCGAAATTTGCGTCTAGCATCTGAAGCGATGCGCTGTACTGCTGCCTGTACATATCTTCCATTGCTTCTTTTTCCTCGACCTTAGCGGTAACTTTTCCGCCGTAATTAAGGGGAAGCGATATACCTACCATTACAGAAACTAGGTCGTGAAGATTCATGTTTGTCTGAGCTATCCTGTCCCTTTGAGTATACTGCAAACCTAAATTGAAATTAGGATAGTAGTCGTAATCGGCTAAAGATTTTTGAAGAGCCGCTTTTTCGCCTGCGATGTTTATACCTTTTAAGAAAGGTCTGTTCAGCTTGGCAAGCGAATCGAGCTTTGCCTGAGTGAAAGACAAATATTTAAAGTCGAAGTTTTCTTCAATGTTTAACGGAGAATCCGCGGGAAGCAGCAGGAAAGAATTAAGCATCGAGAGTTCCGAAGATTCTTTTCCGGCAAGTTCGTCCAGCTTATCGTTAACGTTCGTTAATTCGAGCTCGACTTTCAATAAATTCTGCTGGCTGGCAGTCGATACGGAATATTTTGTCCTTACAACGTCCGCAATACTTTTAAGGAGCTTCCTGCTTTCCTTTACGATGGAAAAAGCTTTGCGCGTAAAAGCCAGCTCGTAATAGGTGTTGGTAACATTTTTAATAATTTCGTTTTCCGCGTCTTTCAATTCTTCTCTTACAATATCCGTGTTCTTTTCGGCGACTTCTCCCATTTTGCTCAATTTGCCGGGAAAAGGTATCATCTGAGAAAGACCGACTATCTTCCCGGTCATCGGTTCCTGGGTGAATGAGAATGAATTCGTCGGCAGGTTCATCAATCCCAGCGAAAGCATCGGATCGGGCAGGTTAGAAACCTGCGGAATCATGTTTTCCGCGGCAGACAGTTTAGCCTTCAGCATTTTAATTTTCGGACTGACTCTTAACGCTTTATTGATAAGAGAATCGAGCGAAGTAGGTACGTTCTGCGCCGGAACAAGCGGCGTACCCAATAAAATTGTAATTACAAATATTCTTATGATCTTTTTCATAAATATTCCTGATTAATAAAATTTTGTAGTTCGGAAAAATATAGTCGGGTCCGGTAAATCCTTTGCGTAGAGAAAATTTTGTATCAGGAGTTTATGTTGCCTAACTAGATACAGCAATCCCTAAAGGACTTACGGAATGTCGGAACTGGTTTTAAATCAGGAGCAGAGAGAAGTTTAAATACAGATTATTATTGTAGCGGGGAGGGGGACTTATATCGTTATTGGAATAAATGGTGTTGTCTAAGGTTTCGAGTGAAACGATCGAATTTGCAGCCGGAAGTATCGACAGCAGATGTACAAATTGCGGTGAATCAGTTCTGTTATTGAGGAACTGATCCTTTATAGAAAGATCCAAAGTTTTTGTACCGCAGCAGGGGAACTGCTTTACTTTCGAAGTATGTTCGTCATTGTTCTTTACGACCTGGCAGCTCATATCCGATGAAGAAGAATGGCTCATCTCCATTTTGCACATATTGTCGTTCATCTTCTTCTGCATTTTACAGAAATGTATAGTAAAAGGCAGGCTCGTCGTGGAAACGAAGAATAGAAGAAGTAAGGATAATATGGAAATTTTCTTTATCATTTATCAAATAATTTAAAAATCAACGTTTAACAGCTAGCAAGTAAAGTGCCAACTTTAATAGTAGCTTATATTAACTATAACAACGATAATTTGCAATGGGGTATCAGAAATATTTCATAACTAAAAAAATGCGTTCCCGAAAATGAGATTTGATGCGGGGAAATATAACAGATAGATTGTGCTAAATCTCATGGTCCAAAATAACCAGACTAACCGTTCCCGATTAATTTAAAAATGCTGATATTATGCTTTTTTGAAAAAACAAAGAATTTCGTCTTGAAGTTTTTAATTATATTAAATTAAGCGCTTATTCAGCAGCATAAATAAAACTCTTAGTATTATAGTGAAAAAAACAGGTATTATTCTTCTTATAATATCTCTATTTCGGCTTCTTCCTTGCCGTTTAACCTATCTTTCAATAAAAATCCTTATGATATGAAAGGAATAATCTTCGTCAGTCCCTCTCCGAAACCTTTAGCGATTTTCAAGGCGAATATATGAGTGAACCGGATATGTTTCAAAACAAACCTGAGTAGTTTACACATCATTAAATTAAAGAGAAATTTTAAATTATTTATCTCTGAACGGGAGCTTATGCATTCAATTAATCTGAAAAACCTACATACATTCTGCGGTAAAATAAAATATTTATCAATACTTTCTCTTTTCTTCCTATTACTTTCGGGCGGTAATTCTTTCGCGCAGCGAAATAATAAAGGACAAAAACCGGAACCTGATTCCGTTTTAACGGCGAGAAGGCATATGATTCACCGGAGAAGCGCTATGGTTATGCCTTTTAATATGAGCAAAGTGACTCATTATTTTATTAAGACAGAAGAGGGCGGAATACTGAGAATAATCGTAAAATCCGCCGCAGATTCTGATCAAGTTCGGTTGATAAGAAAGCATTTACTGAAAGAGCAGAATTTATTTTCTGCCGGAAATTTTCGGGACCCAAAAACTCTTCACGGAATGAATATGCCGGGTCTTAATATCTTAACGAAATCAAAAGATAAATTTAAGGTAGAATATAAAGAATTAAAAAGCGGGGCTCAGCTTGCCTTTACTTCGAATGATAAGACGGTTGTTAACGCGCTGCATGTTTGGTTTGCAGCTCAACTGAGAGACCACGGGCACGATGCCAAAAGCATTGAAAAGTAAACTGCGGAGTAAATTATATAAACATATAATGCATAAAACAGTTTTATATGTTTCAATGCCAAATCTCTGCAAGTCTATTCTGTAAATTACACAAATCAGGGGAAGTATGACGGGAAGTATAAGAAGTTATTAAGGTAATTCTTCAGCTCATCTTATTTGTTTTTAGAGGCGGAAACAGTCTCGCTTTAATTAAATCACTTTCTTATAATTTTATAAATCGATTTAAGAAATTAAATCGGACGAGGCTCCTCTTGAAATAGTGGAAAGACTTTTTCCCGGAAGCGAAATTTCATAAGAGGATTTTCCTCGTATGAAGAATGATCTCACATGTATGCAATCAGCGGAGATTTTAGAAAATATAAATACAGAACTGATAAGGAGCGACAAAAGGCATCTATTACATGTTGTTAATTATCATTACTTTGGATAAGCGATAATATCTAAATTTTATTAAATTAAACGCTTATTCAGCAACATTAATGAAATTCCCCGCATTATGATGAAAAAAGCAGGTATTCTTATACTTATTATTGTTCTGTTCTCCGCAGGCTTCATTTCGGTATATTATCTGGAAAGTCCAAATTACGAGCGCTTAAATTTTGTGCAAGAATATGTAGCAAAATCTATAACCGACAGGTTTGAAGCGAAAATAAGCTCTATGCCTAAGGACCGCAGGACGATTGTGGATTACGATACTTTAATGAGCTCGTTAAACTTCATACAAAGAAACTTTGCAAGCCGCATTTTCTCTATCGATCCAAAAGAACTTGGATTTAAAGGACCTTTTTATTCAATGGGAAGACCTACCGATCTTGTTGAGATTAAATCGGTGAAACTGGTAGACGGAAGGGAAACCGGAATTCAATTCTGTCCGGAACATTCGTATAAGGATTATTTGTTATTAGCCGCTGCAATGGAGAAGGATATCGGGAAGAAACTATTAATAGACTCGGGTTACAGATCTCCCGGAAGACAGGCTTATTTATTTTTTCACTACCTGCCAGGAGTAAATTATTCTTTAAGAGAAAATGCAAAGTGGATTGCTATGCCGGGTTACAGCCAGCACGGCGATCCGGTTTACAATGCGATAGACTTTACCAGCGAAGAGGGGATTAACGGATTCAGCGAACACCAGAAATCGTCCGATTTCGCCGCTCTTCCCGAATACAAATGGATGCTGGAGAACGCGAATAAATTTCATTTCTATCTTTCTTATCCGAAGGACAATAAGTGGGGTGTGGCCTTCGAGCCGTGGCATTGGCATTGGGACAATAAATAAACCGCTTGTGACGTTTACACCTAATGAACGGAGTAATGGAATGATGGAGTAATGGAATGATGGAGTATTGGAATAGTGGAGTATTGGAATAGTGGAGTATTGGAGTATTGGAGTATTGGAATAGTGGAATAGTGGAATAGTGGGGTACTCATATTATTTAAACATCATTCCATCATTCCATTATTCCACTTATAACTTCTGTGAAAGCTGAAGAATGTGCTATATACTGCGCTCACGCATGTGCTTTATGAACGACCATCCGTACCCCAATACTATACCGGCAGACAATATCCACTCTATATTTCCGTGGAAGAAAACCGGAATCGCCACTTGAATTACGACGAGCAGAACCAAGAGCATCGCTACGCGGCTCATCGATCCGGGCATCAGTACCCAGCCGGATTTTAAATTACCGTTCTCGTATTTCTTTTTATTGCGTGACGCTGCCGAGTTTTGTGTAGATCCGAACCAGTATCCGATAGCGCCGCCTATTGCAAGCGCTCCGATTATGATCAATGCATTAACTAATGGGCTTATCATTGTAACTTCCTTAAATTTTTTGATGTAATATTAAGTGCGGAATCGACGGCCATCGACTCCGCACGTTAAATTTATTAATTAAGATTTAGGATGTGTTGTCTCGGCCAGCCGGTTCATCTCAAATCCGTTGTAGCCTAAGAGTCCCATCTCAGGAATATCCAATCCGTCAATTTCCGCGGCAAGATCGACGCGGTTACCTATAAGAACATCCACTATCTTATATATAACATAGGCCATCACAGAAAGCGTAACGAAACAGGTTATTACGCCGATAAGCTCGGCCCAGAACTGGCTGAGTCCGCCGCCGTAAAAAAGACCTTTTACGTTTCCGGCTACACCGTTCCAGCCGTCGCCGTAAGTTCCGTCGCTGAATAATCCGACGGATAAGCAGCCCCAAGCGCCGCAAACTCCGTGAACGGAAATTGCGCCGACCGGATCGTCTATCTTCAGTTTATCGAAGAAGAATACCGCTTCAACAACAACTATTCCGGCAATCAACCCGATCCATGCAGCGCCGCCCGCGCTCACGAAAGCACTGGGAGCGGTAATCGCAACGAGTCCCGCAAGCATTCCGTTTAACATCATAGACGGATCGGGTTTCTTTGTACGGAACCACCACATCCACAGGGTAGCCGCCATAGCGCCGGTCGCGCTAGCTAACATTGTATTCACGGCAACAACACTTATTCTGAGATCGGTTCCGGCAAGAGTTGATCCCGGATTAAATCCGAACCAGCCGAAAGCGAGGATAAACGTACCTATAATCGCCATCGGGATGCTGTGAGGCTGCACGGGATTTACGCTTCCGTCCTCGTTGTATTTGCCGTATCTCGGACCGATCAGCCAGGCGAATATTAGATCCGATTACGCCGCCCTGCATATGAACAACAGAAGAACCTGCGAAATCGACGAATCCGTTGCCAAGTCCGAAATTGACTCCGAGCTGGCTCAACCAGCCGCCGCCCCAAACCCAGTTTCCGAAAATCGGGTACATAATTGATCCGATGAATACGCCGTAAAGCATGAAAGCCGAAAACTTCCAGCGTTCCGCGGCTGCGCCTGTTGGTATTGTTGCGGTTGTATCCATAAATACCATCTGGAAGAGGAACAGAGTAAATACTCCGACGTCGTAGCCGGATCCTTGAAGCAGAAACCCGCTCCATCCCAGAAGCCCGAAGGACTTGCCGAACAGGTTAATTGTAATTTCATGGTTTAATCCCGCGTACCCTCCAAGGGTACCCAGCGCCCCCACACCGCCGAACATAAATGCGAATCCGCATAAATAAAAACCTAACATGCCGAGCGGATAAATCATAAAATTCATCGCCATAGTATGCGAAACGTTCTTTGCGCGGGTTAAGCCCGCCTCAACCATAGCGAAACCGGCCTGCATAAACATTACAAGGAAGCCCGTTAAAAGCGTCCATAAAAAATTTATGGAAATATGATTATGCCCTACGGCGTCCCCTATTTCACTGATTGTAGGACTCCCCGGTTTTGCTGCGGGCACATCCGCTATAGTCCCCGTTTTCGTACCGCCCGGGTCTGCTTGAGCATGAGCATACGGAGAAATCGAAATAAAGCACAGCAAGATTAAAATAATCTGTACTGCGTTTCTGAAACGTGTGTTTTTCATAGAAGGACTCCTGTTATTATTATATATATTTAAGTAGGATGAATTTCTTAGAGAAGAAGAAGGGGGTAGCAGGGTATCAGACTCTTGGGAAGTATTTTGAGAGAAAAAATTTGTTTGATTCGGAGAAAATTAATGTGCAGTTGCGTATAACTATTAAGGCTTTATTTATAGATTGCGAATCATCTAATTCAATGGTATCCGAAGACGGTATTTCGGGAGAATCGGTTCCCAGATCATCAATTTCGGTAAAGACCGGATCTTCGCCGAGGTTTTTCTCCGCGCCCTTAGGAGAATAGCGATGAAAATTCTGACTCATAACGCCGGCCGTTTTCAGGCTTAACATACCATATCCTGCTTTTAACCCTGCCGGATTAGAGACGCTCACCGCCGCCGCGAGATAGCAGCACATAACAAATAAAAATATAACCGATCTTGTTGTGGACATTTCGTAGATACAAATAATTAATTAAAAATTTTTCGGAACAAACAACTTGTTTGAATAAATTCAATTTGTAAGAGAAACTTTTTCCTCAACCGTTAAGGGAGCGGCTTTCAACCGCCGGCTCCCTTTCTCCGGAAGAGGGGATAACCCGTCATATCTTTTTCATCGTTGTATTTGTATTATCATGCGGGTTTTGCATTGCTTCATTGTTCATAAAAACTAATTACATTTACTTCATTAAAGCGAAAATCCGAGTACGAAAAATGTATTTTCCGATGCGGGATTGAGAATAATCGATCCGAAAATCGGCAGACTGAAGCTGTCGGTAATTTTTATGCTTTTTGATACTTTAAATCCCGTGTTAATTATGCTGAAGTTTGTAACTCCGTAGTATCCTGCGTTTTCTCCGGGAGTGCCACCGACAAACAGATCCAGGCCGACGTCTTTTATGCTTGTTGAGTATCCCACTTCAAAATAAAGAGGATTGTTCGCTACGTTGTACAAGAAGTAATTCAACGATAAAGAAACGGGGAAGCTGCCCGGACCGGAATAGCTCACGTTTCCTTCTATAAAGTGGGCGCCGGGTCCGGCCGGATTATCATAGTTGTTGAAGTTACCCATCTTCGTACCGCTGTTGGGATTAGTATAATCGGTAACTCCTATGCTTAATCCGCCAGACTCCGCAAGGTCTATAGAATAATTTGCATAGATGTCTATTTCATTCAGACCGGCCGGATCGGCTGTTGACCACGCGCCCCAAAATCCTGCGGCGAATCCGCCGGTTGAGAATTCTATAGTCGGCTGAATGCTGGGAGTATTGGATCCGAGATCTGTGCCGCGCCATATGTAACGGCTGACTATGTCGGTGCTGAGAGAGAGACCCTGCGCTTTAAGTGTGCCTGAAAAAAATAGTATCAGCATCAGGCCGGGAAGCAAAATAAATTTAGTCTTCAGTGCTCTCATATGTTATCTCCTTATTAAAGATGGTTTATTGATTAAGATACTTTTTCGAATTCCGGATAAGCTTCCAGTCCGTGCTCCCCGATATCCAGACCTTCAAGCTCTTCTTCAGGTGTAACCCTGAGCCCGATTGTTTTTTTGATTGCCTTGAAAAGCAAAAACGCCGTTGAAAAAGACCACGCGAAGGCAGTTACAACTCCAAGCGCTTGTACGCCCACAACCGACCAGGAAAATCCGTTCATGTCGAATAATCCGGCCGCGATGGTGCCGAACGCGCCGCAGACTCCGTGAACAGAAATTGCGCCGACCGGATCATCGATCTTTGCAGTCTTTTCGAAAAACATTACACTCAGTACAACGATTATTCCCGCGGCAAATCCTATTACTATCGCGCTGCCCGGTGAAACGTTGGCGCAGGGCGCGGTTATTGCCACAAGCCCGGCAAGCGCACCGTTGAAAGTCATCGTAGCTTCGGGTTTTTTAAAGATTGCCCAGGCAGTCATCATAGCCGCAAAAGCTCCGGCGGCTCCTGCCAGGTTAGTATTTACCGCTATCAAAGCTATGTCTGCATTGGCAACCGTAGTGCTGCCGGGATTAAACCCGAACCAGCCGAACCATAGTATAAAAGTTCCGAGAGCGGCCAATGTTAAATTATGGCCGGGAATGGGCTTGACCTTGCCGTCTGCGGTATACTTGCCGATCCTCGGTCCGAGGACCATAGCACCTGCCAGAGAAGCCCATCCTCCGATAGAGTGCACAACCGTGGAACCGGCAAAGTCAATAAAGCCCAACTTCTCCAGCCATCCGCTCCCGTGAAACAAACTTCCCCACGCCCACGAGCCGAAAACGGGGTAGATGACCGCGGTAATAGCCGCGGAGTAAATCAGATAAGAAACAAACTTCGTCCTTTCGGCCATTGCTCCTGATACTATAGTTGCGGCGGTAGCCGCGAACACAACCTGGAACATCCAGAACGCGAGAGTCCATTTATCGCCGTCCTTGGCGAAATCGGAAAAGAAAAAACCCGATGTACCGAAAAGTCCGTTCGTGGCGCCGAACATTATTCCGAAACCGATGGCCCAGTAAATGATCGATCCTACGGAAAAATCCATGAGATTTTTCATAAGAATGTTGACGGTATTTTTAGCCCTTGTAAGTCCGGCTTCTACCATCGCGAATCCGGCCTGCATAAAGAATACAAGAAATGCCGCAATTAAGGTCCATACATAATTAGCGTTGGTCTGCACTTCTGTTATTTTATCGGTTAAATCTGCGACACTGAGAGCGGCGTCCTGTCCGAACGCAACAGCGGGTAATAAAGAAACCGTAAGTAATGGTAGCCATTTCAAACTCTTCATATATTCTTCTCCCTTGATATTAAATAGTATTTATTATCCGTTCGTTCTCTGATGGTTTACCTGCATTCTTGATCATTCCGGGGGAGGGAATGGATTTCCGCATTTTATACAGGATTTTAGTTTTGTCAGTTCAGTGCGCTTTCGCCTGCTTCTTCTGTGCGCACTCTTATCACCTCATCGATGGAGGAGACAAATATTTTGCCGTCGCCTACCTGTCCTGTTTTGGCGTTGGCCACAATAAGCGAAATTGCTTTTTCAAGTTGGGAATCAGGCACAATGATCATCAGCATTATCTTCGGTACGAAATCTATCTGGTATTCCGATCCGCGGTATATCTCGGTCTGGCCTTTCTGTCTGCCGATTCCTCGGATCTCCATTATTGTCATACCTTTTATGCCTGCCTCTATAAGCGCTTCCTTCACTTCTTCGAGCTTATGGGGCCTTATTACTGCTTCGATTTTCTTCATATCCTGCACCTTTTGTTTTTTATTAATGTATGAGTTAAATAGTTATTTTTTTTGCAGTTTATTTCGTCATTAGGTCTAAAGCCCTAATAATATTAGTATAGAACACGATAAAACTTAAATAAGTAAGGAGAAATCTTTAATTCGGATAACTAATTAAGTAATTAATCTTTTATTGTCAAGAGGAGCTTGATTTTTTTTGAAATTAATCGTGAAATGTGATGTAGCTTCATGCGGGGACAAACAATAATGATTATGTATATCGTAAATCATAACAGCTAAAAATTAAATGATGCGTTTTTGCTTTTATAGAGCATGCTGTTTATATTTGAGACTTAAAATTGAAAAATTGATTCACTAAAAAGCGATTAATTTTGATAAAAGATTTAAGTGAATACGTCGGAAAAGAAGTTAGTTTAAACGGCTGGCTCTACAATAAGAGATCAAGCGGTAAAATAAAATTCCTTATTCTGAGAGACGGCTCAGGTTATCTGCAGTGCGTATACTTTAAGGGCAACGTTTCCGATGAGATCTTTGAAATTGCGGATAAGGTCGGTCAGGAGTCTTCGATTGAAGTAACAGGGAAAGTAAAATCGGAACCTCGCGCGCCCGGCGGCTACGAACTGGACGCAACCGGACTCAAGATTATATCTGAATCACACGATTATCCCATCACGCCCAAAGACCACGGCATTGAATTTTTAATGGACAACAGACACTTGTGGCTCAGATCGAGCAGGCAGGTGGCTATCTTAAAGATAAGACACAGAATTGTAAAAGCTATAAGAGACTTCTTCGACGACAGGGGATTTACGCTGATGGACACGCCTATACTAACCCCGGCAGCCTGCGAAGGAACCTCAACGCTTTTTGAAACTCCTTATTTCGATCTGGGTAAAGCTTATTTAACACAATCAGGGCAGCTGTACGCCGAGGCGGGTGCAATGGCTTTCGGTAAAGCGTATACTTTCGGTCCTACTTTTAGGGCTGAAAAATCCAAGACCAGGAGACACCTCACCGAGTTCTGGATGGTAGAGCCCGAAGTTGCCTTCGCCGATCTTAACGACGATATGGATCTCGCCGAAGAATTCCTTGAATATATAGTTCAATCGGTATTGACGGATAAGGAAGAAGAATTGAAAATTCTGGAACGCGATATAACGATGCTTAAGAACGTAAAGAGGCCGCTGCCGAGAATTACGTACGATGAGGCTGTAAAAATCCTAAAGAAGAACGGAATCGATTTCGAGTGGGGTAACGATCTCGGCGGAACGGATGAAACCGTTATCTCCAATCAATTCGACAGACCGGTTATGGTGCACAGGTATCCGGCCGAAGTGAAAGCATTCTATATGAAACGCGATCCGCTGAACGACAAACTGGCTTTAGCCGTTGACGTGCTTGCACCGGAAGGCTACGGCGAAATTATCGGCGGAAGTCAGAGGGAGGATGACCACGATATTTTGTTAAGCAGAATTAAAGCTCACGATCTCCCGAAGGAAGCATTCGATTGGTACTTAGACCTTCGGAAATACGGCTCCGTGCCGCACTCCGGGTTCGGCCTGGGGCTCGAGAGAACCGTAGGCTGGATCTGCGGACTAGACCATGTTAGGGAAACCATTCCGTTCCCGAGAATGATCTATAGAAATACTCCTTAAATACGGTACATGGCGGATGGAATATGGTGCGGTAAATTAATATCTACCATATTTTGAATATGCATTCGTCAGAAGTAGTGGGAAAATTAATCTTTTTGTCTATTTATTATAAATTTGATTTACATGTTCCATAAAACATTATCCATATTCCATAAAAAGCAATGTCTTTAAACTTAATTCTCTTCATAATATTCGGCGGCGTATCAGCCGTTTCTTCGGTGCTGATGATAACCAGGCCGAACCCGGTTATAAGCGCGCTGTTCCTTATACTTAACTTCGCCGGCTTAGCGGGACTTTATCTCCTGCTGAACGCTCAGTTCATTGCGGTAGCGCAGGTAATAGTTTACGCCGGCGCTATTATGGTGCTGTTCCTCTTCGTTATAATGCTTTTAAAGCCGGAACACGAAAAACTGTTCGGCAGAAAACCGAAGATGAAGTTGTTCGCCGTGGTTATAGCTGTAATGGTTTTCTTTCAGCTCGGCTACATGATATTCTTCACCAATAATTCTTCCGCGGTATCGGCAAGCGTAGCCGCCAGCGTTAAAGCCGGAACAGTTGAGCAGATCGGGAGGGAACTTTACTCCAATTATGTATTACCGTTTGAGGCGGCGGGATTTTTGCTCCTTGCTGCTACCATAGGTGCATTAGTTTTGGCAAAAAAGAAATTCGAGCAGGAATAATGAATATACCAATAGATTACTATCTAATATTAAGCGCGTTCATGTTTATCGTCGGCATTACAGGCGTACTCACGCGCAGGAACGCTA
Organism: uncultured Bacteroidota bacterium; assembly: GCA_963787005.1. GTDB lineage: Bacteria > Bacteroidota > Ignavibacteria > Ignavibacteriales > Ignavibacteriaceae > FEN-1297. Next base: position 15,427 of record CAWBBX010000081.1, read on the forward strand.
TTGTCGTTTTTATGTCGGTCGAACTAATGCTTAATTCGGCTAACTTAACTCTGATCACTTTTTCGTCCTATATGGGAAATTCGGTCGGACAGCTTTTCGTGTTTTTCGTAATGACAGTCGCCGCCGCGGAAGCAGCGGTAGGACTCGCTATCATTATTGCGATGTTCCGCAACAAACTGACCGTCAACATCGACGAGATTAATATTCTAAAATGGTGATCTCATAAGATTACTTCGCATTTTTAACATAGAAAATATTTATGATCCACCTAATCTATCTTACTGTTCTTCTGCCGTTTGCCGGTTTCCTTATAAACGGGTTGTTCGGGAGGAAGATAAAAAATGAAAAAATTATCGGGATAATAGGAAGCGGCGCCATCGGACTGTCGTTCCTTGTTGTCCTAGGCGCGTTCTTCGAAACTCTTTCGCTTCCTGCCGATCAAAGGCAGACTATCGTAAATCTATTCACCTGGATACACGCCGGCGGATTGAACGTAAACATCGGCTACCAGGTGGATCAGCTTTCACTAACGATGGGGCTCATCGTTACGGGCGTGGGATTCGTCATCCACGTTTATTCCATCGGCTACATGCACGGCGATAAGAGCTTCTGGAGATTCTTTTCTTACTTGAACCTCTTCATCTTCGCTATGATGAATCTGATAATGAGCGACAACTTTGTACTTCTTTTCTTAGGCTGGGAAGGCGTTGGTCTCTGCTCTTATCTGCTTATCGGTTTCTGGTACGACCGCAAGTTCGAGAAAAGCACAACAAGTGACGCTGCTAAGAAAGCTTTTATAGTAAACAGAATAGGGGACTTCGGATTTTTACTCGGAATGTTCCTTATATATATGACATTCGGCAGCTTGAACTTCAATGAGGTTTTTACAAGAGCGGCAACTTTCAGCACTCCTACCTACGTATTTAATTTTATAGCACTGTTCCTGTTTATCGGCGCAACCGGTAAATCGGCGCAGATACCGCTTTACGTATGGCTGCCCGACGCTATGGCCGGCCCGACACCCGTCTCTGCTCTTATACACGCTGCTACAATGGTTACAGCCGGCGTTTACATGGTGGCCAGGTGCTCTATCATTTACGTCTCGGCACCCACCATAATGACTGTCGTCGCCGTAATCGGCGTACTTACCGCTTTCTTCGCGGCGACTATAGGTCTTGTACAAAACGATATTAAAAAAGTTCTGGCGTACTCTACCGTCAGTCAGCTCGGCTACATGTTTCTCGCTTTGGGTGTGGGAGCTTTTTCGGCCGGTATTTTTCATGTGATGACTCACGCTTTCTTCAAAGCTCTTTTATTCCTCGGCGCGGGCTCAGTAATTCACGCGATGAGCGACGACCAGAACATACAGAACTTCGGCGGTCTTAAGAAATATATGCCGACAACTTACTGGACTTTCCTCGTCGCCTCACTTGCTATATCCGGAATTCCGCCTTTCGCGGGGTTCTTCAGCAAGGACGAGATCCTTTGGAAATCTTTCGCCGACGGTAATTTCCTTTACTGGTTTATCGGCGCTTTTACTGCTGTACTCACCGCTTTCTACATGTTCCGCCTGGTTTACTTAACATTCGAAGGAAAACCGAGATTCGGTCATGAGAAACATCCTCACGAATCGCCTAAGATGATGACAATCCCGCTTGTAATTCTAGGTGTCCTGTCTGCGGTAGGCGGATTTATCGGACTCCCGGCGCTCTTCGCGGGCGAGCACGGAAACCTTTTTGAGAACTGGCTCGAGCCTATCTTCAAAACATCGCAGGCTAGACTTATGTCTTACGGCTCGCACACGCATTTTGAAGAAATACTTATGATGACGGTAACCGTTGTAGGCGCAGTTGCTGCCATTCTTCTGGCAAGATACATGTATATTAAGAATACACAGGTCGCTAATAATTACAGTAAAAAATTCAAGGGGATCTACAATCTTCTTCTCAACAAATATTTTGTCGACGAAGCTTACGACGCGGCCGTAGTTAACCCGATCGTCCGCGGCTCCGAGTCGATTTTGTGGAAGATCACTGACACTATTCTTATAGACGGCCTTATCAACGGTGTAGCAAAGCTCGTCGGCTCTATTTCAAAAAGCATAAGAAAAGTTCAAACGGGTGTCGCACAGATTTACGCACTGGTGATGATGCTCGGAATTGTAATCGCATTATTCTGGATTATTTTGAGTTTATAAATTATGGAAAACAGTCATTTAATTTCTTACTTGCTGCTGACTCCTCTGCTCGGAGCCATACTGCTTTTGTTCTTCGGAAAGAATAAAGATAATGCTGTCAGATATTTCGGACTGGCAGTATCTGTTCTGACTTTTATATTATCTTTATTTCTTTACTTCGGTTTCGATTCCGGCAAAGGCGGCTTTCAATTCATTCATAAATTCGTGTGGATCCAAAATCTGCATATTAGCTATAATGTGGGAATTGACGGCATATCACTTCTTCTTGTACTGCTGACAACTTTTTTAACGCCGCTCACATTGCTGTCAAGCTGGAAAAGTATCGACAAAAAAGTAAAAGAATTCACTTTCTTCATGCTTATGCTCGAAGTCGGAATGCTCGGCGTATTTGTCTCTCTCGACTTGTTCCTCTTCTATATATTTTGGGAAGCTATGCTCATCCCCATGTACTTTATCATCGGAATCTGGGGAGGGGACGGAAGGATTTACGCATCAATAAAATTTTTCCTTTACACTATGTTCGGCAGTCTTTTGATGCTTGTTGCGATAATTTGGCTGGCGATTTATGCATCCGGTCCTCTTGGACATTTTTCGACGGACCTAATCGAACTCTATAAAATAGGACCGACAATACAGACGAATATTCAGGAATGGATGTTCCTTGCGTTCGCCTTGAGCTTTGCGATTAAAGTTCCGCTGTTCCCGCTTCATACCTGGCTTCCCGACGCACATGTTCAGGCTCCCACAGCAGGCAGCGTTATATTAGCGGGCGTTCTTCTTAAGATGGGTACCTACGGCCTGCTCCGCTTCTGTCTTCCTTTGTTCCCCGAAGCTTCAATACATTTTGCTCCTTATATTTCAACGCTTGCGGTGATAGGCATTATTTACGGAGCTTTAGTCGCCATGGTGCAGACGGATATGAAAAAGCTGGTGGCTTATTCATCCGTTGCACATCTGGGTTTTGTTGTACTTGGTATTTTTGCGTTGACTCAGGAATCTATGCAGGGCGCTGTAATTCAGATGATTAACCACGGCCTTTCCACCGGCGCGTTATTCCTCTTGGTCGGCTTTCTCTATGAAAGAACACACACAAGGGAGATCAAGGAATACGGCGGTATAGCTAAGATCGTTCCGATATACGCGGTGTTTTTGATGATCGCGTCGCTTTCCTCGATAGGTCTGCCGGGACTAAACGGTTTTGTAGGGGAGTTCTTAATTCTTTTGGGCTCATTCAAATCCAGTGTTCTTGGAAGCTGGTGGTACACGGTATTTGCGGCCAGCGGGGTTATCTTTGCGGCGGTTTACTTGTTATGGATGTACCAAAGGGTTGTCTTCGGAGAAGTTAAAAATCCGAAGATGAACAACCTTACCGACGTGAATAAACGTGAAATTCTGGTCCTTGTTCCGATATTCATATTCATAGTATGGATAGGTTTGTATCCTAGTACATTCTTAAATGTTTCCGCTAAATCAACAAACAAAATTATTGAACAGGTAATACCCTCACAATCGGTGAGTCTAAAGTAATAACGATACAATGCTGAAAAAAATAAAATTTTTATACCCGGTAGTAATTTTCTTAGGACTCTTTGCGAGTTCTAACGTCTTCGCGGCACAAGCCGCTTCACACGCCGTAGCCGATACTGCGGCTTCGGCAATAGGAGGCGCCGCCATAGAGCATGCGCTTCCTTCGCCGTATTTGATACTGCCTTTTATTCTTCTTTTACTCATGATAGCTACAGGACCGCTCTTCTACAAACATTTCTGGGAGAAGCATTATCCTAAAATATCCATAGTATTAGGACTGTTTGTAGTTCTTTATTATATATTTTATCTGAAAGACATTCATATCCTTCTGCATACCGCGGCCGAATATATTTCTTTCATTGCCCTGCTGGGATCGCTGTTTGTCGCTTCCGGCGGTATACATATAAAAGTGGATAGAAAATCGACGCCGCTGGCAAACGTTTTATTCCTGCTGTTCGGCGCGGTGATATCTAATGTTATTGGTACAACCGGAGCTTCGATGCTGCTGATAAGGCCGTTCATCAGGATGAACAAGGACCGAATAGCTCCGTATCACATAATATTTTTTATTTTTGTTGTAAGCAACGTAGGCGGAGCGTTAACGCCTATCGGCGATCCGCCGCTCTTCCTCGGTTTCCTCAGCGGCGTTCCGTTCTTCTGGGTAATTGAAAACGTATGGTATATCTGGATACCGGCACTGCTTCTGATTCTGCTGGTGTTTTATGTCCGCGATTCTTTCAACAAGAAAGACGACGGCAAAGAATATGAATATTCGGGTAAAATAGAATTCAAAGGATTGAAGAACCTTATTTATCTCGGCGTTGTTATCGTAGCGGTGTTTATAGACCCGATGGTAATTCCCTGGGTACCGAGCTTGAGCCCGCTGCCGTTCGGCATACGAGAAATAATTATGTCCGCGGTTATATACTTGTCATATAAATACGCCGACCAGGAGGCTCTTAAAGACAATGAGTTCGATTTTGAACCGATAAAAGAAGTCGCATACCTATTCGTCGGTATTTTCGCTACAATGGTGCCGGCCCTGCAGCTTATTGCCCACGAAGCAAACGTAATGGGCAACGAGTTGAGCGCAGGCGTGTTTTACTGGGCTACCGGTACTCTGTCATCCGTACTCGACAACACGCCGACATACATGAACTTCCTCAGCGCGGCTATGGGCAAGTACGGACTGGACGTAACTGTAAAAGCCCACGTGCAGCATTTTGTTTCGCTGGACGATGTTTATCTTCGCGCAATATCGGTAGCGGCGGTATTTTTCGGCGCAATGACTTATATCGGCAACGGTCCGAATTTTATGGTGAAATCTATAAGCGAGCGTGCGGGTATTACTATGCCCAGCTTTTTTACTTATGTCATTAAATATTCCTTGATTATCCTCATTCCGATATTTACTGTAATTTGGCTAATATTTTTTTATGGGAAGGGTTGATCTATGAGTACGATTTCAGATGCGCTTAAAAGTAAAAAGCAAGGACTTTATTACGGAAACAGGGTCCTGCTTCCGTTCAATGCATATATCTTGAAGGTAATTATCAACGACGATATCATAATGGATTTCTCCCCGTCTTCAAAATATATTTTTATTAATGAAACTGAAGCGTATACAGAGATCTATTTCAAGGACTACAAAAACATAAAGGAAATTGTCTCAAAGTACGAGGCAATCAAACTGATCGCCGTTGAGAAAGACAAAGATGTGTTCAATATGGACAACCATTTTAAGCTCGATATTCGAATAGGGGACAAACATAATTTATCTATTGAAAAAACAGACGATGACATTTTATTTATAGAGTAATCATGCTAAACAATATTCAAGAGTTTTACAACATAATTCCGCTTATTATCATTGCCGCGGGGATAATCGTGTCACTGGTAATCGAGATATATTCTACTAATGCCAAAAACGTACTGCCCTGGTTCTCCATAATCATCTTTATGGCGGCCGGCTTTTATTCCCTTATCGACGTAAATTCGGTATCGGTGGTCTTCCAGAATATGCTTGCGACAGGCGGAAACGTAAATGTCTTCTTTTTCATATTCACCTTCGGCGCAGCTATAGTCTCGCTGCTCTCTATCGATTACATTAAAAAATACGGAACATCCCACGGCGAGTATTATATACTCATTCAGTCTTCTGTTTTGGGTATGATGTTTATGGCCGGCGCAAAAGACCTGTTTATGATTTTCCTCGGCCTCGAACTTATGTCTGTAAGCTTCTATGCTCTCGCTGGGATCAACAGGAAGAGACTGAACGCCAATGAGGCGTCGTTGAAATACTTCCTGCTGGGAGCTTTCGCTACGGGTTTTATTGTATACGGCATAGCTCTCATTTACGGTACGGCACACACTACGTCAATAGATCTTATAGCTTCGGGATTTGCAGGATTGAAAAGCAATCTTCTTTTCGATACCGGTGATCCTTCTGTTCCTAATAGGATTTTCTTTTAAGATCGCTGCATTTCCGTTCCACATGTGGGTGCCGGACGTTTACCAGGGATCTGCTACAACCGTCGCAGGTTTGTTCTCCACGGGCGGTAAGGCTGCCGCGTTCAGCGCAATTATAGTTACGCTCGGCGTGGTTTTCAGCGGCACAATTCAGAATATCTTCGAACCTTACCTTGCGGTTATTGCCGTCCTTTCCATGCTGTTCGGCAGTATCGTTGCTATTTCGCAGAGCAACATCAAAAGAATGCTGGCTTATTCTTCCATTGCTCACGCCGGCTATATGCTTATCGGCCTGGCAGCCGGAAATCACGAGGGAATTGCCGGCGTTATCTTTTACCTGGCCGCATATACTTTTATGAATCTCGGTGCATTCGGTATCGTAGCGCTTATTGAGGGCAAGGACGAGTCTAACTTGGAAATCAGTTCATATGCCGGACTCGCTTCGAGGAGCCCCATGCTTGCGGCGATGCTCGCCATATTCATGTTCTCGCTGGCAGGTATTCCTCCTTTTGCCGGTTTCTTCGGTAAATACTACGTGTTTATCTCTGCCGTCAAAGCGCACCTTACTTGGCTGGCCATCGTAGGAGTTTTGTCGAGCGTTATAAGCGTTTACTTCTATTTGAGAATAGTTGTACTTATGTATTTTAAGGAAGCCGAGACGGAGCTGTCGCTCGAAAACAGCAACACAGGCCTGCTTGCCGTTATTATTTCGGTACTGCTTGTTATTGTCATCGGAATAGCGCCGGGAAGCTTAATAAATATGATATCTTCGTTCTTATGAGATTCTCATATTTACCATCAATCGGTTTATGCTTCTAAATTACCTTTCATCTGCGCTTTCATATTTCTAAATTATCGGTAATTCTTTAACAATATCCGGAAGAATATGATCCCGTTATTTTCCGCAAAACAAATAAGAGAAGTCGATGAGTACGCCATAGGTAAACTTGGAATTCCGGGTATAGTACTTATGGAAAATGCGTCGCTTCAGATCCTTTCGTATATTTACGAAAAGATGAATGAGCCCGAGCTTATAAAGAAGATCGGCGTCGTCTGCGGTAAAGGGAACAATGGTGGGGACGGATTCGCGGTAGCGCGGCATTTAGCTAACGACGGCTTTAAGGTAAGCATCATTCACATTGGTAGTCCTTCTGAAATGACCGAAGACTGCAAAACAAATTACGGAATCCTGAAAAATACCGCATCGACAAATAAATACATTTCGATAAAAAAATACTCATCAATTAAAGATATTAATTCCCTTTCCGGTTCGGATATAATAATAGACGCAATGCTCGGCAGCGGACTGGAGGGTGCATTGAGATCGCCTTATGATTCTATCGTAAAAAAGCTAAATAAGTTCAATGCGTTCAAAGTTGCGGTAGACATCCCTACCGGATTGAGCGCGGATACCGGATATTCGGAAAACGCTTTCTCCGCGGATCTTACAATAACTCTAGGCGAGCTCAAGAAAGGTTTGTTCTTCGGCGACGGAAGTGTGTACTCAGGAGAAGTAGTTAAAGGAAATATAGGCGTAAGCTTTTCTTATTTTGATGATAAGCCGGCTGCGGAATATTTAGTAGAGCCGGAAGATGCTTTTGTTTCTTTGCCGGAAAAGAAAAAGAACGCGCATAAATATTCCGCCGGAAAGGTATATACAATAGCGGGGTCGGCGGCTTTCCCCGGCGCGGCTGCATTAACGGCAACATCCTCTCTGAAGATAGGAGCAGGCTCTTCAATTCTCGCATTCCCTTCATCATCAAGAAGACTTGTACACAGCAAACTTAATGAAGTTGTGGTTGATGCATACGAGGATGAAGGAAAAGGCTTCCTTTCAGATTCGAACGTTAAACACTTAGCTAAGAGATTAAAATGGGCCGATGCATTAGCTATTGGTCCGGGACTCGGAAGGGAAGAGGCAACTCAGGCTGCTGTACGGAATATTATTGAAGAAAGGATCTGTAAAACAATCATTCTAGATGCCGATTCTTTATTTGCTCTGCGCGGCGGAAGATATAAAAAATACAATTTAAAGGGATTAGTTCTAACGCCTCATATGGGAGAGTTCGCGGAGCTGATCGGTCATCCTGCTGATGATATTCGTAAAAACATACTCAATTACGGAAGAAATTTTGCCGAGTCTACAGGCGCATATCTTGTATTAAAGGGCGCGCCTACAATCATTTTTACTCCCGGCGGCGAAGCGCTTATAAATACCACTGGGAATCCTGGAATGGCCAAATTCGGTACAGGTGACGTATTAACCGGTGTTATAGCCGGGTTTGCCGCACAGTCGGAGGACATTGAGCTAGCGGTGGTCTGCGGGGTCTATGTACATAGTCTTGCAGCCGATCTTCTTGTGAAAAAATACACTGAATACGGATATACTGCTAAAGATATCAGCGGGAAGCTACCCAATGCGATAAGATTTTTGAGGGACACGTTTGCTTGATTATATAGAAAAACATAAGATAAAATTTTTATATGTACCGATGTTTTTTTACTGGCTGATTTTGCTTACGGCAACGTCACTTCCGGCTAAAGATCTGCCGAATACCGGTGTAAACGACAAGATAGAGCATTTCACCGCTTATCTGATCCTTTCTTTATTCTTGGCTTTTGCTTTAGGGATTCAAAAGAAATATAAAAAGATGAGGGAAAGATCGTCACTTTTTACTATTTTAATTGTAGGTGTTTACGCCGCTATTGACGAGATCCACCAGCTTTTTATTCCTGGAAGAGACTGTCAGCTAGGTGATTGGATGGCTGATTTTCTTGCGGCGATAATTGCGGTTGCTGTTATCGGGTATATATTCAGACACTTCGCAAAAAAGCGCGCAGAACAGAACGGTATATGACTTGTAGGGGGATGTTTCCCGGTCTTTTCGGTTGTTTTTACTCGGCCCGGTGATTATTCGGAAAAAAAATGTAAAAATCTGGAACCTATAAGGTGATTTTTAGTAAAAGTATTCAAACGGCATGTTGACAAAAAATGCACCATTTATTAACTTAGCACTTGTTAAAATGCTTGATAGGAGAGGTAGTTAAATGGCACTCATTAAGAACCCGAAAGCGGATCTTCGCTCTAAATACCAAAAGGTCTTTGAGATAAGTTTAATTATCTCTTTAGCGGTGTTGATTCTGGCTTTTAAATTCTTCCCGCACTTGAAGCCGGCACAGGAACTTCAGCAGTCCACACAGGATTTATTTAAGGTAGAGGATGTTCAGCAGACTAAACAGGAGAACAGACCTCCTCCGCCTCCAAAGCCGGCAATTCCTATTGCTGCGCCCTCGGAGGACGTACTTCAGGATATTAATATACAGTCAACAGAACTTGATGTAAACGCTAACGTGGCTCCGCCTCCGCCGCCTCCGAAAGAAGAGAAGTCGGATGAACCAACCTACTTTGTTGCTGTTGAGGACATGCCCGAGCCGATCGGCGGTATTGCGGCAATCCAAAGCAAGATCGTTTATCCCGAGATTGCAAAGAGAGCCGGAGTAGAAGGAAGGGTATACGTACTTGCGTTCGTAAATACGCACGGCGAAGTTACCAAAGCTCGAATACTAAAGGGCATCGGCGCCGGCTGCGACGAGGCAGCTCTGAAAGCGGTTGAACAAACCAAATTCAAACCCGGTAAGCAAAGAGGTAAACCTGTGAACGTTCAGGTTTCTATCCCGGTTGTATTTAAGCTTCAATAAGTTTTTTTGAAAGCCCCGATTTTATTGGGGCTTTTTTTTATCCCTTCATATCCCGAAGATTTCACACAATCAATAATTTATTCGCACCGTTTACTGCGCAGATTATTGCGGCCTAATCCTTAATTAGCTAACTTTAGCCTTCAAAAAAGCATGCTGAAAACAAACCGGCCGACCCTTTCTATTTTTAATGTGATTCCCGGCTTTGGACTATTTCTTTTTAGGTGAAGCGTCGTTATTTTTTTTGAATACTTTTTTATCACCGCCGGTATAAAATAATGGCAAACATCCGGAAAATATCTCCGAAATATTATAGCATTGTCTTGTCGGCTGTATCCGCCGCGGACCTTCTGTTTATTTACTATTTTAAATATTCCAACCTTAATCTCCCGTTATCCGATTTTACTCTAGGCAGCATAGGCAATATTCTCAATTTATTGTTCGCTCTGCTTCAGATTGCAGGCATTTTTATTTACGCGAACAAAAACGGCAAGTTATTTAATTCAAGACTATGCACGGTTTATATTAGCATAATTACGCTGCTTTTATTTATCGCATTTTTCAGCGCTAGGGTCGATCTGCCGCTGCCGAAAACTTATGTGCTGGATCATCCGCTTAATAAAGTATTCACCGGATTTCTATTTACGCTTTATCAGTTCGCTCAATTCTTGTTTATATCCACTCTGTGGCTGTCAATCCTGGGAAAGACCCAATTACTTCCCCTGCGTGTCTTCACAAACTCCTTTATGATCACAGCGGTGCTGTTTGGTTTTGCCTTTTTTGTGGTTCTTTCAGGAGGGGAAGGCAATAAGCTGCCGTTGAATAATCCGGGGAAGTATAACGTAGCTGTCGTTCTTGGTGCGGCTGTTTGGTCACACAATGTACCGAGCCCGAGCCTTGCCGCAAGGGTTGACCGGGCTGTCAGGCTTTACAAGAACGGGCGGATAGGGAAAATACAGCTGACCGGAAGCAACGCGCCGGGTGAGCTCAGCGAAGCCGAGGTAGCTTACGATTATTTGAATTCACTAAATTTTGATACTACAAAAGTATTGATGGAGGAAAATACCTCGTCGACATTAGAACAAGTGCAGTATATAAAAAGTAAGCTCGTAAAAAAGGAAAATATCGGAAATATAATCATAGTCTCGGACTCATATCACCTTGCAAGGGTCAGGCAAGTCTGCGATTTTTTTAAACTTAATGCTTCTCTCGCCGCATCCGGGTTAAAACTGGGACTCGACAATAAAATTTTTTATGATGTCAGGGAAAGCGTCGCGTTGGTGGTATTTTGGCTTTTTGCTTTGTAATTTTAATCAACAGATTTTAATAAGTTATTTAGGCCCCCGAAAATTATGACACAATTGTTTAAAAGAAGAATAGCCCGAGAAAGAGTTCTTCAGATACTCTACGCTTATACGATGAATAAAGATTCCCTTGAAGCTTTGATAGAAGGTATGCTGGCCGATATATCCGACGGCAGCGATAAGGAGTTTGCCAGGGATCTTATCAACAGGGTAATAATTCACACCGATGATCTCGATAATGAAATCAAGAAGCGCGTAGACAACTGGGAAATGAACCGAATTGCACTTATCGACAGGCTGCTTTTGCGGATGGGCATATGCGAGATCCTTTATTTCCCCGACATTCCTCCTAAAGTTTCGATTAACGAATCGATAGAGATTGCGAAGGTCTACAGCACAGGCGGGAGCGGAAAGTTCATTAACGGAATACTGGACGCCGTACTTTCCGAACTGAAGGGAACCGGCAAACTCAATAAACAGGGACGCGGCCTGCTGGAAGAGAGCATATCTAAAACCTCCGGGAAGAAACAATAAGAATGGTAAGCAAAGGCAAAATTTTCTTCTGGGCTCTGTTTGATTTTGCCAATACAGCCTTCTCAGTCATTATCGTAACCGTTATCTTCTCCAAATATTTTACCAACTACGTGGCCGGCGGAAAACAGTGGCTGTGGGGACTAGCGGTAAGTGTCTCGATGATTATAGCCGCGCTGCTCAGTCCGCCGCTAGGTGCGATAGCGGACGTTTCCCGCAACAGGAAGCGCTTCCTGATGATATTCACCTTGGTCTCAGTCATCTGTACCTCACTTATGTTCTTCGTTATGAAAGGGGACATCCTGCTCGGGATGGGACTTTTTATTCTTGCAAACATCGGATTCGAGGCGGGACTAGTATTTTACGATGCTTTTTTGCCGAACCTTACCGCCGAAAAAAACTTCGGGCGCGTTTCCGGATACGGGTTCGCTATGGGATACGTAGGAGCCCTGGCGGTTCTTTTAATTGTGATGGTAATTTTGCCGCCGCAAAGTTCGGCTTCATATTATTTTTATGTTCGACTTTCATTCATCGTCGCGGCGGTTTTCTTCCTCGTGTTTTCCATCCCTTTGTTCCTGTTTGTGAGCGAGCCTAGCATCAGCAGACCGCTGAAGAAAGGGCTTGTCCGTGAGGGGATGAGCAAGAGCGCACGCACGCTCAAGGCTATTTTTGTAAAAGGTGAATTCCCGTCAATCTCCCGTTTCTTATTGGCTTTCTTTCTTTACAACGACGCGATTATAACGATTATAGCATTCGCGTCTATCTTCGCCGCAAATACCTTAAAGATGAACGATGAACAAATTATTCTTTTCTTCGTCATAGTTCAAAGCACGGCTGTGTTAGGCTCATTCATCTTCGGGATAGTATCGGATCATATAGGCCCGAAGAAAACAATAAGCATTACCTTGGTATTCTGGATCGGCGTAATTATAGGCGCTTTTTTTGTAAGTACGGTAATGGAGTTTTACATCGTAGGGCTTTTGGCCGGCTTATCGATCGGATCTTCGCAGTCGTGCAGCAGAAGCTTAATGGCTCTGCTTACACCAAAGGAAAGGGAAGCTGAGTTCTTCGGATTTTACGACGGTCTGTTCGGCAAGTCGTCCGCGGTAGTGGGTCCGCTTTTTTACGGAATAATTTCCGATCTCTCAAACGACAGGGTCGCCGCACTGGCGATAGGTATTTTCTTTGTAGCGGGATTAATTATTCTTCAGAAGGTTAAAGTTCCGGAAATATACAAAAAAGAAAGCGCCGCAAAAGCAGTCGAGTCTTAATAATCCTCTCCTAAATTTCCTTAAGAATATTTGCGGCTTTAACCAGCGCATCGTCCTTCTTCGCGAAACAGATCCTTATAATTTTATTATTATTTATACCGGAGTAAAAAGGAGAGAGAGGTATTGTGGCTATGCCTTTTTCTTTTGTTAAATCGGCAGTGAAATCCATATCATTTAAGCCGGAAATACCCGAATAATCCAGAAGCTGAAAAAACGTGCCTTTTGTCGGTGTGAATTTAAATCGAGAATCCTTTAAAATTTCGAGCACAATATTTCTCTTCTTTTCATAAAATTCCTGGAGTGATAAGTATTCGTCCTCAGATTTCATAAACTCGGAATAGGCATACTGAATAGGTGTGTTTACGGCAAACACGTTGAACTGATGGATCTTTCTGAATTCTGAAGATAGTCCGGCCGGCGCGGCGCAGTATCCTATCTTCCACCCTGTAGTATGATAAGTTTTTCCGAAAGAAGAGATGACGAATGCCCTCGATGCCAGTTCCTCCGACGTGCTTATGCTCAGGTGCTTGCCGCCGTCAAAAATTATGTGTTCATAAACTTCATCACTTAAAATTAATATATTGGTATCCCTTGTAAATTCCTCTAAAGCCTTAATATCGTTTTCGTTTATTACGCTCCCGGTAGGATTATGGGGTGAATTGATTATTATCATCCTCGTCTTTTCCGATTTTACCGCATTCACCTTTTCCCAGTCGATTGAAAAATCTTCGGGGTTAAGAGGAACGAACACCGGCTTCCCCCCGTTCACTAAAACCGATGGAGCGTAGGAATCGTATGCCGGTTCCAATAAAATTACCTCATCGCCTTTGTTTACCGCGGCTGTTACTGCGGTGAATATAGCCTGCGTAGCTCCCGCCGTAATTGTTATCTCTTTTTCATGATCATAGTGGTGTTCGTACAGCTTTTCAATCTTTGAGGAGACCGCTTCTCTTAATGCGGGAACGCCCTGCATCGGCGCGTACTGGTTGAAACCTTTGCGCTGAAAATCATTTACTAAATCCAGCAGTTTATCGGAGCAGTTAAAATCGGGGAAACCCTGCGAAAGATTCATCGCATTGTAATCAAGCGCCATTTTCGACATTACGGTAAATATTGTTGTCCCCGCTTCGGGAAGTTTTGAAGCAAAAGTATTACTGATATCCGGCATTGTTAACCCGTTTAAAATATTCAAAAAAAATAATTCTGATGAAAAGGCGTATCGCAAATATTATTGTGCGATCAGCAAACGGAATTTGCAAATCGTAAGATCAAAATACAAATTGGATTTATTTTATCGCGGGAGAAAAGTTTTGTTTCTTTAATTAAGCTGAAAGATGCTGCTGTCCGGTCTTACTGAATCGTACAGTCTCTTCAATTCGTCGAATGCGTACCTGCTTCCTCGCTGGGCGGCGTATCTGAAATACCTCACTGCCTTCGGGATTTTTGTGTCTACACCTATCCCGTGTTCGAAGCAATATGCCAAAGTTACCTGCGCCAGCACCGATCCGTTATCTGCCGCATAGTAAAGGTCTTTGATGGAGCTTTCATACCCGTTGTCTCCGGCATAGCCGTAAATATTTGCGATCGCCAGCCTAACTTTGGCTTCCTCGCTTCCCAGCGCCTCGGCCTGCTCCCAAATTTTAACGGCCTTTGATCTATCCTGCGGAAGCATTTTCCCTGTGTAATAATTTAATCCGAGTTCGGTCATTGCGGGCACGAATTTAAGAGCCGCCGCGTTTTTAAGAAGATTCACAGCGTCGGCCTGTGTGAATTGATGATCGAACCCGAGTGTGAAAAGTCCGTACCACGCGAACATAGCATCCGGAGCTTTATGATTCACCAATGTTTTCAGCGTGTCGTAGTAGCTTCGCCTTCTTGTCATCTTCCAGAGCAGGGCGGGAGATCGGGGTGATTCGAGTCTGCTCGCTCTTATATAATAAACCGCAGCTTTAACCCGGTCCTTGGTAAAGTATACTCCGAGCTGATACATTCGGCCAATAAGTGTAAGTGCTTCCGGACTCCCGGACTCGGCGAATTTTTCCAGCAGCGGTATCGACTTTGCGTCGAAAGTGAGTGTAGTATCTTTACTGTCATCAAGATGGAGAGCGGCCGCGAGTGAATCGTTCCCTTTATTCCGAAGATCGTTGAGCAACATTTTATTGGAGATATTGGTTATGGAATCCGTGGCGATGCTGAAATCAATGAAGACCAATCCGGTTGAAGGCGGTATTGAGTTTTTATCGTTCGCCGTATTAGTATCATTATTTTTCTTCGGCTTTGTGCCGGAAGCGAATGTCATATTTGTGTCGAGTGTAACCGACTTGGGGATTTTTTTCTTTAACTCTTTCATGGTTTTCTTCGCCGGTTCAAATCCGGAGTTGGCGGATTTTTTTATCCAGACGTAGG
The DNA here is from genome assembly GCA_963787005.1 of uncultured Bacteroidota bacterium. Lineage (GTDB taxonomy): Bacteria > Bacteroidota > Ignavibacteria > Ignavibacteriales > Ignavibacteriaceae > FEN-1297. The sequence continues at coordinate 30,828 of CAWBBX010000081.1, forward strand.
CCGTCTCCCAGTTCCGCTTAACCACCAGATCGTCTACATAAGTCAGTCCAATTACATATTCCGCCATCGGCATATCGTCTTTTGCGGCGGTCATAAAATAATCAAAAGCCTTGAACGGATTCCATTTTAATCCCCAGCCGTTGTTCAGTAAGATTGCGTAGTTGTAGCAGGCGGCGGTAAAGATCTTGATCGGCAGCCTTTCCTATCCAATATGCGGCTTTTACGGTATCAGCCGGGAAACCCTGTCCCATCAAGATACCTGATCCCGAGCTCGTGCTGGGCAAGTGCGTTTCCCTCATTTGCCTCCCGGATCAGCTTAAATTGATGCCAGAGCTGGTAAGCCAGATCCGGGTGGTAAAATATATTAGGTCCTTTGGGCGGACGATTCTGTTTAAATGCCAGGCTTGAAGTTGTATCCTGG
>CAWBBX010000082.1:0-4600 GCA_963787005.1 uncultured Bacteroidota bacterium
GACTAATTGCCTGAAGTAGTGAATATAAAATTACGGCTTGTCGATTAGGATATTTCCAATATTTGCCAGAGCAAGTAAGAAATTTATCATTGCTCTTTAATGTATATATTCATAATATACAAACATGATGAGCGAAATATTTGAAAATTGTATCGGTTTTCAATGGGACAAAGGAAACTCTGAAAAGAATTTGATTACTCACCGGGTACTTAGGCTAGAATGCGAACAAGTATTTTTTAATAAACCTATAATTGTTTCGGAAAGCGGCACAAGCATCCAAATAGAAAAGAGATGTTGTCTTTTAGGAAGAACCGACCTAGATAGATTTTTGTTTGTTGTTTTTACTATTAGACATAATCTTATAAGAATTATTTCTGCTAGGGACATGAGAAAGAAAGAGAAATTTATTATGAGGAAATTAAAAAAAATACCCAAGTTCAAAAATGAAGATGCGGAGAGGAAATTTTGGGCTAAGGCTGATTCAACGGAATACGTGGATTGGAAAAAATCAGAAACAGTTGTTTTTCCGAATCTAAAACCATCTACCAAGACAATATCTATCAGGCTCCCGGAGTCGATGATAGAAGAAATAAAAGCATTGGCAAATAAGCGCGATGTTCCGTATCAGTCACTTATTAAAATAATTCTGAAAGAACGAATCGACAGTGAATTTAGATCTAATTTATAATTAAGGAATGAATATATAAGTCTCTATTAACCTTACCCCACTTAGCCCCCTCTTTAGTAAGGAGGGGGACTGAGGGAGAGGTTTCTAAAAAACAAAATTTATCCCTACCTTAAACTGATCATACGACAGCGGCGGCTCGGATCTAAACGGCCAGTTCATCTTCTCCTGCCTTAGCTCGTACACTCCGTAGGACAGCGCGTTCTTCAGCACGAAGCTTACAATCGGACCTGCGTACGGAGTAGAGTCCATTATCTCATCTACGAATCTATCAATCGCTACCTGTCCTGCAGATTCTATAACGGTGCTTCCCAGCCATTTCCAGAAAAGATGCCTGCGGAAAACCACCGATCTTTCATAAGAGGCATTCAACTCTACATAATGTACTAAACGTATTTTAATCCCGGCCTCTGTGCTCGTACCGAACCTTACGGTTCCGTCGAACGGCTCGATAAGGTTTTTATCGACCTGGGTAAGAAGAGAATTGTTCATCGCCATCCTTGTCCAGTCGACCGAATAACCGTAATAAGGAATAACTGCCGCCTTGCCTAATTTGTACCCGTATCCGTAAGCGCGGCTGAGCCCGAACCTCCATGTGTTCGATTCGTAGTTCAGCGGATCACCTGTATTTCCCGAAACATCCGTCGAGAAATAACTGAGCGCTGCCCCCCTGTAGTTGTAATCAATTATACAGCTTTTATGATCATAATTTTCCGAGCGGGTGTACCCAAGTTTAATTTCCATCATCCCCGGATCCGCAAATTTATCGTTCATGTCTCTTAAGCTCATCTGCGAAAAGCCGTATCTCAAAGAGATGGTGGGATCTCCCTTAAACTCGTTGCGGAACATTTTCCAATCGAAATGCTCATGGCGCCAGCGGTGCCAGTTAAACTCGGTAGAGTCGCTTTCATCCTGTGCGAAGGCAGAAACCGCGAAGGACAATCCGAGTATTACAATAAACAGTACGGACTTTAATTTCATGTTTTCTCCCTTGGTTAGTAAATTCTCTTTTGATGTCTATCATGTAAACCAAATCAACCGGCATGCCATTTAACAAGTCATTGATTTTTTCTGTTTATGCGGTTATTGACTATATGCGGTTCAGTTTTCTGTACGTCGAGTACAATTTAGTCGACACCAAGCCTCCATTAGAATCAAGATAATCCCTCATTATCAATTACAAAAATAGCGGTCGATAATACTTAAACTGCGTTTAAATTGTCGAGCGGAAATATTTGATGAACTGCGGTGTTAAGAGATGATGACGGAAACCGTTCCCCTTAAAATTTAATTACGGCTTCAGCATATGTTTGATAACTTCATCGAGATAAGGATGAAACTTGTGCGGAAGATTTTTATACTTGGAAACAAACTTAGATTTTACGGATTCGAAATCACGATCCGCGAGTCTGTCAATATCCTTTTCCACGTTTCCGGTAAACGTATTCAGCTTGTTTGTTACCCGTTCGATCACTTCACTTTTTTCCGAACCGGCTATTTTCAACGCGGCCGATTTTGTATCGAAATTATTTTCAACATATAATTTTAGAGCATACCCCCTGTAGTTTTCAGATATAATCGTGCGGCTGACGTTTCCCAGTTCCTTTGCGGTCTCAGTTATCGACGAGTGAGAAAAACCTTTGGAGCGGAGCGACTCAATTACAAGATCCTCAAGGTTCAGCTTGACATCTTTTACCAGATCTTCAGGCAGATCGGAAAGCTGCACCATTTCGCGCCCGGCCGACTTAGCGAAAATTAAAGCTCTCTTGATCACCGATTCCAATTCGCGGACGTTCCCTTTCCAGTCGTACTTTTTGAAAGTTTCCGCGGCTGCCTTTGAAAGCTTTATCCCGCCGCTTTCCTTATTAAGAAAATGTGCGGCAATTACATCGATGTCTTCTTTGCGGTCACGCAGAGGAGGCAGTTCAACCTTTATAACGTTAAGACGATAGTAAAGATCTTCCCTGAACTTCTTCTCTCTTACGGCCTGTTCGAGATTTTTATTTGTGGCGGCAACAATGCGTACGTCGGTATGATATGTTTTGGAGGAACCGACTTTCTCGTAATCGCCGCTCTGTATTATTCTCAGAAGTTTTACCTGGAACGCTTCAGATGTCTCGGCGATCTCGTCTAGAAATATTGTCCCTTTATCCGCAGCCTCGAACCTGCCGACCTTATCGGCTACAGCTCCGGTGAAAGCCCCTTTTACGTGACCGAAAAGCTCGCTCTCCAAAAGCGAATCGGGAAGTGCGCCGCAGTTTACAGTCACGAAATTGTTTCCATTTCTCCTGCTCAAAGAATGCACCGCGTTCGCAACGAGTTCTTTCCCCGTACCGCTCTCGCCCAAAATTAAAATGTTTGCATCCTCCGGTGCTGCTTTTTTTATCAAGTCGACAATTTTCTCCATCAATCTTGAACGGAAGACAATACCGTGAAATTCCGTTATATTATTTGATGATATATCTTCCGCCTCCTTTTTATCTTCCTCGCTTTCTCTCAGCTTCTCTATATCAGATTTAAGTGATTTGATCTTATCCAGAAGATTCTCCGAGCCGGTGCTTTCGGAAAGGTTAAGTTTGTTTTGAAGTTTAACGAGCTCGTCTTCTTTAGTATGAAGCATATTCTTCAGGAATGCGGCCTCGTCTATCGCTCCGGCAAACCGCCGGTTCTTTTCGGATAAATCGAAGACTAACTCCGCCGCATTAATAACTAAAACAGGCAGAATGAAAAATGAGCCCGCTAGTATTATATCAGCGAAAGAATAAAGCACGAAAGAAAAAATAAAGAAAGTTAAAATAGCGTAAGAGTATGCAATAAAAGTTTTGCGCGTTTTATTTTTGAATTCAAAAAAGAGCAGAATACCGATAAATATTATAAATACTGCTTTTGACAGGTTGCTTAATGAATCGTTTAATGCGCGGCCGGTTAAAATATTATCGAGCGCGAATGCATGCAGAGCGGCACCGGGAAGCGCATCGTCAAAATTACTTTTAATAGACGCTGCTATCTGTGGATCACTTATACCGATGATTACCGTTTTCCCCTTGAGACTCTTAAGCTGTTCGTCATTCTTATTCACCATTGAAAAGAATTGCAGCAGACTGTATCTCTTAAATTTTTTCCAGGAGGCAATAAAGTTTACTCTCAGCGGATTCGTGCCGATGTTTGTCAGATCATCCCCCGCAAGCTTAAGCGAGAAAGCATCCTCGGGCAGGCCGTTATGATAAATCCTTAAAGGAATTTTTATCCCGTTCCCGTCTATGTAATTCAAGTGTCCTGTCACCGTGTTTTGGTCCAGCAGTTTCGGACTCGGATAGCTGAGCGAATCTGTGTAATATCTTTCCGTCCTTTTCGTATATCGTACCGGCGACCGAACCGAGTACTACGCGGCCTGACCGTTTTATTTCTTTTGTTAGAAGATTATCGTAGATCGTTTGAGTTGTGAACCTGGCGCTTAAAAAAACTTCGAGACCGATCTTCTTTACATTATAATCGGTAAGACTTTTAATGAGAAGGGCATAGTAGCTCCGTTTCAGCGGCCAAGGACCAACTTTGTCTATGTCGTCTTGAGTTATATTAATTATAACAATATTGGTATCGGGCAGCGACTGACCGTGCACGTAGGAGTAAGCGCGGTTAAGTTCCGCGTTAATAGATGAAGAAGCGCCGGGAAACAAGAAGAGGAATATTATTCCGGCCGCGGCCAGTGCCGCTTTTACCGCTATTTTTTTTTGATGAAGGAACGATCCGGCCATTTATCATTTTACCCGTTAAAATGGAATGATCTAAAATAAAAAATTTACGGGTATGTTTTGCATTAAAGTTTTTAGATCGGTAAAAAGTAAAGGTATGCTTAACAAACATATTGGGAATAATAACATACAGATGACGCTAATAATACCGATCCGCACAGAT
>CAWBBX010000083.1:0-17607 GCA_963787005.1 uncultured Bacteroidota bacterium
GTTGAAAATGATTTGAAAGGCGAGAGTTTTTTATAAGAATTATAACGAACCAAATAAATTTATATAACTCTTTCAGAGTATCTATATTCGGTTTTTGTCTTATCACAGGGGCTTCGCCCCTGGCTGAGATATAATTCCTTTTCAGGGAACAGAACATTTGTATCTTTTTAAAAGATACAATTTTGTAGCACTATAAAATTGCTATAATTCTTAATCTTATACTTAAACATTAAATATCTGACTCTAAAAGAGTCGGATAATACAGGCCGGGGCGGAGCCCCGGTAGAAGTAAATGATATTAAATTTGAACCCTGAAAGGGTAACATAAAAATTTGCATTTTGAATTTATACGAATTGTATCTTTTGTCCTGTAAAACTATATTTGCGGCAGAAGTCATCTTAAAATAACCGTGGGGTCGATTTGTTTTTAGGAAAAGTTATCGGTACCGTTTGGTCCACCAAGAAAGACGAGAATCTCGTAGGTGCTAAATTTCTGATCGTTAAACAGCTTGACTTGAACATGAAGGAAAAAGAAAACTTTGTTGTTGCGGTCGACAGTGTGGGGGCAGGCGAAGGGGAGGTAGTTCTTGTTGCTACCGGAAGCTCGTCGCGGCAGACCGAATTTACTAAAAACAAGCCCGTCGATGCCGTCATAATGGCAATAGTAGACAAGCTGGATATATCGCTTAAAGAGTACATATCTAAACAAGAAAACAAATAACCGGACTTTTATTTTAGGCTAATTTGCCGTAATTTTAATTCGCACTAAAGCAGCGCGGCTTTTTAAGATATTTTTGAATGCCGTATAATTTCTTACCAGACATTAGAAAATATTAATTTATAAAAGGTAAGCCTTGATTATTTCCGGCGTCATTAATTGAGAAATTTTACTGGATTGAGAAAATTAATATTTAATGAAACGGTCTGAATTTGCAGAAAAAGCAATCATGTAAAAAGGCATAATAATTGTTCCTTGGGAAAGTGATAGGTAATGTATGGGCAACAAGAAAATATGAAGCTCTTCACGGCTTTAAGCTTCTTTTTGTCCAGCCTATAAACGCTGATTTAGAAAACGACGGTGAACCGATAATAGCAGTCGATACGGTCGGCTCGGGACCGGGGGAAATAATATATTATATAACTGCCTCGGAGGCGGTAATACCCCTGCCGGTCGACTTCGCACCGGTTGACGCTTCAATTGTCGGTATTGTTGATTCTATCAACTTAAATAATTAAAAAGTGAGGTAGATCAGTGAGAATAACCAAGCAATATACCAACCGGGAGAGCCAGTCTCTCGATAAGTACCTCCAGGAAATAGGTAAAGTTGATCTGCTAATACCCGAACAGGAGATTGAGCTTGCCATCAGAATTAAAAAAGGCGATCAAACGGCTTTGGAAACATTGACGAAGTCAAATCTCCGGTTTGTCGTTAGTGTTGCAAAGCAGTATCAGAACCAGGGCCTTTCTTTGGGTGATTTAATTAATGAAGGCAATTTGGGTTTGATAAAAGCCGCCAAACGCTTCGATGAAACTCGTGGCTTTAAATTCATTTCTTACGCTGTGTGGTGGATCCGTCAGTCGATACTGCAGGCTCTCGCCGAACAGTCGAGGATAGTCAGGCTGCCCCTTAACCGTGTCGGTGCCCTTAATAAGATCGGAAAGGCATACAGCAATCTCGAGCAGGAATTCGAGAGAGAACCTAGCGCAACCGAGCTGGCGCAGGAGCTCGATATGGACGTAAGTGAAGTGGCAGATACCCTCAAGATATCCGGGAGACACGTTTCGATGGACGCTCCCTTCGCTCAGGGCGAAGACAACAGGCTTTTAGACGTAATACAGAACGATCAGCAGCCGAATCCTGATTTCGATCTGATGAGCGAATCACTTAAGACGGAAATAGAAAGAGCTCTTTCTACCCTTACTGAAAGGGAAGCGGAAGTTATCAAATTATATTTCGGATTGAATAAAGAACATTCGCTTACCCTGGAAGAAATAGGCGAAAGATTTAATCTTACAAGAGAAAGAGTAAGACAAATTAAGGAGAAAGCCATACGCAGACTTAGACATGCATCGAGAAGTAAAAATTTGAGAGCATATCTAGGTTAACGGATGAGAAGTCTCCGCCGACTTATATTTTTACCCGTTTTAACAGCCGGATTATTAATTTATTCCGGCTGTTCCTCTTCCTCAAATTCACTTCGTTATAACGACAACTCTAAAGTTTCCGACAAAGATACGTCCTCTGTACGGTACACATCGCATTTGAATCCGGCTCAGCCCGACACTTCTTTATATGCACAGGAAAACGATACCCTCGATGTTTATAACGATACAACCGATGCCGATGATCTGCCAGGAGGCGAATCGAACGTAGATCTTTCAGAAGTGATGAAGAGATTCGAAGCAGACGATAACAGCGGACTTAACGCCGACAAGGGAACGCTGCGGGAAAAAATGCTGATGGAAATAATTAAATATCTTAACACTCCTTATAAATACGGCGGCACCACAAAAAGAGGAATTGACTGTTCGGCCTTCACCCAAAAAGTTTTCAGGAATGCTCTTTCAGTTGATTTAAATCGAACGGCAAGAGAACAGTTTAGAAGGAGAAACTATCAGCAGTATTGACGACCTGCATTTCGGCGACCTGGTGTTCTTCAATACACGTAGAAGGGTCAGGCCAGGGCATGTTGGGATCTACATTGGGGATCATCTATTCGCTCATTCAAGCTCGAGGTACGGTGTTACCGTATCGACCCTCGACCATAATTATTACTCCAGAAGGTTCATGGGAGGACGCAGAATAGAGGATATACCAAATTCAAACAAAGTATCAGAACGAAGCGGAAATTAATCCTCAATACGCATCCCGCCGGAAATCCTTAACTCCTTATTCTATATTAGCTTATAATTCCTCAAACTTTTAATTGTATTGACGTTTTTATAAAATTATTTTTTGTTAATTTATAGTATTACTTCTTCTGCGGAACCAATGCGAAAATATAAACTCAAAAATATAGACTGCGCTTCGTGCGCCGCTAACCTCGAAACCGGACTGCGGAAGGCCGGCATAGATAACTCCGTTGATTTCGTATCTTCCACTATAATTACGGAAGCACTTGATCTGGAGAAACTTCGTACCGAAGTAAGAAAGATAGAACCGGACGTTGAGGTTGAAAAAATAGAAACCGGTAATAATACAGCGGAGCAGGGACTAAGTAAAAGTGCCAAGAATGAAATTATATCGATGAGCATTGTATTAATTTTATTCCTCGCAGGATTATTTGTCCGCGCCCGTTTTGAGAACACTCCTTATGAATGGATCGAATACGTTTTATTTTTATCAGCATATCTTATCAGCGGTCGCGGTGTCTTATTAAAAGCAGGTAAGAATATTTTAAAAGGCCGGGTATTCGACGAACATTTTCTCATGTCAATTGCAACACTCGGTGCTGTTGCAATTCATGAACTGCCTGAGGCGGTGGCTGTCATGTGGTTTTATAACCTCGGGGAGTTTGTTCAGGGGCTCGCGGTTAAGAAATCGCGAAGATCAATAAAATCCCTGCTCGAGATACGTCCGCAATACGCTAACTTGATTAGAGAGGGAGAAACGGTAAAGATTTCGCCCGGGGAAATAAAGATTGACGATGTAATTATCGTAAAGCCCGGAGAGAAGATACCGCTTGACGGCGAGGTTTTAGAAGGTAATTCTTTCGTTGATACATTCGCCTTAACGGGCGAATCCGTGCCGAAAAGGAAAAAGGAAAACGACATTGTACTATCCGGAATGATTAACAAGTCCGGTTCGCTGAAGGTGAAGGTCACAAAAAGCTTCGAAGAATCATCGATTTCAAAAATTCTTGAGCTTGTTGAAAATGCCGGTAAGAACAAAGCAAAGACTGAAAAGTTTATTACGGAATTTGCCCGGTATTATACTCCTGTTGTAGTATTAATTGCTCTTTGCATAGCAGTTATTCCGCCTCTGATAGTACCCGGAGCGGCTTTTTCCGACTGGATATACAGGGCGCTTGTCATATTGGTTATATCCTGCCCCTGCGCGCTTGTTATAAGCATTCCGCTCGCTTATTTCGGGGGAATCGGCCGCGCTTCCAGACGGGGTATACTTGTTAAAGGTTCCGACTTTTTAGATACCCTTGTTAAAGTAAAAACGGTTATCTTCGATAAGACCGGAACTTTAACCGAAGGTATATTTAAAGTAACAGATATTGTACCTTCAAACGGGTTCGATAAAAATGATTTGTTAAGATTCGCTTCTGCGGCCGAGTCTCATTCCAATCATCCGATCGCCAGATCAATTATTGAAGCCGCCGGCGAATATTTTGAAATGCCGGAATCGCTGAGCGTGCAGGAAACCGCAGGCGAAGGAATAGCTGCGGAAGTTAAAGGCAAGAAAGTTATCTTAGGAAGTGAAAAGTTTCTGAGGGAAAACCGTATCGAGTTTAAATCCGTTAATGCCGAAGGTACCCTTGTTCACGCTGCCGTCGACGGAAACTATGCCGGTTATATTTCAATTTCGGATAAAGTGAGAACGGATTCTGAAACGGCCGTGAAAAAGCTTAGGTTGCTCGGTGTTGATAATATTGTAATGCTTACAGGCGATAACAGTAAGAGCGCGGCGAGCATAGCCGAAAAAACCGGTATTAAAAAATTCTTCTCCGATCTGCTTCCTAAAGACAAAGTAGAATATATTGAAAAGATCATATCCGAAAGCATTAATGGTAAAACTATATTTGTCGGCGACGGCATTAACGACGCTCCCGTTCTCGCCCGGTCGGATGTGGGAATAGCTATGGGCGGGCTCGGCTCCGATGCTGCGGTGGAAGCAGCGGACATAGTGTTGATGAACGATTCACTCATAAAAGTACCGGAATCTATCGAAATAGCATCCTACACAAGACGAATTATATGGCAGAATATTTTCATCGCGCTTTTTATAAAAGCATTTTTCATAGCTCTTGGCGGTATGGGCCTGGCTTCAATGTGGGAAGCGGTATTTGCCGATATGGGAGTAGCATTGATCGCCGTATTCAATTCTGCCCGCCTGTTAAAATAAAACCAGTAAAAAAATTATTTTAAAGTAACCTCACTGAATCTTTTTCGATTAAGCGGGATTCTTAAACCGTAAGATAAGTCTGATTACCCGAAATCACATCTATGTCTAATGCAGTTGAATTTATTGGAAGTCTGGTTTAAGTTGAGAACGTTTTAGTACACATTCTTAATAAAAGAGGTTCACGCATGTCTGGATATTCATCAAGAAAATTAATGAAAGTGCAAATAATATTTTTATTCACGCTAATATTTTCCACGGGTTTATTTGCTCAGTCTTCTAAAAAGCTGGTCAAACAAAATGAATCCGCTCAATTAAAGTTAAAGAAAGAAGCCACTACAAGCCGTGATCCTTGGAATGTTAAGCATGTATTGACGATTGAAGAACTGGGTAAAGAGCTTTCCTCGAAAAAAGAGAAGCCTGTACTTTTACACGTGGGATTCAGCTTTTTATATAATCAAAGCCACATACCCGGAACAAAATATGTGGGTGCCGCTAGATCTGAAGAAGGGATAAAGTCGATCAAGGCTGCTGTTGAACATGTTAAGAAGAACAAAGATATTGTAGTTTACTGCGGATGCTGTCCTTGGACAGACTGCCCTAATATTCGTCCCGCCTATAAAACCCTTAAAGATATGGGATATAAAAATGTGAAAGTACTGTACATTCCCGATAGTTTCGTAAAGGACTGGACCAAGAAAGGATACCCGGCGGTAAAGTAATTTATTATATCCGCTTTATATTTTGAATTTGTCTTGAATAATATCAAGCTGTTCAATCCAAGCACTGCAACCTTGAACTTTGGATTTACACGGTGTACCCGTATACGGGATTTTCTCCTGCTATAACAAATCCGATGATGATCATCTGGTGGCTGCTCGGCATCACGATAATTAAAAACCTAGGATAAGTTGCAGAATTTGATCCCGGAAGCTCGCTGCTTTTCGTACTTTCAGGCGGCATGGGGATCGCTCTTGTATTATTATCGTTTTATTTCCTGATAAACTCCCTTTATAAATTTTTCCATTGAAATGCCGTAGTATATTCAAAGGAGTTTTCATATTCTTTTCATTTTAACTTCTTATATTAATATAAAAATTCGAAGAAATGCGCGTACTATTAATTGAAGACGATAAAAAAATTACCTCTTCGCTTGAACGAGGTCTGAAGCCGGAAGGCTTTGCGGTAGATACGGCATCGGACGGTATTGAAGGGCAAAGACTCGCCAAAACTAACGATTATGATATAATAATTCTCGATATAATGCTCCCCAAGCAAGACGGATTAGTAACATGTGCAAACCTAAGGCAGAATAAGATACTTACACCCATTCTTATGTTGACTGCTCTGGACGATGTTGAGGATAAGATAAACGGGCTCGACAGAGGCGCCGACGATTACCTCGCAAAGCCTTTTCACTTAGGCGAGCTATTGGCCAGAATACGGGCTCTGATTAGAAGAAGAAGTGAAGTCCGCTCAGCCGTCCTCAATAATTTCGGGGTTACGCTGGATCTGAATACTCATAAAGCCTACAGGGAAGGAAAAGAGATACAACTGTCTACAAAAGAATTTGCTCTTCTTGAGTTGTTCATGATGAATCCGAATAAAATTTTGACGAGGGAAATGATCTCCGAACATTTATGGGATATGAATTTTGACCCTCGCAGCAACGTAATAGAAGCCTTCATAAAATTTCTGCGGCAGAAGATCGATAAGGATTTTGACAATCAGCTTATCTGTACCGTAAGGGGCGCGGGCTATATATTTAAAGACGAATAAATGTTTTCAATAAAATCAAAAATAATTTTTTCTTACACCCTGGTATTCGGCCTGCTGCTTGTCCTTTTTGCCGCCGTAATTTACAGCAGCACCAAAGAGGCCTCGTATCTTAAGCTTAATGCAAACCTAAAAAGCTATTCCATGACATTGCGCACCGAAATTGAGGATCAGTTTGATGACCTATCCGCACTTAACGTTCAAAAACTATCCTCGATTAGGGCGAGAGGCTTAACAGGCGAAAGGTTCCAGCTTTTTGATAGAGAAGGAAATTTTATCATCAAAGATTCGATCTTGTCGAAAGCGACATCTCGCGATTTAAAGGGAGTCCCTGAGGAGTCACCCGAATACAAACGAGTTAAAATAAATCACCGCAAGTATCACGTATTATTCAGCAAGTTTGAGACAGAAAATGATTCTGTTTTTATACTGGAGACGGCGGCATCCATCGATGATGTTGAAGACGAGCTAGACAGACTGATTTTTCTCTTCTGGTTAATCATTCCGGCGGGCTTAATTATCACCGGCGTCGCGGCTTATTTTATTTCTAAGGCGGCATTTAAGCCTATAACTAAAATGGCGGCGACGGCTAAAATTATTTCCGGGGAGAATCTCGATAAAAGGCTGGAGCTTTCCAAAGCCAGGGATGAGGTAAGATCGCTGGCCGAGACGCTGAACGCGATGATCGAACGGATCGACAATGCTTTCAAAAGTCAAAAAAGATTCGTTGCGAACGCGTCTCACGAGATAAAAACTCCCTTAACCGTTGTTCGTACGGAATTGGAGATACTTGAAAAAAGGATCAAAGATCCCGAGTCGGGAGAAAATATACAAAACGCACTTTCGGAGATTGACAGACTAACCGAACTGACGAATTCACTGCTGACCATTGCAAAAATGGATGCGTCCGGCAGCAAGTTCAATCTGAGTTCTATCAGAGTTGATGAGTTATTAGCCGACTGCGCGCAGATTATGAACAGCGCCGCCGTCAAAAGAAATTTACAAATAAATCTTTCCATAGGTGATGCTGTTGAGATTATCGGTGATAAGGAAAAATTAAAAAGCGTATTCTTGAATCTTCTTGATAACGCGGTGAAGTATTCTTTCCCCGGTACAACCGTGACTATAGGACTGGAGGCCGTTAAAGAGGGGCGGATAGGAATAAAATTCGAGAACACCGGTAGAGGTATACCGCCCTCGGATTTACCTTACATCTTCAACAGGTTCTACAGGTCCGACGAAATACGTGCCGAAATAGGAGGCAGCGGACTGGGGCTGTCGATCGCAAAAGAAATAATTGAATTGCATGGCGGAGATATAAAAGTTGAAAGCAAATTAGGCGAACGAACTAAATTTAGTATTTTTCTTCCCTCCAAAGTTGATTAGCTCATTTGCTGAGCATACTCAAATTGCAATGTGCATCACATTTTGCCCCCATTAACTTCAAAATTCACTGATACGCGTATTTTTCATCTTATTTTCATATGTAACATTTAACTTATTTGGTTCGGTGATGCAAAATCAATATAGATTCATTTAAAAGAGAAATAATCTAAGCAGACTGTCTTATCTAAACCGGATATCCGGACTCGGAGTAAAAATGCTACAGAAGTTTATATTAATTTTGGTCATATCGTTCGCATTTGTCAATATTAATTACGGTCAGGAAAACAGCGGTACGGGCAGCAGGGGATCCGTAACCGGAAAAGTATTTGATAAAACAACCAAAGCGCCTATCGAGTTTTCGAATGTTATTTTGTTTTCTAGTAAAGACAGTACTCAGGTAACGGGTACGGTAACTAACAAGGCAGGTATTTTCAATATAAAGGGTATTAAGCAGGGCAGCTATTTTATGAAAGTCAGGTTTATGGGTTATGCTGCTCATATAATCAATCATATAGTAATATCTAAATCTCACCTTTATCAGAATTTTGGTGATATTTATTTAATACCCGCCGCCGTTAGTCTGCAGAATGTGGTTGTAGAAGGGAAAAGATCTCCCATATCCTACGAGCTTGATAAAAAAGTTATAGACGTTAGTCAGATGAACACGGTAATTTCCGGTACCGCAGCAGATGTGCTGGAGAACGTACCGTCAGTTAGTGTTGATATCGACGGGAACGTAAGCTTGAGAGGAAGTTCCAACTTCGAGGTTCTGATCGACGGCAAGCCGTCGGTAATGAGCGCCCAGGATGCCCTGCAGCAGATTCCCGCCAGTTCCATAAAAACAATTGAGATCATAACTAATCCTTCCGCAAAATATGATGCCAGCGGGACGGCCGGGATAATAAACATCGTTCTTAAGAAAAACTCAAACCTGGGGCTGAGCGGAATTGCCGACGTTATGGGAGGCTTCAATCAGAAATACGGCGGTAACATGATATTTCAGTATAGAACCCCATCCATAGGTTACAATTGGGGTGTCGATTATAACCGCCGCTTTTTTCCCGGATCGAATACACAGGACAAACAATTTATAGTGGGAGATACTACATCATATCTTAATTCCGACGGCAGTATGATACGGGGGAGAACCGTATCGGGGATAAGAGGAGGAATTGATTTTTCTCTAAACGAGGATAACGATCTATCCTTCGGAGGAAGATACGGCGTGCATTCTTTCATGAGAAATGCAACGCTGAATTACAATCAATGGACGGAAGGCGATCCGCAGAAATCATACTATCTGAATAACACCAACCACAACCATTCGGGAACATTTTACGAACTCAATACAAGCTACGTACACAATTTCGGACCCGAGGGGCACCAATTGAACGGCAACCTTTCTTTTCGACATAATAATTCGAACGAGGCGTCTGCTTCCGCATCAACGCTGGCGGGAACAAATATAAACGGAACTAAGACTACGGAAATTGGACCTGAAAGCGAATTAAGAGGGAAATTGGATTATACCCTTCCCTTTAGTAAAGAGGAAAAATTTTCCGCAGGTATGGAGTACTTCAGCAGACTAAGGGAGGATATAAATAAGCTGTACATCTTCGATTCGAAGAACAGTATCTATAATTATCAGCCGCAGTTCAGCCATATCAACAATTTTAACCGTACCAGGTTCGCCGCTTATTCAATGTTCTCAAACAAATGGGACAGTCTTGGGGTTCAGGTCGGTGTAAGGGCCGAATACACTTACCAGCTTGTTAAACTGGCCGAAACCAATCAGCAGTTTTCTATCAACCGCTGGGATTTTTTCCCGTCGGTTCATTCATCTTACAGCTTTTCCGGGGGAACTCAAGTTATGGCAAGCTATACGCGCAGAATAGAGAGGCCGGACGGAGGGGACCTCGAACCTTTTTATACCTGGTACGATGCTTACACCGTGCGAATAGGCAACCCTTCGCTTCAGCCGGAACTTATAGATTCCTATGACTTGGGATATCAAACCTTCTTCGGCGACATTTCTTTTTCGAACGATTTCTATTACCGGTTTACCCACAATAAAATGGAAGACATCAATTCTGTGTATGCTAAGGACGTAACGCTTAGATCGATCGCAAACATAGGAACCGATTACTCACTCGGTTCCGAGTTTATGCTGCAGCTAAATCCGGTGAAGATCTGGCAGTCTAATTTGATGGGTGACGTTTACGATTATAGGATCAAAGGCGCTTTGAACAATGAATCGATTGCCAGGGAGAGCTTCGATTGGAGAATAAAATTTAATAATGTAATAAACATAACTTCCACAACCGATCTTCAAATCAACGCCAGATATCACAGTCCTTCGGTTACCGCACAGGGGAAATGGAACGGATATTTTACGACGGATCTGGCAGTAAAGCAGGATTTTATGGGAAAGAAGCTGTCGCTTACGCTTCAAGTGCGGGATCTATTTAAAACAAGGCAATATGAATTTACTTCACAAGGACCCGGCTTCTATAACTACAGCCGTTTTTCAAGAGAAGCGCCTATGGTAATGATGGACCTTAAATTAAACTTTAATAATTATAAAGAAAATAAACCCGACGATAATGGGCAGAACGGAAACGTTCCGTCCGATTATTAGCCGTTAAGCGGATATATATTGTATCGAAAACCTTTTAAATTATTAATGAGAACAATTAATCCTGCCCGGCGTTTCATCTTCATTTCATAAACATTATTTATCTTAGAATAAATAATTATAATAACAATAAGGAGTTTTTCAATGAAATCATCAAAAATAACAGCCTTAATAGTATATCTTACTGTTATATTGTTCGTTTCGGCCGGCCTGAATTACGCTCAGGATAAAAAGATAGACCTTAAAAAAGTTCCTGCGAAAGTAACTGCTTCATTTCATAAAGCTTACCCAAAAGCAGAGATAAAAGGAACAAGTATTGAGAAAGAGAACGGCCATAAATATTATGAGATAGAAAGTATACAAGGAGAAAAACATATAGATCTGCTGTTAACCGAAAGCGGAAAGATCGCGGAAATTGAAGAGACAATTTCAACCGATGAACTGCCGGCGAACTCTGTAAAAAATCTGGAGAAAAAATATAAAGGATTGAAGATCAAAAGAACCGAGAAAGTTACCGCGGGTAAAAAAATAACATATGAACTTGCAATAGAAAGCGGCGATCATAATTATGAGGTAGTTTTGAATTCATCAGGTAAGCTTATGGAAAAGGCAAAAATGCAGGAAAAAGACGAGAAGGGCGAGGCCGGTGAAAAAGGCGAGTCGGACGAAAGCGACGATAACGATTAAAAATATATTTCCGGGGCGGCGTAACAGCCGCCTTATTTATGTGTCCTTATTCATACAAGATTTAATTTTTATGATTAATGCCGTTAAATTATTTATTTTTGACGGTATAATAAAAATTCTTCAGTATTTTTATACAACACCAGTGAGTTGATACTTAAAAATGATCCGCAAAATAATACTAATACTCATATCTGCAGGAAGCCTTGTTTACGGACAATATAACCTCAATTATTTCATTTCGAAAGCGGTTAATAATTCGCCGGTTATCCAAAATTACTACGATCTGAGTTCGATAAACGGTCTGCAGCAAAAACTTGACGAGGCCCAAAATTCCGCCTTCCAAATCTCGCTTTCGAGCGACGTCTTGTTCGCACCGTATTTTAACAACGGCGGAACATACTTCACAACCAATCCCGGACCCAAAGCTATAGGCTACGATGCGGCGGTAACCAACGGCGGTCTGTACTCGGCGCAGATAAACGTGGATAAGAATATACTCAACGGCGGGCTCTTAGACGCGCTGAAATATCAGAGATCGGTTGAAGGAAAAAGCTTTGATTATCGGATAAAAGAGGAAAAGCATTCCATCACAAAACAGATAACGGATCAATATTTAAACACGCTTCAATCGCTGCTTCTTTTAAAATTATCTAAGGAAACAGCGGATAATTTAGAGCAGCAGTTAAAGATAACTAAAGGGCTTGTACAAGAAGGTTATGCTAAGGCTCAGGACTATCTGCTGATAAAGATCGAGTACAAAACACAAATGATCTCTCTGCGTCAAAACCGGCAGGACTATAAAAGCGGACTGTCGCAGCTATATGCCATGTGCGGCATAAAAGATACGGCAACTGTAATGATAGACACAGTGAACTTAAGCTTATCTTCTAAGTCGGAAAATTCCAACTTTCTTCAAAAGTATTATCTGGACAGCCTCAGCACCTCGTCCCAGCAGAAGATATTCGAAACCAAATATCAGCCGCAGGTTAATTTATTTTTCAATGCCGGGCTTAATGCCGTGGAACTTAACGATATTCAAAGGAAGTTCGGGATAAGTGCGGGAATAAATTTTTCGTTACCCATTTTTGACGGGAGCCAGAAGGATATAACGAGGCAGCAAACCCGGATAGCGGAGAAAAGTATTTCTCAGAGTATGGAGTATCTCAGAAAGAATATTTTTGTACAGAGACAGAACTCTAAGTACAAGCTGGAATCTCTGAATAAAAACATCACTGATCTGCAAAGTCAGATCAGCGACTATAAAGATCTTCTTGAAATCTCCCGGCAGCAGCTTCAGCATGGCAATCTTTCTATGATAGAATATCTCACCTTGCTGAAAAACTATACCGAGCTGCAGAAGAACAAGATCACGACCGAGACAAACTACGGGCTTGAAATAAGCAATTATAATTATTGGAATTGGTAACATGAAGAATAATTTGATCAATCGGCGTTATGCGGTTTTAATCATTCTTATTGTCATTACTCTTACGGTCGTAAATTCCTGCGGCGGAGGCAGTGACCATGGGAGCGGTTCGGATGCGGTTAGCGGAACACCCGTGCAAGTATCCCACCCTGTGCTTGCCGATATGAGCGATAATCTCTCTCTTAACGCGACAACCGTATTTCTAAGCAAAGAAATTGTGAGAGCTACTTTTCAGGGTTTTATCAGACAGATTTATAAAAATATAGGCGATAGGGTTAACCCCGGTGATAAGCTTTTTATAATCCAAACTAAAGAATTGGCTACGGGTGATACGGTAAATTTTAAAGTCGGCAATGAATTATTCAGCGGCGAGGTTGCTATAAGAGCGAGCTCATCGGGCGTACTTGCCGAGCTTGATTATCACGTGGGCGATTTTGTATCGGACGGCGAGCAGATAGCGGTTATTACTAATCCTTCATCGCTCAGACTTCGTTTAAACGTTCCGTTCGAAGACAACTCTAAGGTGAAGATAGGCGAGAGGTGCAGAGTAAATCTTCCGGGCGGTGTAACGCTGCCTGGTACCGTGGAAAAAAACGTACCCTCGGTTGATCCTGGTACGCAGACCCAAACATTCTACATAAAGCTGAGCCGGAATAAAGAGCTTCCGGAAAACCTGAATACAATAGTAACCATACCCTTTAAGAGCTATGAGAAAACGGTGGCGGTTCCAAAATCAGCCGTGATAACCGATGTTACGCAGGACAATTTCTGGATAATGATGCTGGCTAACGATTCAACCGCAGTAAGGGTGAATATTAACAAGGGAGTTGAAAACGACAGCCTCGTTCAGGTGCTTAATCCCAAGTTAGATACCTCGGCGAGAATTATTTCCGACGGCGCTTACGGCCTGCCCGACACCGCTAAAATTGCAGTTGTGAAATGAATAATTTTTATGTGAAATATAAGAGTCCTGTTGCCGTAATATTATTTATTATTTTGTGCGGCGGCATTTATGCGCTGATAAATATTCAATCCGATCTTTTTCCGGACATTACTTTCCCCAAAGTAAAGGTAATAGTTGATAACGGCGAGCAGCCGGTCGATAAAATGACGGTTGCAGTAACAGTTCCTATTGAGAACGCCATAAAGCGTGTTCAAGATCTGAACTTAGTTAGAAGCGCTACCAGCAGGGGAAGCTGCGAGATCTCGGCTTTCTTCGACTGGAACTCAAATATTGATCTGGATATGCAGAGAGTTGAGGCAAGGATAAACGAGATCAGGCAGAAACCTGCCGCAAGGAATTAACATATCCATCGAGAAGATGAACCCCTCCATATTCCCTATAATGAGTTTTTCGCTCGAAGGGAAGGGGCATAGCGATATAGAGCTTCGGAATATCGGAGAATTTACCATTAAGCCTTTTCTATCAAGGATAAGCGGAATATCCGAGGTAGGCGTAGCCGGGGGCAAGGTCGAGGAATATCATGTGATACTCGATCCGGAAAAAATGGCCGACCTGAAAATTACTCCGAAAGAAGTAGCGGATAAAATATCGCAGGCAAATTTTATTTCTTCAAGCGGCTACGTAAACGACTATAGCCGGCTTTATCTCACTATAACGGAATCCACTCAGAACAGTAAAAGTGATCTTGAGAACCTTGCAATTTCAAACAACCCCAGAAGAGTAATACGGCTGAAAGATATCGGCACAATAGAGATCGGGGCCGAAAGAAGCTACATTAAGATAAAAGCCAACGGTAAAGCCGTACCTCTAATTTATGTGTTGAAACAGCCGAAGGCGAATTTAATTGATGTTGAAAATGCAATCAAAGCCCAGCTTCCGGACCTCAATAAAATTCTTCCGAAGGGAGTTGTATTAAAACCCAGTTACGATCAGGCCAGCTTCGTTTCGGACGCAATAGGAAGCATCAGGGATGTTGTCTGGGTCGGTCTTCTTCTGGCAATTCTGTTAACGGTTATCTTCCTCAGATCGATTAAGGCAAGCTCGGTGATTCTGGTTACTATTCCGGTTACTTTAGCGCTTACTTTTATCGTGCTGTTTAGCATCGGCTACACTATAAATATTATGACGATCGGGGCTGTAGCCGCGGCGATCGGATTGATAATAGACGACGCAATTGTGGTAGTGGAGCAGATTCACCGCACACACGAGGAACATCCTGAGGAAACCAGCCAGACCCTGGTTATAAAAGCTGTAAGGTACCTGATTCCGGCCATGATCGGCTCGTCTCTCAGCACAATCGTTATCTTTCTTCCGTTCTTTTTGATGAGAGGCGTTGCCGGTGCCTATTTTAAGGTTTTAACCAACACGATGATAATAACCCTGCTGTGCTCATTCTTTGTCACGTGGATAGGTCTCCCCGTAATTTATCTTCTTTTCTCAAAGAAAGAGTCAAAGCTTGTAAGACACAAAGCGGTTAAAAAAAGAAACTGGGTTCACTTCTTTATTGAAAGGCCCTGGCTCGCGCTGTTATTCGTTTTATTTCTGGCCGGATCGTCATACTACATTATGCCTAGGCTGCCTTCGGGATTTCTACCCCAAATGGACGAAGGTTCTATCATTTTGGATTTTACTAGTCCGCCCGGAACATCGCTTGCGGAAACGGATAAGATGCTTAACGTTGTTGATCAGATCCTGAACAGCGTACCCGAAGTAAAAAGCTATACGAGAGAGATCGGTAACCAGAACGGCTTTTTTATTACGGAGCCGAACACCGGAGATTATACGATTGAACTGAAGAAGAACAGGACCCTCACGACCGATGAGGTTTCGGATGTTATTCGTCAAAAAGTGGAAGCAAAATTACCTTCTCTTCAAGTTGACTTCGGCCAAATCATAGAGGATATGATTGGCGATCTTATCAGTTCAAAACAGCCGATAGAAGTTAAAATATTCGGCGATGATCAGGCGAAGCTTGAGGATATCGCTAAACAGGTTGCCGCAGTTGTGGATAGTACCAGAGGTACGGCGGATGTATTCGACGGTGTTACAATTGCCGGTCCGGAGATAAAGTACATACCGAAAACCGCAAGACTCGCTCAGTACGGACTTACGCCGAGCGATTTTCAGTACCAGCTCAACTCAATGATAAACGGCACCGTTGTGGGCGACGTTCTCGGACAGAACCGGCTTATAAATATCCGCATGTTCGACGGCAGGCCGTATAAAACCATGAACAACCTGAAACACAGCCCGATCTTTCTAAACGACGGCTCTATAAAACCGATCAGCGAGTTCGCAGATGTTCATTTCGTTAAAGGCGTAGCCGAGGTAGACCGGGAAAACCTCAAGCCTATGTTCGATGTACTTGCCAGGCTCAACAACCGCGACCTCGGCAGCACTCTGAAGGATCTGCAGCGTAATATAAGTCGTGATATAAAACTTCCTCCCGGCTATGAAATTATGTACGCCGGTTCTTATGAAGAGCAGCAGAAAGCCTTCTCGGACCTGATGATAATTTTAATCTTGGCGATACTGCTTGTCTTCACGGTTATTTTATTCCTTTTCAGGAATATAAAGGTTACACTTGCCATTATTTTTATTGCTATACTCGGTATCTCGGGAAGCTTCCTTGCGCTCTTCATTACGGGCACACCCGTTAACGTGGGAAGTTATACCGGAATAATAATGATAGTTGGTATTATAGGCGAAAATTCCATCTTCATTTATTTGCAATATCTTAATTCTAAAAAAAGTATAGTTAATAAAGAAAAATCGATAGTTGATTCTATTTCGCTAAGATTGCGGCCTACCCTTATGACGGCGTTCGGCGCCATTATTGCGTTATTCCCGCTTGCGCTTGGAATTGGAACCGGCGCTCAGATGCATCAGCCGCTGGCTATAGCGATTATCGGCGGATTCATTATAGCTCTGCCGCTTCTGCTGATAGTTCTGCCTACAATTCTAAAAATAATTGAAAAAGATGAAGCTGTTTAGAAATATTTTTTAATTTATTTAACGGGGAAAAAATGAAAAAGTTGTTCGGCCCTGCGGTGGTTTTTTTGTTTATTGTTTTACTTGTCTACCCCGAAATATGCAGCGCGCAGACTCCCTCGTATAAAGTTACCGGCAAGATAATTATAGGCGGACCGGAAAGATGGGACTATCTTTCCGTGGATACCTCGATGGAAAGACTCTACATCGGACACATGTCGGAGGTAAACGTTATCGATCTCAATACCGATTCCTTGATAGGCACCATCGGTAATCTGAATCATGTACACGGAGCGGCTTGTGCGCCCGAGTTCGGCAAAGGCTATATAAGCAACGGCGGCGACGCATCGGTTACTGTATTTGTGCTCAAGTCATTGAAAGTAATAAAGAATGTGCCGGTGACGGGGAGAGGTCCCGATGCGATAGTTTATGATCCTTTCACAAAAAGAATTTTCACATTCAACGGCAGAAGCGGCAACGCCACGGCAATAGACGCTCGAACCGATACAGTCATAGGAACGGTGAAGCTCGACGGCGGGCCGGAATTTGCCGTATCTGACGGCATGGGTAAAATGTACGTGAATCTTGAAGATGAAAGTTCGATAGAAGAATTTGATCCGGCTAAACTCGAAAAGGTTGCGACTTGGTCGATCGATCCTTGCAAATCACC
>CAWBBX010000084.1:0-6981 GCA_963787005.1 uncultured Bacteroidota bacterium
AATATGCCTTTACATTGAATGTTGAGCTGAACAAAGCGTTTTTCTGTCCGATTAGAAAAACGGCAAGGACAAGAAGTACTGTGCCGAGGAAAATAAACAATCCCAGTCTAACGGCAGATAAATTTTTTTTCATCGGTTACTCCCTTTTTTATGCTCAACCAGACCGGTTCCGAAGAAGTCTTGCAGAAACGTGTCTTCGTTTGAAGTCAACTGGTCGAGATTTCCTTCATATCTAATTTTTCCGTCTTTCAACACTACCGCCGTTGAGGCTATAATACGAGCGCAAATAAGATCGTGAGTCACAATAATGGAGGTAGTGTTTAAATCTTCTTGAAGTTCCAAGATAAGCTGGCTGATTTCCTTTGTCGTTATGGGATCAAGCCCGGTAGTAGGTTCATCATAAAGTATAAGTTTCGGCTCGGTAATAATTGTCCTTGCCAGGCCTATCCGCTTTTTCATTCCTCCCGAAAGTTCGGCGGGCATCTTATTTATCGCTTCTTTAAGCGATACCTTTTCAAGTACGGTTATAATTTTCTCGGTCCTCTCCTCTGCTGGAAAATCGAAATTCCTGATAAGAGGGAATTCCAGGTTTTCTCTCACAGTCATAGAATCATAAAGCGCCGAGCTCTGGAAAAGGAACCCGGTTTGTTTTCTTATCTGATTTAATTTTTTCTCGGATAATTCAAGAACGTTATCACCGTCGATTAAAATCCGGCCTGTATCGGGCTCGAGCAGCCTGACGATACACTTGAGCAGTACGCTCTTACCTGTGCCGCTTCTACCGAAGACAACAAGGTTTTCACCGTCTTCTATTTTTAGCGAGATATCGTCGAGCACGGTAAAGTCGCCGAATGATTTGCTTAGATTTTCTATCTCTACCATTAAAAGCTCCAAAGCAAAATGGTTATACGAACGAGCACCATATCTACAAGCAGGATTAAAAGTGATGAGACAACTACCGAGCTCGTGGATGCTTTTCCGACTCCTACAGTCCCGTTGTCAGCGTTAAATCCTTTGTACGTGCCGACTAATCCGACAATATAGCCGAACACAAAAGTTTTTGCTATTCCGGGAATAAGATCGGTGAACTCAATCGATTTAATTACAGTGTTAATATAAAGCGAAATATTCATATTCTGCATCATCAGCGTTGCCAAATATCCTCCGAATATCGCTAGAAATATAACGTAAACCGTAAGCATGGGTAATATTAATGTACACGCTAAAATCCTTGTAACAACCAGGAACTTAAAAGGATGAATAGCCGATACTTCCATAGCGTCTATCTGTTCGGTTACGCGCATAGAGCCGAGCTCGGCGCCGATACCGGAGCTTACACGTCCCGCAAATATAAGTGCGGTTATTACCGGACCTAGTTCCCTCACTACGGATAAAGCGACCATACTCGGAAGGAACGACTCCGCGCCGAACCTCACAAGAACCGGCTGGCTCTGCATGGCAAGTACAAGTCCTATTATAAATCCCGTAACACTGACGATAGGCAACGTCTTAACACCCAGCTCGTCCATGTGCTTTTTAATCTCGCCGAACTCGTAAGGAGGGATAAAGACATTCTTGAAAAAACCGACGGAAAATGTAAACAGACCGGCAACGGTAATTAAGAATTCGTCGATATTCTTCCTTGCCATCGAAGTACCACTTCCGTTTAAACCGTCTTTTTTCAAAATAAAACGCCTGTAAATAACAGAATAAAATTAGTTTAGAAGTTTCTATCTCCCCTTCGGCAGTATTGAAAATAAGGAAAAAACCGCCGTGATAAAAGCTAGCGGGCAGATGGTAGAAATCTATGGTTAAAAATTCCTTATTTAAGTTACCAATAATTTTTAAATAATTAATAGTACATTTTATAAATTGTTAAAATTTCAAATTATATGATGCAATAATTCATTTTATTTGATATTTTTAACTGTTAAAAGCGGTAATCCCAAATTTTCAAATAAATAAAAGAGAGGCCAATTCGATGAAGAAATTCGAACGCAGAGAATTTTTAAAAAGCGCGTCCGTCGCTGCCGCCGCACTGGCAACCGGCGGAGTTTTGGCTAGCTGCGGTTCCGAAGATAAAAAAGGAGCCCCGGCTGTTATTTCGGGAAAGAAATATGAATGGAAAATGGTAACAACCTGGCCGCCTCATTTTCCCCTTCTGGGAACTTATGCTGATAAGATGGCCGAATGGATAGAGAAAATGTCTGACGGCAGAATGAAGATCCACGTTTACGGCGGAGGAGAACTTGTACCTGCGCTTGAAACATTCGACGCGGTCTCATCGGGAGTTGCGGAAATGGGTCACGGAGCCGCTTACTACTGGGCCGGAAAAGCGGCGGCCGTACAGTTCTTCAGCAGCGTTCCTTTCGGAATGAATACGCAGCAGTTTAACGCGTGGATTTATCAAGGCGGCGGGCTTGAGCTTTATGAAAAAGTTTATGCGCCTTTCAATTTAATTCCCATTCCCGCGGGAAATACCGGCGCGCAAATGGGCGGATGGTTCAACAAGAAGATAAACTCTGTCGCGGATATGAAGGGATTAAAAATGAGGATGGCCGGACTTGGAGGAAAAGTTATCAAACAGATCGGGGCCACTTCAATATTGGCTCCGGCCGGAGAACTTTATACCGATCTCGACAGAGGAGTTATCGACGCGCTCGAGTGGGTCGGACCTTATCACGATTATCTTCTAGGCTTCCACAAAATCGCTAAGTATTACTACTCCCCCGGCTGGCAGGAGCCGACCGCCGGAATTGAGCTGACTGTTAACAAAGACGAATTCGAAAAACTGCCGGGAGATCTTCAGACAATTATAAGAACGGCGGCAACAGCGGCATCAATAGAAATGCTCTCCGATTTTGAGGCTAAGAATGCTGAATATTATATAAAGCTGAAAAACGAAAACATAAACTTCCAGACTTTCCCGGACAGCGTGCTGAACGCCCTGAGAGAAGCAACGAAGGAAGTCATCGCGAATATTACTTCCGCAGACCAGATGAGTAAGACCGTTTACGACTCTTACAGTAAGTTCCAGAAGAGTATTACAGAGTGGAATTCATTAGTTGAGAGAAATTACGGCGCTTAATTTATTGAAATAAGCATTTTGACTTAAGTTCGGTCCGATGTAAATACCAGGGGCTAGACTTTTCCCGACAAAGTATACGGTACATTTGAAATTTAAAGATGTTAGTCAATAGCATCGTATTTTACAGTTTGGTTGACTAATAATTATTTTTTTTTATTTTGCGCAGGCTATTATATTCCTACAAAAACTGGGGGGTAGGTTTTGAAAACCGTTTTAGTATTACTGCTATTCTTTTTTATTTCACTTAATCAATCATATTCACAGCCTTTAAGACCGGGGGTAAAAGCCGATATCCTTACCGGGAACAAACATTTAAATTATGAAATCGGGCCGGATATTGAATTAAATTATTTTCTAAAAGACCTGCCGTTTTCAATTAATGCGTGCACACGCTTTTACCTGGGGGAACTCAGCAATGAAAATAATTTTTCAAATGGCCATACTCTTACGGTTCTAAGCGGCGGTATTTCATTTAATTACTACCCAATAACATAGCCGATAGAACCTTATATCGGTGCGGGGTATTTTATAACGGCATTAATCTAACATCATCCGGAAATGCTGCGACACTGGAAGACGGCACCCTTAGAGGTCCCGGCTACGTAAAAAACAGTGTATCCGAAGAAATTACAGCAGGGATAAATTTTTCGGCTAACACACCGATTAATTTTGTCGTTGAGGTTACTCAGACTTTTAACCGTCCTCAGTATACTTTATATACATCGGATACAAATTCCGGAACTTACTCAAGGAGTACACAGCTGGAAAAATTAAATTTTAATTCATTATTCCTGAAGCTGGGCTTATATTTTAAATTGTAACATGCAGCGGTTATCTAAATTTAGTTGACGAAAATCTTCGGCAGCCAAAGCGCAATTTGAGGATACAGCACCACAATTAATAACGCGGCAAGCTGTATAATAACGTATGGAATTATTCCGCGGTATAAGTGTGAGGTTGTTACTTCAGGCGGCGCCACTCCCTTCAGATAAAAAATGGAAAACCCGAAAGGCGGCGTGAGGAAGGAAGTCTGCAGGTTCATCGCTATCAGTATGCCTATCCATAATAAATTAAAATGCATCTGAACGAAAATCGGGGCCACTACGGGAACAATGATAAACGTTATCTCGATAAAATCTATGAAGAATCCGAGAATGAATATAGTTATCATGACTATTCCCAGGAAAGCGTACGGAGAAAGGTTCGATGATAGAATCCAGTCGGCAAGATAAATATCACCGTGCAGCCCTCTGAACACAAGCCCGAAAGAAGCGGCACCCACCAAAATCATAAACGCCATACTAGTTAAAGAAGTCGTTTTCAGCATAACGGATTTTAAAATTTTCATTGTAAATCTTCCCCTAACGATTGTAAGAACCGTTGCGCCGAAAGCTCCGACTGCGGCGGCTTCCGTGGGAGAAGCAATTCCCGCGAAGATTGAGCCGAGTACGGCAATTACCAGTAGAAAAGGAAGAAGGAATGCGTTTACTATTCTTTTATATTTATCGAATCCTTTGAATTTATCGAGCTCTTCGGCAGGCATAGCCGGAACCGACTTGGGACGGATAAATGTTAATACCACTATCCAAACGAAGTAAAGGAAAACAAGAAGAAGTCCGGGAAGAAGTGCGCCGACAAATAGATCACCGACGGAAATATCCAGCACGCTTCCCAGAAGAACAAGTATAATGCTGGGCGGAATTATTTGTCCGAGCGTTCCCGAAGCCATTATTATTCCCGTCGCCGCTTTCGGATTATAGCCGCGCTTCAGCATAACGGGAAGACTCAAAACCCCCATAGTTACAACAGAAGCTCCCACAATTCCCGTAGATGCTCCAAGCATCGCCCCTACCACAAGTACAGAAATAGCCAAGCCTCCCTTCAACTTTCCGAATAACAATGCCATAGTTTCCAGCAGTTCTTCCGCGAGCCCGCTCTTCTCAAGCATTACTCCCATATAAATGAACAAAGGCACTGCAATGAGAACGTAATTCGTCATTATGCCCCAAATCCTCAGCGGCAAAAGATAGAAGAAGTTGAACCCGAACGCAATGAGTCCGAATAGAACCGACACTCCGCCCAGCGTAAACGCAACCGGGAAACCCATAAGAAGCATCACGAGGACGACGGCAAAAAATACTAAAGGCAGATATTCCATATTATTTGCCGGCCTCCGGCAGATTTTTCGCCGCCTTGTGGTTCATAATTTGAATAAAAGATTTCAGCGCTAAAGACGTTCCCTGGAGAAGAAGAAAGAATAGCGACAAAGGTATAAATGTTTTTAAAATATACCTGGCCGGAAGTCCCCCGGGATTGGGAGATGTCTCATGCATAATGTAAGAATTAATAACAAAATTCTTGGTTGCAATTATGGCGACGATGCAAAACGGGATAAGCAGAAGCACCGAGCCCAGAAAGTTTATCCATGCTTTTTTGTAGTCGGAAAGAGTTGTGTAGATAACATCAACTCTAACGTGCTCGTCCATCTGCAGAGTATAAGCCGCTCCTAACAGAAACACCAATGCGAAGAGATGCCATTCCAGTTCCTGCAAAGCCACACTGCTCTCGTGCAGCAAATAGCGGGTAAATACGTCGTAACAGACGATAAGCATGAGAGCGGTGGTAAGCCAGGAGGCTATCTTCCCGATGTTCTCGTTGAATTTATCAACCGCCCTGATATAACCGATTATAAATTTCATCTATTAAAAGACTTTCTCACATGAATGCGTTCTTATAATGTCTAATCGACGGTTTGCTTTTGGGCTTTAGCATTATCGCAATAACGTCGAAGCGGCAGTCGATCTCCGTAATTTCTTTTTCATAAAGGTAAAGTTCGGCGATTCTTCGAACCTGTTTCTTTTTCCTATCGGTCATAGCGTATTCCGGCTCACCGAACATAAGGTTCTGCCGCGTCTTCACCTCTACGAAAACAGTATACCCGTCTTCGGGATCCACAGCAATAATGTCTATTTCACCCTTAGAGTAACGGTAATTCTGTTCAATAATTTTATAACCGAGCTTCCGAAGATGTTCCGCAGCAAGCCTTTCTCCTTCCTTGCCCAGTTCTTTCGGCGATAAGCCCATTTATTTATTCTAATTGATTCTTGTAGTTACGGCTTATGTTAATTCCGCTGCTGCCGCTGTTTTAAATTCCGGTCCGGCTTCTGGTTCCTGAGATAATATTTTTCTTAAAAATGTTTTCCTGTGAAGCGGTGTGGGGCCGAATTCCCTGACCGCACTGATGTGTTCTTTTGTCGGATAACCTTTGTTCTTTTCCCATAGATAATCGGGATAGTACCGGTCGAGCCTTTTCATTATCCTGTCTCTCACTACTTTCGCTATAATAGAAGCCGCGGCAATGGAAAATGATTTCGAGTCTCCTTTTACAATAGCAACAGCCGGGGTTTCATAATTAAATACTTTATTGCCGTCAATTAAAATTAAATCTGGCGGAATTTTTAATCTCGAAACTGCGGTCTTCATAGCATATAACGAAGCCTGGAGTATGTTGATATTATCGATAATTCCGTGTGACGCGGCAGCAACTGAATACGCGGCCGCGTTTTCCAATATTAACGGAAATAGTTCTTCTCTTTGTTTTTCGGTGAGTTTTTTTGAGTCGTCAATTCCTTCGATAAATTTACCGGCGGGAAAAATAACCGCTGCGCTTACAACGGGACCCGCCAGAGGTCCTCTGCCGGCCTCGTCAACTCCCGCGATAAGCTTTACTTTTCCTTTTCGGAATGAATCGTCGAATTCTATCATTTACCCAAATATATTGCTGTGAGTCCAAAAATCATATTTAATTTTAAAATAATACTCAATTTATTCAAGTTTCGCGTTGAATCATCTTTGTATACCGATCTCAGCATGTAAATCATTATGGGATTCAC
>CAWBBX010000085.1:0-25413 GCA_963787005.1 uncultured Bacteroidota bacterium
TAACATAAAAAAATATTCGGATTCCGATATAAATATTAGAATCGCCGTGCCGGACGGATATCATCAGGATAAGGAATATATCGACCTCGTAAAGCCCGGTGGAACGGGATACGGCGCGGACGATCACAAAAACCTGTTTAATTATATTTCGCTGTCTGCTATATTCGAAAAACACGGCTTTAGTGCAAAACCGGTCGAGTACTGGGACGAAAACGGAGAGTTTCATCCCGGTTATAATAGTGACGACAACGGGTACATAAAACGCTGCTTAATTAACGATAAAAGAAACAGCGACGGAAATCCGCATTACACATCGCTGATAATAGATTTTGTTAAAGAAAAATCCGATTAAGTCTTTTGCTTTATGATTATTTTTATTCTGCCGCTTAATAAAATTGACCGCAAATTAAGTTATTAAATTACTATGCCTATTTCGCCCATCATATTATTTGTATATAAACGATTAACACATACCCAAAGGACGATCGAGGCTCTTAAAAAGGATTCTCTTTCTTCGCAAAGCAGTTTGTTCATATTTTCGGACGGGCCTAAGAATAAAGGCGAGGAGGCCGCAGTTTCCGATGTTAGAAATTTTATTAAACGCATTGAGGGATTCGCTGAGATTTCAATAAAAGAACAAACCGGTAATAAAGGTCTGGCGAATTCAATTATTTCCGGTGTCTCCGAAGTAATTGGGAAATTCGAGCGGGCGATAATTCTGGAGGATGATATTGTCTGTTCACCGAATTTTCTGGAGTTTATGAACGATGCCTTGGATTTTTATAAAAACGCGAAAAATATTTTTTCGGTTTCCGGATACAGCTTTCCCCTTAATATTCCCTCCAACTATAATAAGGATATTTACTTGCTGCCAAGGGCCTCAACCTGGGGATGGGGAACCTGGTCCGATAGATGGAACAAAGCGGATTGGCAGGTAAAGGATTTCGATAAATTCAGAAAAAATAAGCAGTCGCAAAAATTATTTAATGCGGGAGGCGGAGACCAAGCGGACATGCTGAAATCGCAGATGCTGGGACTGATAGATTCGTGGGGGATACGGTGGTCTTATACCCATTTCAAGAACAACGCGTTCTGTGTTTATCCCGTTAAGTCAAAACTCGTTAATATCGGGGCCGATAAATCCGGAACGCACACCGCCAGAACAAATAAATTCGATGTGGCGGCGGACCCGGGCGGAGCGAAAACAAAATTTGAAACCGATCTCAAACCGGATCAAAGGATCGTATCGGAATTGCAGTCGTTCTACCGTCAAAGTATTTACAGAAAAATCGTCAATTATATTAAATTCAATATTATTAAGAATTAGGATGTCCTTTTCGAATGAAGCTATTCTTTAAGATATTGTTTAAAGGCATTTACAATTTCTTCAAAAACCCTAACGAGAGGGAATTTCTTAGACTCGTAAGGAAGTACGGCGACGCAAAACGATACGAGCGTACCGAAATTAATTTCCTAAATTATAAAATTCTCGCCGTCGATTGCCTCTCATTTATCTGGCAGTTCAAGGAAATTTTTGTCGAGGAGAGTTACAAATTTAAATCCGATTCCTCGGAATCCGCTTATAATAGATTGCGGGGCCAACATCGGTCTGACGGTATTATATTTCAAGAAGATCCATCCGGGCGCAAAGATTATGGCTTTTGAGGCCGATCGGAACGTTGCGGATGTCTTATCCGGAAATTTATCCGCTAATAAACTTGATAATGTTGAAGTGTATAGTAAAGCCGTGTGGAAGGAAGACGGTTTCATCGAAATCGTTCCCGAGGGAGCCGACGGCGCTTCGATATACGGAGATGGGAATAAGAGCAGGGTAGAGTCCGTCAGATTGAAGAGGATATTGGAAGCTCAGAAAGAAGTTGATTTTCTGAAGATGGATATTGAAGGCGCCGAAACAGAAGTAATAAAGGACTGCGATGCCGAGTTGAGAAAAGTGAAGAATATTTTTATCGAGTATCATTCTTATCTGAATCATGCTCAGGATCTTAATGATATATTGTCTGTACTGACGAATAACGGTTTCAGGTATTTTATTAAGCCGGTGGCCGACAGGGCTATGCCGTTCATGGTGAAAACAAATAAAAACAGTCCTCAAATAGATCTCCAGCTGAATATTTTTGCTTACAAATCCTAACCAGGTATGAAAGTATTACATTTAAGCTCATCGGATAAATTGGGAGGGGCCGCAAAAGCATGCCTGTTCATTAGCAGGGCGCTTTCGGCTAAAGGAGTCGATTCCAGGCTGCTTGTACAGCAGAAAGTGTCCCGCGACGGTGATGTGGAAAGTATTGTGACCGGCAAACCGGAAGAGTTAAAAACTAAAGCACGTATTATCTTCGATTACGGTCTGATTAAAATGTTTACTAAAGAAGATAGAGGCAGATTTACACTCCCTTATATCGGAACCGATATTTCAAATAATAAGCTGGTTCAGGAAGCCGATGTGCTTCATCTCCACTGGATAAACGGAGGATACCTTTCACTTAATTCGCTCCGAAAATTGTTTGAATTGAATAAACCCGTTGTCTGGACTCTCCACGATATGTGGGCCTTTACGGGAGGCTGTCATTATACCGGCGGCTGCGAAAATTTTTTAACGGGATGCGGCAACTGTCCCTCATTGAAGTCAGCAAAGCAGTACGACAGATCCTATAAAATTTTTAAGAAGAAGGTCGGCCTGTATTCCGGGAAAGATAATATTAATATTACTACCTGCAGTAAATGGCTGGGAGAGGAAGCAGGAAGAAGTCCGCTTTTGGGAAATAAAAACATTACCGTAATTCCTAATCCAATCAACATAGAAAACTACATGCCGGTCGAAAAGGGAAAAGCGAGAGAAAAATTAAATATACCGCGCGAAAAAATAATTATAATGTTCAGCGCTTTCACGGTGAATGAAAAGCGCAAGGGATTCGAATATCTAAAAGCTGCGCTGAGGGAACTGTATGCAAAGTCAGAGAATATTAGAGAGAAAATAGAACTGGTAGTCCTGGGAAGCTCGGACGGCAGTTTGATGAAAGATATTCCCTTCAAATTGAACCTGCCGGGCAGAATTTCCGACGAAGAATTAATGGCGATGTACTACAATAGTGCGGATGTTTTCGTAGCTCCTTCCACGCAGGAAAATCTATCTAACACAGTTATGGAATCTTTAGCCTGCGGAACCCCGGTTCTGGCGTTTAACATCGGAGGAATGCCGGATATGATAGATCATAAAATAAACGGCTTTCTCGCCTATTCTGTATCGGCTGAGGCGTTGAGCGAAGGACTTTTGTGGATAATCGGGAGAAACGTAAATCAAGCGGGGGAGCTTCGAAGAAACGCGAGAGATAAAGTAATGAACAACTTCACTCCCGATATAATTACTGAGAAATATCTTGATCTATATAATAAATTATTGACTTCCTAACATCTTCGAAATTTTTTCAACCGCGGCGGGAAAGAATTTTAAACGATATATATCTCTTCTAATTTTTTTCAAAGAGTAGCTGCGCATTTCATTCAAAAGGTCTGCGTAATCGCTGTCCCTATATTTAGCAATCGCTTTCTCGGCCAATGTATGCGAAAATCCGTATTGATTTAAAATAATTGTAAATATCCAGCCGAGCATATAATCTCTTAAACTAAACTCGTCTTCGAAGTTATTTAAATATATAATTTCCGCCCAGCCTGGACTGGTTTTATGCGAGAATTGCGCTAATTTCCTCATAAAAGGTACGCCGCTGAAGTTATTCAATTGTTCCTTCGTAATTCTCTGAGAACCTTTTATGGTTATATCGGATATCCAGAAATTTTCTCTCTCGAATGAACTTATTATCTGTGACAGCTTATCTTCGCCTTTATAGCTGTCTATAAACCCGGGCTCAAGCTCGGCCGCAATAATCTTATTCCTGACCGATTCGCTTAGACTTTTAAATATCCTCAGATCAACCCCCTGCGAATCGCTTTTAAACCAGTCTATTCTGTCTAGTTTCAGCTCGGTCAAAATCTTCGCCAGGCTTTTGACGTTTATCTGTTCTTTGCCTACGACTTCAAACTTTTCGGCGTACGCCCAAATCTTCAATTTTTCGAGATCCGGTTCCAGAATGCTGGAGCAGTAAGGTGATTTTGTAAGATGAAAATCGGTTTTTTCAATATCCTGATCGCTTACTATACAATTGAATACGTACAATTTCTTGAAGTCCGCGTCCGCTTTTTCGATGTACTCCATTTCTCTTGTATCGGCGTCGAATGCGACACAGATTGAATATTTAGCGATTTTTTTCCACTTTTTGTGGATATTTCCGGATGCGCCGATATCTATCAAAACGGGTGGTTCCGATTTAAGTTCCTCTACCGAAAAAATGTTTTCAAGTATTTTCCGAAATCTCATTTAATTTCCCATTATATAAATTTAGTCGCAAAATGTCCCTCTAAACAATAAATATTTAGTTAACCTTAAACAACTTGACTTTTTTGTCTCTTTAAAACAATATTGACTGAATTTAAATTTATGTTTATTTTTTATTCAAAACCTTTTATATTATTGTCTAGAAAATATATAGAAGGATTTAACAAAGGGGTAACTGCGTTCTTTCTTGCATATCTCAAGTTTTTTTAATTACTAAATGGGGGTAATAATGAAAAAATATCTCTTCTTATTAATAGCCTTAGCTTTTGTTCTTTTGCAGGGCTGTTCCAATAATTTCCCTACTCAAAACGAAAATAATCGCGTCGGAAATGTAACTTTAAAGTTTGATAAAATAAACGCGCCTAAGGACGTAATTGCGGTTACTGCTTATCTTACGCGTGAAAACTACGATACTTTATCGGCGAATATGAACGTCAATTCCGCTCAAAGCGCTGATCTTTTAATGGATAATGTGCCTGTCGGTACTTGGCAACTAACTGTAAATGCCACAAATTCAAGCGATGTTATTGTATATACGGGCCAGTCAGATATTCAAGTTTTAGATGGCGCAACGACACAGGTAAATCTAACTCTTCAGCCCACCGGAGAGGGCCGGGGGAGTGTTTACATAGCCGTGTCGTGGGGTACAAATGCCTCTGCATGGATCGATTATTATCAAAATCCTCTGATGACAAGAGATGATAATACCGATAATCCCAACGGTGTCTGCCAAACCACTGTTTTGATAGATAACAATAAATACAAAACGTGGTATGCTCACATGTATAATTCCTCAGTAACGGATATTTGGTATGCGGAATCGGCTGATGGATATACGTGGCAGAATGTTGTAAATCATGCTGTGCTTGCCGCAGGCGATTCTGGATCATGGGATGATTATAAAGTATTGCCGGGTGCAGTTATTAAAGACAACGGTTACTTTAAATTATTTTATATAGGGACACAGAATCCCTACGATAATTGGCAGATTGGGGTAGCAGTGTCGTCTGACGGAATAAATTGGGAAAAAAGCCCGAATCCTATTCTCACAAGCAATTCAGAAGAGTACCAGATTGCTGTTCATTCTATAGTTAAGCGTGATAGCATCTATTATTTGTATTATGATTCCAGAACATCTAACACCGGTAAATTTGACACCCGCCTGGCAGTTTCATACGACGGATCTACGTGGAATAGAAGTAATCAAAATCCTGTTATGACGGCTACAGAGAATTGGGAGAACGGGGGCGTAGCTTTTCCGTCGGTTGTCTGGACGGGAAGCAGCTATTTCATGGTTTACGAAGGAAACGATCACAGCGGATTCGGCAGCGCAACTTCGACTGACGGCATTACGTGGGTGAAGAATAGTGCAAATCCCTTTTTGACTGCGAGTACAACTTATAACAGTTGGGCTGAGCAAATTGCTTATCCCTGCTTAATTAAAGCAGGTGACCACTACCGTGTGTATTACACGACTTCCGATCAGCAGGCTAATATGAAGATCGGCGTCGTCATAAAATAGAATGGTCAGCTTACTAATATTGAATTATTGAGAATACTGACCAGATCCTTGGCAATATTTTCCCGGTTGAATTCCGATATGATGGAACTATCCGTATGAAACTCTTTTGATTTTGAAAAAATGGCGATCTGATCTTCGTCATATCGGAATATCATTCCCGCATTAGCTTCAGTTAATATATTTTCAACTTCTTTGTTGTCGTCTCCGAACGCGATAATCGGCTTGCCCGCCCTCAGATATTCAAACAGCTTTCCCGGAACGTGGCGTTTTTCGGTTGCGCATACAAGAAGATATGATGCCCTCCCAATTCATTGATTATTTCATCGTGCAGAATTATCTCTTCATTCATTTCTTCACCGGCTTTCAGATTCTTAAACTTATTTTCATCATAGCCTCCCAGTAAAGCCAGTAGTATGTAATGAATAAAACTTTTTTTGATTAGATATTCAAACATATTATTTATTACTCAGTTAATGTTATTTTTTGAATGAAATTATCATACCTTTTTAGAGTGAACTCATAATTAAAAAACATACATAATTGTAAATGATTTCATAGTCTCTCGTATTGAAGCATAAGAAGTGGAGGATCTCAGACTCTCCACTACAGCAAATTAACTAATTTACCTGTCTAATTCTTTTAACGAAGTTCCACTAACGCAAGGTTTGCCGCTTCTTTTACCCGATTCAATTGTAATTAAATTTGTATTTGAATAATGTGTACTTACTTCGAATGAGTATCTCCGTCAATCCTCTTTCTGTTTTGAAAATACTTAAAGCAGATAATTATTAATAGTATAGGAGAAACTATTAAATAACCGATGGAGAAATAAAAAAAATAATCTCTTTGTGGAATTATTTTTTTAAATCCAACTTTCCCTCTTATTACATAAAGACGATGTCCTTTAATATACAGACTATCAACTATTGATGTGTTCTCTGTGCCAGGATATACACCATAATCATAGCGATCCTTATTTATAGTTCTAACAATTATTCTCTTGTCATCTAATCTAACATTTGATATAGATATATTATAAATATTGGATGTTTTGTTATTTCCTTTTCCGATATACCTCCAGACTATTCCGTCTGGATAAAGGCTATCACCATCAGTGTGTATGGGGCAGTCGAAAGAAAATAATTCATGTTCGTTTACTTTTTTATATTGTTGGTTTTTGTAGTTAACAGTATTTCCAATTTTGTATTTATTCCCTTTTTCCCAATCCTCCCAACTGCCAGTCATAAATCTTACAAAAAAGCCTGATTGACGATCACGTCTTCTACTGATACCATTTTTAATTACAATATTTCTTATATCCTGTGCATTATGTTGTACTCTGGGATAATCATCAGTCATTATGCCGAAAGCATCATCAAAACTTGAAATATCAAATCCATCAATAATTATATCTTTGCAGCCTCCATTAATATGGCAAGCATCTTTTTCACCATTATACAAGTAATTTTTAATTATAGCATTTTTAACAGATTGCAGGTGAATCCCATATAAGATAGAATCTCCGTTGATGATTCTAATATTTTCCAAGGTCAAATTTTCTAAAAACTTAAAAGACAAATCGCCATTTGCGGTCGGATGTGCTGCATCATTTTGTGTCCCATTGTTGTTAGCATCTATAGTTATATTCTTAAGAGTTATCGAGTTGTTCCACTTATTAGCGAAATCGTTTATCGCTTTTTGATTAACAAAAACTTGAGAATACGATGAGTCTTTTATTAAAACAACTTTACCTTCGCCTTCAATAACAACAGAGTCATGTAGATAAATAGGTGACGTGAGACGATATACACCAGATTTTATAATTATATGATTAGAAGAAGACAATGCATCTTTGAAAATGTTTGTATAAACCTTATCCCCGGCATTTTCGATTATTTTTGGTTTATGAATTCCTGTGCTATCAGTTTTTTTTAAGGGTGGTTCTTTTTTATGACAAGAGAAGAAAAATATTAAAGATAAGCTCAAAAAAATTTGA
This sequence comes from uncultured Bacteroidota bacterium, assembly GCA_963787005.1. Taxonomy (GTDB): domain Bacteria; phylum Bacteroidota; class Ignavibacteria; order Ignavibacteriales; family Ignavibacteriaceae; genus FEN-1297. The sequence goes on from CAWBBX010000085.1 coordinate 7,927, forward strand.
ATATAAAAATTTTTCATTAATGATTTCACTCTCTGCTTTTTGATTTTGACAGGCAACCAAATATTTATCTTTGCTAATTTGTTCTATCTTAATTTCTACTCCATTGAGATATTGAAAATAATTTTTCATAGTTTATCTGATCTTCTTCAGAAATTATTCTTTGGATTCTTATTAACATTTCAATGAGCAGTTGATGCCGTATGTATTTTCTTATATTAGAGGCAGCCTAGAATGAATCTGTTCTTTGAATATCAGTCTTCAGCTTAAGTTCTTTTGATACAGCCTCATATTCCGCATTTGGCTTAAACATTTTAAAGTTAACCTTTTTGGTTAGATATACAAAAATATTATTTTTTACTCAGTTAATGTTATTTTTGAATAAAATTATCATACCCTTTTAGAGTGAACTCATTTATTTAAGATTAAAAAGTAAATTAATAAATTTTCATTAGTACCATTAAATTATCTACATTATTAAATCTTGCGGCTATGGAAGTTTTTGTATTGGGAGGCAGAGGAAGATGGAGAGATTATGTCGATCTTTGTTTTTTTACTCTATTTTATTCAATATCCATGCTAATTCGCCCGCAATGTTTTTCCTGTTGTATTTTTTGATGGTTTCAAGATCGGTTTGAAATTCAGAAGCCCTGTTAAAAAATTTGACCGGATCATCATCATACCGAAATATCATTCCCGCATTAGCTTCAGTTAATATATTTTCAACTTCTTTGTTGTCGTCTCCGAACGCGATAATCGGCTTGCCCGCCCTCAGATATTCAAACAGCTTTCCCGGAACGTGGCGTTTTTCGGTTGCGCATACCAGAAGATAAGATGCATTGTTAAGCTCGTTAATCATTTCGTCGTACGGCAGGAATCCTGCGTATTCAGCGTACTCACCCAGCCCCGCATTTTTTATTGCGGATTTTATTTTCGGACTAACAGTGCCGATAAACTTTAACCTGAGATTCCTTCCGTTATCAATCTCTTTCTTTACCGACTGCCAGAATTTCGGGACGTTCTGGAAATCAAAAATATTTCCCGCGTGCAGAATTATCTCATCATCATTTTGGGCCGGAGCAGGGAGGTCTTTGAACTTTTCCTCGTCAAATCCCCAGTAGAGAACATGGGATTTATCTTTAAGAAATGAATACTTTTTCTTGTAATCCTCCTCCATAGTTTTGGTAACGAACACGGCGGCTTCGGCGTGAGCCAGAACTTTTTTCTCGAGATAATTGTCGAGAGTAAGAGTAGGCTTGCTTCTTTTAAATCCGCGGTAGTATGCTATATCGACCCACGGATCTATAAACACGGGAACGTGCGGAACGTTGAAGTGCTTGCTTAATGTCATCCCGATAAGATGCCCGGTGTGCGGCGGTCCGATTGAAACAACCGCGTCGATGTTTTCATTCTCCAGAAATTTTCTGCCCTCTTTAACGCCCGGGAAGTACCAGCCCGCTCTAGCATCGGGCACGAATAAATTCATCCTTATCCAAATTGAGATTCTGTGAGCTAGTCCTTTATTAGCGGATGAAATAGTTTCCGAAGGTACGAGTTTCTCATCTTTTTTCTTTCCTGTAAAAGTTTTATATAATGAAAAAGGTTCGAACGAGTTTGTTCTGAAAACCTTAAGGTTCGGATCAAGTTCATTCTCAAGACTCTCATCCCTTTGCGAAAAAACGTCCTCGTTCCTTACAGTCAGCACAAGCGGCTGCCAGCCGCCGTCAGGTAAAAACTTTATCATCTTAAGCGGCCAGTGAATCGATGCTTTGCCGGACGGAAGCCAGTAGTATGTAACGAATAAAACTTTTTTCACAGTTCAGTGTGTTCTATTTTTATTTAGTGATAATGTATTTGGGAATAATGGAATGTCGGAGTAATGGAATATTGGAATTACATATAATAACCTTTTTAATTATGTTCAATACCTCCAATACTCCAATACTCCAATACTCCAATACTCCAATACTCCAATACTCCAATACTCCACGCGCCGGATCACGGTTTTATCCCGACAAAATCTATTACGGCCGCTTCGCCCGAGTGGTATTTCCCCTCGTTAACGTGTATAATTTTTTTCATAAGTATCTCGGGAATCATTCCGGCGAAGTTATTCTCAATTTCCTCAACCGAAAAAAGCGCGTCGTAATTCTGCGGACCTCCCGTGCTCCTGCCGAGCTGTTCCTTATCGTAAACCTGCATTAAGATTCTTCCGCCGGTCTTAAGAGCATCCGAAGCGGTTTTATGCACAATTTTATTTACGTCCTTGCTCAAATGAATATATATAATTCCGACCGCATCGTAACTGTCCTGCGGACGGAATTCTTCGAGCTTGCTGAGCGTATAATTTATTGATACGCCTTTTTCTTCGGCCAAAGCAAGTGCTTTTTCTCTTGCTTTGCCGCTGAAATCCACCGCGTCAACTTTCCATCCTTTGGATGCCGCGTAGACCGCGTTTCGTCCTTCGCCTTCACCGAGCATAAGTATCTTGCCCGGCCTCAGGTTATCTATCTGTTTTGCGAAAAACTCGTTTGGCTCGGTACCGTAAACGTAATTGTCTTCGGAATAACGTTCGTCCCAAAATTCGCTGTTCATATACTAATTCTTTTATTATTTATTTTATGGATTTAAATATATTAAAGGGTAACTTTAAAACCACCACAATGCGGATTCTTTTGTTAATTGTTTTTATTGAATAAATGTTGTCTTGATTGCTATTTTCACTTGTTCCGGAAGAATGGAGTAATGGAGTTGTGGAGTAGTGGAGTGATGTTTGAAGGACTCCTTTGGAGGAATAATGATAAAGTAAACATGTACGCTTTTTAATAATTATTTTGAACACTGAATAACATAGATTAAATAATATGAAGCAAAGTTTGATGATCGATATTACGACAGCGAATCCTCCGTATAAAGTTACTCAGGAAACGGCCGCTGCCGAGCTTAAAAAAAGAATGAGCACCAGGCCGGCCGTGTCGCGACTGATAGATGCCGCCGCATATCATTCCGGTATAGATGCCAGGTATTTTGTAGTGCCGGACGGCGATCCGGCAAGTCCCGACAAGTTCTATTATTCAAACGGAGATTACATAAAGCCGGGTACCGGCGCAAGAATGAGCGAATACGAAAAGTGGTCAACCTCGTTGGCGGCGGAAGCAGTCGGAAAAATTTTAATTGATAATAATATTAATTCTTCCGAGATAAACAGGCTGATTACAATTTCCTGCACGGGATTTTTCGCGCCCGGCCTCGATAGATTTCTTATCGAAAAATTCGACCTTCCTTCTTCTATAAAAAGGACAAACATAGGATTTATGGGATGCGCCGCCTCGGTTATCGGCTTTAATTCTGTCCTTGAATCTGCGGCCGCTTCCGCCGAGGACGGGTATACGCTTATGGTTTCCGTGGAACTCTGCAGTCTTCATCTGCAGACGGAGCCTACGCGCGATAATATTCTAGCCAACATGATATTCGCCGACGGCTGCGCCGCTTCACTTTTTTCAAACGGATCAAATTCGGAAGAGGGTGAGATTAGGCCGGGACTTATTTCTACCGATTCGGCCCTCTTTAAGAACTCAGAAAATTTTATGGGATGGAAGATCGGTGATTTCGGATTCGAGATGATGCTGTCTTCCGAGCTGCCGAAAATAATTCTGAACGAAGCGGTGCCAACACTTAAAAAAATACTTCAAAGCAGGGGCGTCAATAAGGAGGATATAAAACATTGGGCTCTTCATCCCGGAGGCAAAGCAATTCTAAATTCACTAAAAGAAGGATTAGATCTAAGTGATGACGAAATGCTGGCGTCGGATACCGTGCTGCGCAATTTCGGAAATATGTCTTCCGCGTCCATACTTTTTGTTTTGAAAGAAATTATTAAAAGCGGTAAGATTAAAAAAGATGAGCTTTGCTGCGCGGTTGCATTCGGGCCCGGGCTTACGATGGAAGTCGCATTACTTAAGGGCGTATGACATCATGAAAAGATTTTATATCAAGGAAATGATGGATGATTTTTCTATTGAGGACGAGCGTATCGACGTCGCGTTAAGAGAGCTGAATATTATTAACAAATTTTTGGGAGGAAACGCCGCGTCGCTCGAAGGTATAAAGAAAGTCCGCGATAATTTAAGCATAAACACCGGACTTAAAATACTCGATACCGGGGCGGGGGCCTCCGATATACTCACAGATTATCGAAGACCGGATAAAGAAGAAAAGATTTTCGCGCTTGATCTGAACAAGCGGACCTGCATTTACTCGAAAAAGCACAACGCAAAGATAATAAACGTGTGCGGCGACGTAAATAATTTTCCTTTCAAAGAGAAGTCGTTCGACATTATTCACGCGTCTCTCTTCCTTCATCATTTTAAAGACGAAGATCTTCCTTTCATTTTAGGAGCGTTGATAAGATCTGCAAAACGCGCGGTGGTAATTAATGATCTTAGAAGATCGATTTTTGCATACGCCGGAATATTTTTACTGACAAGACTTTTCTCAAAAAGCGAGATGGTGAAGAACGACGGGCCTGTTTCTGTGAAAAGAGGTTTTATTAAATCGGAACTAAGATCAATTCTTTCTAAGATTAAAATTGAGAAGTATGTAATAAAACGCCGCTGGGCCTTCAGATGGCTTGTTATAATTTATCCTGATGGTTAGGAATAACATTATTTTATGAAGCAGCTTGAGTATGAAGCGGTAATTATAGGAGGGGGACCGGCAGGATCAACGGCCGCGGCTAATCTCGCCGGGGCGGGAGTTGAAACCGCTCTTTTCGAAAGGAGCGAATTTCCCAGGGAAACTTTGTGCGGCGAATTTTTATCGAAAGAAGTTCTGAATTTTATAATAAATGAAAAAATTCTAAATAAATTTAATTCACTGAAGCCTAATCAGATAAATTCATTCCGTTATATCGATGAGCGGGGGAGCGAATCGTCTGCGGAATTGGGATTTTCCGCGTTCGCATTAAGAAGATCGGTGCTCGACAGCTTTTTACTTCACAACGCGGCCGGGAAAGGCGCACAGGTAACACAGTCTGCTGAAGTTAAAAATATAGAAAAGACGGAAAAAGGTTTTCACCTTACTATCAGCTCAATGAACGAAGTTTACAACGTTAAAACCCGCTTCCTCATTTCGGCTCACGGCAAACGAAGCGGAATTGATACTCTTCTGAAAAGAAGTTTTACAAACAGCAAATCGAAACAGAGCGGCATTAAATTTCATCTTAATAAAAATGATTTGAGCTGCTTCGACCCATCCGAAATAAAGATCTATTCCGATAGGGGAATTTACTGCGGGATAAATGCTGTGGATAGTGATCTTGTGACGGTTTGTTTTCTGCATAACGGCAGGGATTCTTCCGGCACTCCGCTCGACCATCTTATAAAATTTTCACTTTCGTGCGACTCATTCGGAAATCTGTTTAAATCTGATCTGAAAAATATACTTAGTAAAGCGAAATTATTCGGTGCGGGCAATATTTATTTCGGAAAGAAATCGGCGGTGGAAAACGGTATTTTTATGACCGGCGACGCCGCGGGAGTGATAGCTCCGCTGGCGGGAGACGGCATTGGTATGGCGGTGCAGTCCTCAATTCTTGCCGCCGGTATTGTAACCGGTATAAAAAACGGAAAATATTCGGAAGAAAAAGGCCGCGAAATTTATACGAATGAATGGGATCATCTTTTTAAAAAAAGACTGCTTGCCGCGGGCGCTGTTCAGAAAATTTTATTCAGCAATATTGCTAGAAACGCATCGGCTTTAGCGCTGAAAATGTTCCCCGGTATTCTCACTTATCTCATAAATATAACAAGGCACGATTCGGCCTGATACCTTATTTAGGGCACGCGGTTAATCTTCATTATAAATTATTTCTTCACTATATTTGTGCGTGTAAAGAAATAATGACGCAAAAAGTGTTTTTGATAATATAAGAATCAACAAGACCGGATATTTCTATTATGGATCTTAAATTGAACAATCTTCAGAAATTTATTGTAGTAGGGGACAGGGTATTAATTCGTCCCGAGGAGAACGCCGATAAAACCGCGAGCGGCCTTTATCTTCCGCCGGGAGTTTCGGAAAAGGAAAAGATACAGAGCGGTTATATCATAAAAACCGGACCCGGTTACCCGATGGCTTCCCCGGTTGACGAGGAGCCGTGGAAAGAGTCGAAAGAACCTGTAAAGTATATTCCGCTCCAGGCTAAAGAGGGAGACTTGGCAATTTTTTTACGCAAAGAGGCATACGAGATCGAATTCGAAAAGGAAAAATTTCTTATTGTTCCTCAAGCGGCAGTTCTTCTTTTAATCCGTAACGATAATTTTGATTTTTGATCTTTTTTCCCAAAGTCCCGAATTAAGATTATTAAAAGAAGGGAATAATTCTAAGAAGCATCAGTTTGAAAGAATTTCTTTTGCCTATATAAATCGGCTCCTCTTCAAGATTGAAGTCGGTTTGATATTGCGAAACAGCCTGAAGCTCTTTTCTTTCCTCTATTTCGTCGTATGCGGCCTGGAGAAAATGTTTAAGGGTTTCGATACTGTCGCGAGGATTTACCGGAAGGTTAAGATCAAGGCATTCACGGTATAATTCCTCATGAATTTCGGGCGGATACGCCTCGCTGCTCCCATATAAGTCACTGTTGTTCATAAAAGTGCCTATATATTTATTATTGATATAAAACTCTTGAAAATAGTCTCACCCAAATAACACCTTTCCTATTCTTATTATCGGAGATTAATTGAATAAGGTTTAGCCGTGTATTATTCCCACCAGCTGACTATTTCAAAACTCGTAGACTTCAAATTTGCTTTTGCGTTGTTGATAGCTTGACTGCTGTAAATGAACTTTGAGTTACCGGTTGCCTTCATGTCAACGCTGTTTCCTACGAAAATGGTGGCCCCGTAAACACCGGCATTCCCGGTGGTTTTGGTCTCCACATTGGAAGGCCCGTAAACGATAATAATTCCGTTAAACGAAAAGTTACCGCTCATGTCGAGGTCACCGTCTACGATCATTATCCCGGAACCCTTAGCGGTTCCTGAAAAGTGTATATCTCCTTTTGCGTAGGTTATCTGCGGATTTTCATCTGTTCCTAATGTTATATCGGAGTAGGTACCAGAACCGATCGTATTATCGGCCGCGGAAATAAATTCGGCGGCTATGTTTGCCCAGTTGTTTGGATTTGGAATTGCTCTAACGCTTGGAGAACCTCCCTGTCCCATTATCCCGCCGGTTATGTTGGGTTTTAGCTGGTTAATTATATATGCACTATCCGGGGGAGTATCTACCGTAATTCCGGGCAAGGTGGAACTTGGTCCCGCGGTGCCGTCTGTATTGTGATCGTTACCGTCTATAGTCATGTTTCCGCTTAAATTGAGCCCCAGGTTGTTTGTAGATGTATACAAAGAAGAGTTGATATTAGGGATAGTAATAGGCTTTCTTTTCGCCCCAACTATAACTGTGTGTGTTATGCCGTTGAACTTGCCGACTGTTTTTATAGTCATATCGCTATCGGGACCGGAAATATAAACGTCGTAAGAACCGCCCATAAGCGAATTATCCGGAAAATTGCCGGTCATAGTTTTATCGTGCTTGAGTTTTTCCAGGTAAACGTCTATACCCGAGTCGGCTATTAATCTTGCCTGCGTTACGTTAAAATAATCTATGGATGTCTGTAAACCGCGCGACGAATTTTCGTTTAAATTCATTATCAGCACGGTGATGATTGTGGATATTCCCAGCGCTATAATTAAAATTCCTTTTCCCATAACTAAATATTCCTTGGGTTTACTGTTACTTCCCAGTACGAGGTTAAGTATCTGAGTGAATCCTGGAAGTTTATTTTATCTGACGATTCCATCCAGATCTCTGCTTTTATATATCTTATGCTGTCCGGTATGGTAGTTAAGGCGCCGTTCAGTTTCATGTAAGTAAATTTGAGACGGGTAAGCCCGAGCGACGGTCCCTTAGAGGTATCATTATCGACGATTCGATAAAGAATTCTGTCGTGAGGATTTGGCGTGGCGGGAACCGCCGCCGGAACACTGGTACAAATTGAAACCAAGTTCACGCTTCCGTTATTGTCAATATCGGAATAGAAAGATATCTTATTTGAATCCGCTTCGGTTATTGCGCCGCTGCCGTGTTTGTAACCGATTTTTCGCAGATCGCTGCTAAGAATTTCGGCTAGTGTTTTTGAGTTGCCCTGAACCTGAAGGTCGAGGTCGGATGAATATTTTACTCTCCCCGAATAAATATTCAGGTTCAGAATCAGCATTAATACCATTCCGCCGATTATTGTTGCGCCTAATAAATCTAAAATTGTGTTCATGATTATTTCAATGTGAAAATATATGATAAAGAGACCGAATCGGGACTGGCTAGATAATGACTACGAACGGTAACTACTAATTTCTTATAGAAAGTTTTTGTGGCGCTGATCTGGTCCTGGTTTGCAGCGCTTACATAATGAACATAACAGTTAATGAAGTATTTCTCAAAATATGGTGCTGTTACTGTATCTTTAAATCCGCTGAAATCGTCCACGTCGTTAAAATTCGGGTATTTTTCACCCCCGTCGGGACCCATTACGGAACTGAGTGTAGACGGATTGGTCGTCGGGAAATTGATCGTAGTCTCGTCAAAGCTTTTAACCTTAGCTTCCTCTATAATATTATCGGCGAGCGAAAAAGCGGTAAGGTAAACTTTGTTGCTAAGATCTGAGTTCTGCGATGTGATCATTGCGGAATTGAACCTTAATGCAACCAAAGCTAAGAGCATCATAGCTCCTATAGTGAGAAAAGTTTGGATATTTGACATAAAAAAATTGCAATAAAACTGTTAATAATAATTAGTTAAGACGGTATTATAGGCTCAATAATTATGCCTTAGAATTATTTAACGCAATTGTTGGAAATTTCGATTTAGAAGTGTTTTTTTACTACTGATAATGTTTTTCTGAAAGGTATGGCGTCAGATTTGGCGTCAAAACTGACGTAGTTACCGGCCCCTAATTTTCTGTAGACGTCTTTGCAGAGTACGCTCGCTTACACCTAGGATTAATGCCGCTTTCTGGACGCTTCCGCCTGCATTATCCAAAACAAATTTAATATGCTCTTCAACCGCCTGATCTATAGACATTAATTTTCTTCCGGCTTTTTCCACAGTCCCGGATCTCAAATTATTTACGGGCAGTTCGAGACTTGTAACAGGCTGATTGTCCTTGTTTTTCGCGACCGTGTTATAAATAGTGTTTTCAAGTTCTCTAACATTGCCGGGAAAATCGTAGCTTTTAAGTTCCTCTATTGCCCCGGGTGCGAAACCGGGAACTCCTTTTTTATAAGTTGTGTTGCTTAACTTAAGGAAGTAGTTGGCGAGCAATATCACATCATCGCCACGGTCCTTTAGCAGAGGAAGCTGTATTAGGCCTCGATTAAGCCTGTAATACAGGTCGGCTCTAAACTCTTTTTCATTAACCGCTTCTACAAGGTTTTTATTCGTAGCAGCAACTATTCTTATATCGAGCTGTATTGGTTTCGAGCTTCCGATCCTGTATATCTCATTATATTGAATGGTTCTCAGCAGCTTTCCCTGAAGTTCTTTGGAAAGCTCACCTATTTCGTCGAGAAATATTGTTCCCCCGTTAGCAGCCTCGAAATAACCTATCTTTTCGTTCGTAGCTCCCGTAAAAGAACCCCTCTCGTGGCCGAACAGCTCGCTCTCGAAAAGGCTGGGGGATATAGACGCGAGGTTAACCACTACGTAAGTATTATTTCTTCGCGGCGAGAGTTCGTGTATTTTTTTTGCAATCAGATCCTTTCCCGTACCGGTTTCACCCGTGATAAGCACCATCTCATTTGTCGGGGCGAAAATATCCACAAGCTCAAAAACTTTGTACATAACCGGGGACGCGGTAATGATGTCGTTGAAGTTAGATCTTTTCTGCGGAGCTTTTGTCATTATAGACCGGTGAGAATCCAATTCCAGCTCAAGGAGTCTCTGTTCCAGCGCTCTCTTTATTGTTAAGAACAGCCTTTCGATATCGGGAGGTTTGTTGATATACTCGTAGGCTCCCAGCTTTACTGCCCTCAAAGCTATTTCTATCTCGTCTACCGCGGTTACCATTATTACGGGGATAGTTGGGTGGCTTTCCTTTATCTTTTCGAGTAATTCCAGACCGTTCATTCTGGGCATGTAAACATCCAGGATAATCAAGTCTACTTTCTGCTTCTCTACAATAGAAATTACATTAAGGGGATCGCTTTCGGTAAGTATATTCTGATACCCCTCCTGCTGAAGAAGACCCTTCAAAAGGTCAAGGTATGACGGTTCGTCATCAACTACTAGTATTGAAATATTTCTCATACTATCCTTCGGCCCTCCCGATATCGAGTTTTATATTTCGATAAAATATCCTAATAATCACAAACATAATAAAGTTAATGACAAATATCCTCAAGAATCTGACGGTTTATGGCACTATTTAGTCACCATTTCCGCGTATTCAAGCAATTTATGAGCCTTTTTGTTATTTTTACAATACTAATTGAATCAGAATTAATTTTGAGGAATAAATCATGACAGCAAATATTGAAATGATAAAAAAAGTCTATTCCGGCTATAAAGACAAATTAAATAATGTAAGAAAAGTCGTTAACAGGCCTTTAACCTACGCCGAAAAAGTACTTTATACCCACCTTTGGGAAGATCCCAAAGCCGAACTTAAAGGAGGAAAAGATTATACGGAACTCGCACCCGACCGTGTGGCGATGCAGGACGCGACCGCTCAAATGGCGCTGCTCCAGTTTATGTCGGCCGGCAGAAAAACCACTGCGGTTCCATCAACCGTTCACTGTGATCACCTGATACAGGCACAGGTTGGAGCTAAGCAGGATCTCGACAGAGCTACCACGGATAACAAAGAAGTTTACGATTTCCTCGAGAGTACTTCGCGCAAGTACGGTATCGGTTTCTGGAAACCGGGCGCGGGAATTATTCACCAGGTAGTTCTTGAAAACTATGCTTTCCCGGGCGGCATGATGATAGGCACCGACTCTCATACGCCTAACGCGGGCGGACTCGGAATGATTGCCATCGGAGTCGGCGGCGCGGACGCGGTTGACGTAATGGCGGGAATGCCGTGGGAACTCAAATGGCCCAAACTCATCGGCGTTAAACTTACCGGCAGGATGAACGGCTGGGTTTCCGCGAAAGATATTATTTTGAATCTTGCGGGTATCTTAACCGTAAAAGGAGGTACCGGCGCAATAGTTGAATATTTCGGCGAAGGCGTTTCTTCTATCTCTGCTACCGGCAAGGGAACCATTTGCAACATGGGCGCTGAGATCGGAGCAACAACTTCTATCTTTCCGTTCGATGAGAAAATGGCCGCTTATCTTAGAATCACCGACAGAGCCGATGTTGCATCCCTGGCCGAAGGTCTCGCCGATGTGCTTACGGCGGATAAGGAAGTCTGGGCCGATCCGGAAAAATATTACGATCAGGTAATAGAAATTAATTTAAACGAACTGGAACCTCACCTGAACGGACCCTTCACTCCCGATAAGGCTTGGCCCATATCGAAGATGAAAGATGCGGTTAAAGAAAATAACTACCCCGATAAGATCAGCGTCGCTTTAATCGGGAGCTGCACGAACTCGAGCTACGAAGACATCGACAGGGCGACTAGCATCGCAATGCAGGCGATGAGCAAGGGACTCAAATCTAAATCGCAGTTTACCATTACTCCGGGCTCGGAGCAGGTTAGAGCTACAATAGAGCGAGACGGACAGCTTGAAAAATTAAGCGAGTTCGGCGGTACTATACTGGCAAACGCCTGCGGTCCTTGCATCGGAATGTGGAAGAGAATGGATATCAAGACCGGCGAGAGAAATACCATTGTAACTTCCTTTAATAGGAACTTCGCTAAGAGGAACGACGGTAATCCCGAAACTCTGGCGTTTGTGGCGAGCCCGGAATTAACAACAGCTCTCGCAATCGCAGGCAGCTTATCTTTTAACCCTATCACGGATGAGCTCGTTAACGGAAAAGGCGAGAAAGTTAAACTCGATCCTCCCTCGGGAGAAGAGCTTCCGCCGAAAGGATTCCAGAAAGGAGCCGAAGGTTTCGTTCCTCCGGCAGAGGACGGTTCGGATGTGGAAGTTATTGTAAAACCCGACAGCGAGAGACTACAGCTCCTTACGCCTTTCAAACCTTGGGACGGAAAAGATTACACCGACCTGCCCGTTCTTCTGAAAGCAAAAGGCAAATGCACAACCGATCATATTTCAATGGCCGGACCCTGGCTCAGGTTCCGCGGACATCTGGATAACATCTCCAACAATATGTTCATCGGCGCCATCAACTACTTTACCGGCGACGCGGGAAAAGTTAAGAACGTGTTTACCGGCGAATATAAATCCGTTCCGGAAGTAGCTAGAGAATACAAAGCTAAAGATCAAGGATGGGTCGTTGTAGGCGACGAAAATTACGGTGAAGGTTCCAGCCGAGAGCATGCTGCTATGGAACCGAGATTCCTCGGCGGAAAGGCTATAATAGTCAAGAGCTTTGCCAGAATCCATGAGACTAATCTTAAAAAGCAGGGAATGCTTCCGCTAACTTTTGCCGATCCTTCCGATTATAATAAGATTAAAGAAGATGATCTGGTAAGCATTGTCGGTATTACCGAGCTTGCGCCGGAGAAACAGTTGAAGCTGGTGATCAAGCACAAGGACGGAAGCAAGGATGAAGCGGTGCTCAACCACACTATGAACCCGGCACAGATAGGCTGGTTCAAAGCGGGCAGCGCACTAAACCTGATTGCGCAGGCTAACAAGAAATAAATCGAAATAAAATATTTTATTTATTATTCTAACCCCGGTTTACGCCGGGGTTTTTTGCAAGAGTTAGGACAAAGTTAGTTTTGAAGGAATTATTAAGAAGATATAGTCTTAGCAATTTCCTTTTTCAAGTTCTCCACCGGAGAAATCGGAGAAAATATCTTACCTCAACTTTCGCCTATGCAAAAAGGGGGATGCTTTTAAATACTGCCAATATATTTTCTATGAGTAAAAGAAAATTAAATCAAATCGAAATCTCCTGAATTATAGTTGTTAAATTATCAAAAAAAGAAACTTGACTTGGAATTTCGGTTTTTAAAGATTTGAGAAAATGGAGTACGATGTATCTAAATTATTTGAATTTGTATTTTTAGAAAAAAATCCTTGACAATTATAAATCAAAAATTTAGATTAACTCTGCAATGGGGATCAAAAGGGGGCCATTCAATTTATCTTCACCCTTTTTGTTTTGATTAAATAACACAACATAGTCTTATTAAAAGCTATATAGTTATGTACATTCAAGACAAAAATCTTTTGGGGCTGACCGCTTCAATAATCGATACTCGAAATCACCGTTATACCTCTATAACATGAACTGAATACTTCTTATTTATGAGGTATTTATCCCGACTGCCGGAAAGTGGAATACACCCGTCCCTGCTTTGCGTATTGAACAAATAAATAACCTAATAAATAGGGGGAGGTTATTGTGATTAAAACGTTCGGCACAGCGGCGGTAATTTTTTTATTGAGTGAAGTTATTTTGCCGCAAACAATAATTAGAGAAAGGGTTGAAATAAAACCGACTCTCAATAGAAATTTGGGTAGAGTACAAAGCGGAGAATTAACAAAACTTACAATAAAATTAAGCTGGGATATGCCTAATAGACCCGGTGACATTGTAGTATTCCGGGAAAGCGGTGATTGTCCCAACTTTCCGATGGTTAAAGATGAACCAACACCCGGGTATGAAGAACTTGTAATAGATAATACACCGCCGGGTACATACCTGGTTAGGGCAGTGGTAAATTTATATCCCGGTGAAATCAGCCACGGTGTTTTCCAAATATATGTCGGAGACTCATTAGCGTTAAACTGGTCGCCGACTTTTACCGGAAGCCTCTTACAAGCTGCGTATGCACAGACGAATTTTACATTGTCTTTATATTCAGGTTTGTCGTTTATTACAACAAACAAAGTATGCTGGCACGGCTACAGAGACTTATCATTATATTATTTGACGGATTACTCGAATTGTACGGCTTCGTCTAATTATTATTCAGATAATGATATAGTAACACTTACAATAGAGAACGGAGGAGAGTATTTAAGTTTTATTAAAAATTCCGATTGGGATCATCCTACCGATACGCTGAAATTTTTGCCGAAAGATGACATAAATATATTAGTATACCAAGATAAGGCCAATTACAATACTCAGCCTTTGTATTCGATTATTAAAGCCGAGGTAAACGGGATTGTGCATAAAGACTCTGTTTTGCTGCCCGCGGCAGGAGATTTTTATGTAGGAGCGGACCTTCATATGCCGTATGTATATCCACAAGAAACAAATTCTATTTATGTATACGGAGAAGGCGACGGAGAATGCGGCGTAGGGCTCCCGGAAGATATTAAGTTTAACATAAACCTTATTTCCGGCACCAACTTCGGAAGTATATATGATACGGCAACAGGACAAAGGGGACAGTCATTGGTAAATTTATCTCATGAATTCGGTTTTCTGGAAGTATTCTTCGTAGCAGACGGGGAGGTACCCGTGCAACCCGAACAGGCAGTTGTTAGAATATCGACAACGGATCCGTCAATCGAGCCTTATGATCTGACCATATATATTTCGCCGCAGGTGCTGAAAGCAGAATTTAATCCTGGTGTTTTGAATATAGGCGAATTATCGAATGTTCATATGACGAAATTACTGCCGGACGGTACGACCCAAGAGTTCCCCGACGAGCAGGGATTCTTCACGGAAATATTGGAGGGGCAGCAATACGCAACTTTGTTAGAACCTATTTATAATTCCAGCGGCACGGAAATTTGGTCGGGACACGATTTTCAAATCTTAGCGGCCGACAGTATACCGGATGATTCCGTATTCATAAAATTGAAGATAAACACTTATGACTATGGTCCCATAGCATCCGCTATTAGAGACACCGGCAATAAGAACGGAGAGCAAAACAACAGAAAAGCGCTGCGATTAGAGAAGATTATAGAAAAGAATAAAAGGATTACCGAAGGGGATAGAATTACGGTCAACAGCCGTTTAAGCGGAAACTCCGAAAGGGCAGGCAGCACCCAATCAATAAAGGGAGAATCGGGTGTAACTGGATATCCCGGGCAGCTTTCTTTAATAACCGGAATTTGGATAAAAAAGGCAAAACCGGAGCTGGTGATTATATCGCCGACTGGGGATACACCGAATAGCACAATTTCGCAGGAGCCGAAGATGCCGGTTATTACATGTCAGGCTAAATTAAAAAATTATACAAAAGGTAACGTAACTTTTGAATGGTATTATACAGTAGAATATGAATTAAGCAGGGTAGACTATCCGAGTTTTAATCCATTATGTTCACGTTTCGGCAAAAGTATCTTCAGCGGGACAACCTCTGCATCCGGAGATCAAATTACAATATGGGAGGTACCCTTTACGTCATCTGCAGGTAAATTCGAGTTTAAAGGTGAATTTTATAAAAAAGGAGGTTGTGATATTGTCGTAAATAATTGGATGGATGGTGAAGATGTTTTCACAGGAGGGATTGTAAATATAAAAGTCATAGCTAAAAATGAAATCGGGATTGTTTTAGATTCCGCAATTGTTACCGGTAGAACATTACTGGGAGAGAACCCTAATAGCGAAAGCGTTTTAAATTATGCTTCGCCGAATGAATTTAAAGCAATTGTTAAAGCAGAAAGCAGAACAATGCAGTTCAATATAAACAGTAAAGATCGATACTATACCAAAATAAAGAAGAGACTATTAGGTTCCAAATATAGCAGAAAAGGCTACCCAATTTACGGGCCGCCAAGCGGATTTGGATTAAGCCAATTAGATCCGAATGCTTCAGAAAAACAACTATGGAACTGGAAGTCTAATATTGAAGGCGGAAAAGTCAAATACTATGATTTTAAGAAATACGCGGAAAATTATATGAAAAAGCATCCGCCTACAATTGAAGAATTGTTAAAAGAGACATATCAGTATTATAACAGCGGGTATAAGCACAATTATTACACATGGGATAACGAATTTAAAAAGTGGATAAAAAATTCCAAAATAACATCTACTTACGCCCAAGATGTTTACAAAATTTATTTGAGCTTAACAAATTAATTTGAAAGAACGGAATAATGAAAAAAATAATAATCATATATATGCTGATACTTGTTTCATACAGTACCAATGCTCAACCGTATTTATATTTTACTTCGCTTTCAAACGATTCAACACTAACCGAACAATATTATTCAATTAATAGATTTGATTTTAAAAACAATGCAATAGAACCTTTTTCAAATTTTTCCGGGAGGGATCTATTTCTTTTATGGGATCCTACGCAGGCTTATCTATCAATCGACGAAGCTAAAATAGGTACTACAATAATTAATTGTTCAGATACCTCCGAATATTTTAACCTGCCGGACTCTATAGAAGGTATAGGCAGAATATTGTTTTCGCAGAATAAAAACTGTCTATATCTATTTTATATGGGGAGCGATTTAGAAAGTGAAGAACTAAGCGTTCTAAACCTAAACAGCGGGCAACTTGCTGCTTCAACACGGATTCCTATGATTAAAGACAATGTTAATTATATTAATAAAGAGGCATTCTTTTCTTCTAATAAGGATCTAATTTATTTCGCCGGCTTTGATTCTGTTTCATCTATAGATCAGGTTTGGACATATTCCACAAATACGAATGAAATAACTTCTAAGCTGCAGCTTTCAGTTTTGGGATACCCCAATGCAGACGGATACTTACTTTCGGGAGGAGAAAAAGGTGACGGTATAATTACTTCATATTTTAATGAGAGTTCCAAAGAATGTTATTATACTATTTATAATTTCGATAGTTCGAAAACAATCTCAATAATTCATTCAACTGGATTTGGCGATCCAATATTGTGTTATAACAATAAATATTTACTCTTAGAAGAAACCGATTATGATCCGGTTAATGAAACAATATTTAATACGGGGAAAATTAAATTATTTAACGTTAGTACGGGAGAACTAGTAAAAAGTATGAATTTACCGGCAAACGGCAAAGCATACTATTTTGAAAATTATCCGGATAAAATCTATTATTCAATAACCGATTCCGTGCAATATACTCCCATTGATTTAACTGATATTTCACCCGCCTCAGGTTTAAATATAAAACTGATAAACAACAGCGGGGCTAATTTAACCGGGGGTAACCTTAAGTATTACGAAGGCGGCTGGAAGGATGCGGTAAACAACAATGACGGGACGTTTACTGTGGCCACAAAACTTTCAAAGGTCAGTCTGCGTATGACATATGAATACGGTTCGCAGACGATTTCAAATGTAACGGTCGGGCCGGATACCGTAATCTTCAAAACAGTAAATGCGCTTGTTAAATTACAAGGCAGCACCGGAAGTA
>CAWBBX010000086.1:0-18537 GCA_963787005.1 uncultured Bacteroidota bacterium
ATGGCGCCGAACGCCTTCTTGCGTCCCTGCCAGAGCCGGGCACGTTCGGCTTCGTCGCGGGCCACGCGCACGACCGCGCTCCCTCGGCCCGGCACATGCTCTCCACGGCGGCCACGTCTTGCTCGAGGCCGGCCAGTGCCCCGTCGAGTTCGATGAGCAGAACGGCAGCCGCGTCCACCGGGATAGCCCGCGGCGTAGATGGACGCTTCCACGATGCGGATGGTGGGCGCGTCCAGCATCTCGAGCGCCGCGGGCACGAATGCCGCTGGCGACGATGGCCGACACCGACCGGGCCGCCGCATCGAGACTGGTGAAGTCGGCGAGCAGCGTCCGGACCGCCTCGGGGTTCGGGGTGAGGCGCACCGTGATGTCGAGCGCGATGCCGAAACATCCTTCCGAGCCGACGAAGGCGCCGACCAGATCGTAGCCATCGCCTTCGCCGTCCGGTGCCGGCCAGCGTCGACGACCTCGCCGTCGGGGAGGACGACCGTGAGGCCGACCACGTGATTGGTGGTGACCCCGTACTTCAGGCAGTGCGGCCGCCGGCATTCTCGGCCACGTTGCCGCCGATCGTGCACGCGGCCTGGCTCGACGGGTCGGGCGCGTAGTGCAGGCCGTCGGGTGCGGCGGCGCGGCTGAGCGTCACGTTCACGACCCCCGGTTCCACGACGGCCAGCCGGTTCTCGGCGTCGATGGACAGGATGCGGGTCAGCCGGTTGAGCCCGACGAGTACCACGCCGTCGGCGAGCGCGCCGCCCGAGAGTCCCGTGCCGGCGCCGCGTGGCACGTACGGGACGCCGGCCTCGGCCAGCGCCCGGACGACGGCAATCGTCTCGTCGCGCGTTCCGGGAAAGACGGCGAGCGACGGGCGCCGGTGATACGACGGCAGGCCGTCCGATTGGTACGCCACCAGTTCGCTCGGCCGGAAGAGCACGCGCCGCTCGCCAACGATGCCGGCGAGCCGCCGGGCAAGGGCGGCGTCGGGTGCGGAAGCCGGCGTCGGCGGGACGTCAGCGGAAGCGGCGCGCCGGTCGGAAGGCGGAGCGTGGCGTGAACGAGGCGCGGTGGGGGCGCATACATTGATAGGTATCGCGCGGCGCGCATGCGCGCGGGCGCATGCCGCGACGGTGCAAGACAAAAACCCCCGGCCGATTTCAGCCGGGGGTTCGTGTATCGCGTGAAGCGGCGGCCTAGGCGGCCGCCCAGAATCCGCACAGCGCGCGACCGTCGGGGCTCTCGCGCAACTTCTCGAAGGCCCGCTCGCGAATCTGGCGGATGCGTTCGCGCGTCACGCCCATGAGCGCGCCGATCTTCTCGAGCGTCATCGCCTCGCTTCCCTCTTCCAGTCCGTAGTAGAGGTAGAGGATCTTCCGCTCGCGCGGCGTGAGGTACTTCTTGAACACGCGGTCGATGAACTCGCGCATCAGCTTGTAGTCGGTGACCTCTTCGATCTCGGAGCCGTCGACGCCGGCGAACCGTTCGCCGAGCGTGGAGGCTTCGCGGTCGGAGCGATCGATGGGCGCGTCGAGCGAGACTTCGGTGGCCGACATCTGCTTGGCGGTCCGGATCGCCTCCGGCGAAAATACGGAAAACCGGGGAAATTATAGTAAATGTCCCGGCTTAAAAATAATACCGCCGCTTATAGTTCTGAGTCTAATGCCAAGCTTTTCGGATTTACATTCGGAAATATCGCCTTCGCATCATTTATTATCGCCGCCGTCTCCGGAGTACTGCTCGCTATCCCTTTCGATATTAAAAATCCGTACGATTCAATTTCTTATATGCTGTTAACAAATCCCGGAGGCGTGCTGTTCAGGAATATTCATTACTGGGGCGCGCAGCTTTTTTTCATCTTCTCCATACTTCATCTTTACGATCATCTTAATAAATCAACAGAGCGGGAATTAAAGGACGGCGTTTGGGCAAGGCTTACTTTTTCAGTGGTCGTAATTTTCTTCGTGATGCTCTCCGGATTTATTATTAAGGGCGATGCGGATAGTCAGCAGGCGCGCCAGATTATCGGCACTCTAATCGGACAGATACCGTTCGTCGGTAAAGTACTATCCGTTTCTCTTCTAGGCTCGGGTAACGATTATCAAGTTTTATACGTTCATCACATAGCTACCGCAACAATATTCCTCTGGATTATAATTGTTGAGCATGCAAAATTCTTCTGGCCGAAACTCCGTCTCGTTCTTTACCTGTTACCCGTAATAATATTAATAGGCTATATATTTCCGCCAGCCTTACACGACAGCCTGAGCCCGGTTGTGAAGGGACCATGGTACTTCCTCGGTCTTCAGGAAATTCTACATTGGCTTACTTATCCATGGATATCGATGCTGGTCGGTTTGATATTCCTTCTCGCGTTGTATTTTCTACGCAGGATTTCGCTTGGTAAATCGAAAATCATCAAAAGAATTTTATTCGGATCAGGGATTCTTTATATCGTTTTAATAATAATAGGATTTTATTTCAGGGGTGAAGACTGGCAGTTTACATGGCCGTGGAATAATCCGGTGATAACTCAATATCAATTTGAGCCTTTCGATAATATTTCCGCACCGCCGGATTCTCAGCTTGCTAAAAATAACATTCATGAAGTGCTCGGCAGGCGCGAAGGATGTTTGTTCTGCCACAGCAACGTAACGGGATTTTCTCCCGCGCATAATCCCGAATCGATCGGCTGCGTTTCTTGCCACGCCGGTAATCCTTTTACGCTCAATAAATCTTACGCGCATCAAGGAATGATTTTAATACCCGGTAATATTGCAGAGGCAAAACGGACCTGCGGTTCGGCAAGCTGCCACTCGGATATATCGGACAGAATTCAAAATACTTTGATGACTACTATGTCAGGAGTGGTTAGCGTTGACAAATTCGTATTCGGCGAATTGAAAAGTCCCGATCAATTCAGCCGTATTGACGAAATAGGATATTCCGCTGCCGGCACGCACTTGCGGGAACTTTGCGCTTCTTGCCATTTGAGCGGAACAAAAACGGAGTTAGGACCGATTACTCAGCTCTCGCGCGGCGGAGGCTGCAGCGCGTGTCATTTAAATTACGATTCGCTTTCATTGCAGAGTCTGAAAAGTTTCGCTAAATTTAATACAGCATTCGATGATTCGGCGAATAAGTTTTATCATCCTTCACTCTCAATTAAAATAACCAACGAACATTGCTTCGGATGCCACAGCCGCTCCGGGAGAATATCGACAAACTACGAAGGATGGCACGACACGCTATTGAGAGAAGATGAGATCGAAAAAAATTCTGCTTACAGAATACTTGACGACGGCAGAGTTTTCGTGCGTGCTAAATCGGACATTCATTATGAGAAAGGGATGGATTGCATCGACTGTCATAATTCAAGAGAAACTATGGGAGACGGAATAAAACATCTTCACGAAGAAGATCAGGTGGATATAGCATGCACCGATTGTCATTTCAAGGGCATACCTGACACAAAAGCTATAAATGAGTTCGACGGAGAATCCCAGCGTATTACTGTTCTAAGAAAATATGAAACAAAAAACACAAAATTCCTGACGGTTAAAAAGTCGGGTTATCCGCTGATAAATACATACATTAATGGTCAAAACGAACCTGAGTTAATGACAAAAAATTCGAACAAGGTACTGCCTTTAAAACCTCCGGCATTAATCTGCACCGAAGGAAGCGCACATAAAAATTTATCGTGCAGCAGCTGCCATACTGCATGGGCTCCGCAGTGCGTCGGATGCCACACGCAATATTTCCCGGGTGGTACAGGTTATGATCTTCTTGCACAAAAGGAAATCAGCGGTTCGTGGAAAGAACGCCCCAAGGATTATCTGGCTGAGCCGCCCGCGCTTGGTGTAAGGCTAGTAAAAGCCGAAGACGGTTCGGTGAAAAAGGTTGTTGATGATTTTATACCGGGCATGATTATTACAATTCAGAAGAATGATATAAATCCGGATTCACCTGACCAAAACAACATTATATTTAAACGGCTTTACGCGCCTGCATTTCCTCACACTATTTCCAAAACCGGTCGCTCGTGCAAATCATGTCATAACGATCCGGTTGCTCTCGGATACGGAAGAGGAAAGCTGGAATATGTTAAAGTAGGAAATTACGGTAAGTGGAAATTTACTCCCAAATATCCTCCGATAAAGTATGACGGTCTGCCTGAGGATGCGTGGATAGGTTTTCTCCAAACACGTGATAGTACCTCAACAACAAGGATGAATTCCCGGCCGTTCAGTGTTGAAGAGCAAAAGAAAATATTATCGGCGGGCGCATGTTTAACCTGTCATAATGGAGATTCAAAACCGATGAAAGAATATCTTCTTATCGGAAAAATGCCCGGCGTTAGCCGGAAGTGTCTTCTTCCCAGGTGGAATTAAAAAATAAACCGGAGTGTATTCTTATTAATAATTGTTAAATAGTAACTAAATATCTTATTCTCATAAAGACGTATAAAATCGTTATGAGCTCTTATATATGAGAAAACACTCACTTAATATTTCGATTAAACTTCATTTTCAAACTGGCAGAATAATTGATATTTATAAATATCATAATTCATTACAAAATAAATATTATAGATAATATTGAATTATTATTTAGTTATCTGATAAAATCATATTCAATAAAATTATAAATTAAATTAGATAAAGAGGTAAATAAATGGCGGTTCCAAAAAGATTTAAGAAATTTACGGAAGAGTACCCCGAAGTCGCTTCGGCTTATGAAGCGCTCGGCAAAGCTGTTCACGCAGCAGGTCCCCTTGACAGCAAGACCAGATCATTAATCAAGCTAGCAGTTTCCACCGGTGCCCGCCTTGAAGGCGCGGTGCATTCACACGCAAGAAAAGCGCTTGAAGCAGGTACAACCAAAGAAGAGATGAAGCAGGCGGTTATGCTTGCCATGCCGACTATCGGCCTGCCCTCCACAATGGCGGCGATGAGCTGGCTTGACGATGTTTTTGATAAAGAAGATAATAAACAAAAATAAATTTAATTCTCCCGGCAGTTAACGGTTAACATGATAACTCTAAAAGACAACTTCAATCGCGTACACGATTATCTGCGGATTTCGTTGACGGATAAATGCAATTTAAATTGTCTCTACTGCAATCCTTCTACTTCCCGCGGCGCCAGGCTGCAAAAAAATGCAATCCTTTCGTACGACGAGCTGCTGCGTCTTATCGATATTTTTGCCGGCAAGCTGGGTGTAAAAAAAATAAGGTTCACCGGGGGCGAGCCGCTGGTAAGGAAAGATATCCTTTTTTTCTTCGATGAAGTATATAAACTGAAGATCAAATACGGATTTGAAACAGGACTAACTACAAACGGAACCGTGCTTGAAGATAAGCTTGAAAGCCTTAAAAGATCGGGACTCGATAGACTTAACATAAGCCTTGATTCTCTACGGCCCGACAGGTTCAAGTATATTACCGGTAAAGACGATATTCATAAAGTAATCCGCGCGATCGATACAGCGGAAGAACTCGGGTTCTCTCCCCTCAAAATAAATGTAGTAATAATTAAAAATATTAATGACGACGAATTAATCGATTTTGTAGAATTTATTAGGAATAGAAAAATTACATTGAGGTTCATTGAATTTATGCCGTTCGGGAACAATGAATGGAAACATGACGGATTTCTGGGTTATCAGGATATGAATGATGTTATCGAATCGAAATATTCCCTGAACAAAATCTACGGTAAAGATAACGACGTGTCTAAAGATTATACTATCGACGGCTTCGAAGGCAGGATCGGGTTCATCAGTTCCATTTCCGATCATTTCTGCGGAAGCTGCAACCGGTTAAGGATTGACGCGCGGGGCAGGATGAAACTGTGTCTCTTCTCTTCCGGTAAAAATGAATTGGATTTTAAATATATGCTTAACTCAGGTTTTACCGACGATATGATAAGCAAAGAGGTTGATAGCAAACTCAAATTTAAACCGGAATATCATCCGGCGGTTGAAGAATTAATTCAAATGGAGGAAAACGAGATGTTGAGCATAGGCGGATAAAATGGGCAAACTTTCACATGTAAGCGCAAGCGGGAAAGCGTCGATGGTTGACGTTTCCGGGAAACAGGATACTGTACGGACAGCGGAGGCGTTTGCGGAAGTTTTTGTATCGAATGAGATCTTCAAAAAAATTAAAGAGAATAATATTGCTAAAGGAGATGTCCTTTCGATAGCGAAATTCGCGGGGATGCAGGCGGCTAAAAAAACATCGGAGCTTATACCGCTTTGCCATAACATTTTAATCACAAATGTTGATGTTGACCTGAAATTAAATTCTAAGAACAAATCAGTACAAATTACGGCAGCCGCTAAAACGGTTGCTAAGACCGGAATTGAAATGGAAGCGCTCACCGCCGCGTCGGTAGCCGCGCTTACTGTCTACGATATGTGCAAGGCACTCGACAAATCAATTATTATATCCAATGTGAAACTGCTTTCAAAAACGGGCGGTAAAAGCGGTAATTATTTTGCGGATAAAATGAGAAATAAATAAAGTATACGGAAAGATAATGGAAACAGACAAGAGTGAATTTGAAGTACTTGAGAAAGTTAGCGAAGATAAACCGGTCGGGAAAATTGTCGCGATCTCGATCAGCAAAAAAAGAGGCATTCCGAAGAGTAATGTTCCCTCGGCCAGGCTTCTGGAAAATTACGGAATAGAAGGCGACAGTCATGCGGGCAACTGGCACAGGCAGGTAAGTTTTCTCGCGCTTGAAAGTATTGATAAGATGAGAAAAGCAGGCTTGCCGAAGTTACGGCCCGGAGCGTTCGCTGAAAACATTACAACTGAATTCATCGACATTCCGCATTTAAAGATCGGTACGAGGGTGAAGATAGGAAAAGAAACGGAACTTGAGATAACGCAGATTGGAAAGGAATGCCACACAAAGTGCGCAATTTTTGTTAAGATCGGTGATTGCGTAATGCCGAAGGAGGGAATATTTGCGAAGGTTCTTAAATCGGGCGAGATCTTTACAGGAGATCCCGTTATAGTGGAAGGTTAAAAATGATCAGCTACAATGAAGCGAATAAAATCATAAGTGAAGAGTTCAAAGATCTTCAAGCATCTCTGGAATGCATCGAGCTGCCGGATGCGTCGGACAGAATCTTATCCGAAGACGTTTATTCTGACCTTAATCTCCCCCCCTTCGATAACTCGGCGATGGACGGGTATGCCGTAAAGTTTAACGAATCAATACGTAGTTGGAAAATCATAGGAGAGATTTCGGCCGGTAATTTTTCCGATCATTCACTGAATGACAATACCGCGGTATCGATAATGACAGGCGGAAAGCTTCCGGCAAACTGCGACACGGTAATTCCGGTTGAAGACGTTTTAGTTGAAGACGTAAACGTAAAACTGAAAGACAACGCTAAATTCAAAAAAGGACAAAACATAAGAAGGACCGGAGAGGACCTGGTGAAAGGAAGTCTCGCGCTTTCAAAAAACATTCTTCTTAGACCGCATCACATTGCAGTAGCCGCTTCGTGCGGGAAAGTTAATTTAAAAGTATATAATAAATTAAGGATAGGAGTTCTGGCAACCGGCGACGAGTTGGTCGATATTCACGAAACTCCCAAAGACGATAAGATAAGATGCTCAAACCTCTACGCCCTGCTTTCGGCTGTAAAAGAAATGAATATGCACGCGGTTAATTTCGGCATTGTAAAGGACAACAAACAGCTCATCCGCGAAAGAGTAAGATGGGCGCTCGAAAGTGATCTGGATATATTCCTCACTACGGGCGGCGTTTCGGTAGGTAAATTTGATTTCTTAAAAGAAGTATACGAAGAATTGGGAGTAGAAATTAAATTCTGGCAGGTGTACGTTAAGCCCGGCAAACCGCTTTTGTTCGGAACTTATAAGAATAACGGTAGACTTATTTTTGTATTCGGTCTTCCGGGGAATCCGGTATCATGTCTTGTTAATTTTTTCATATTCGTTAAAGAGAACATACTAAAATATTTCGGAATAGACTCGAGCGATTATGTTAAGGCAATCTTACAGAACGACCTGAAAAAAGGAGATAAAAAGCGCCACTTTATGAGAGGCTTTTTATATCCGGAGAGCGACGGAACGTTTTCGGTAAAGACGCTCGGGTCACAGTCGTCCGGCAATCTTGCCGGGATGGGAATGTCTAATTGTCTTATCATTGTCGAAGAAGATCGCACAAATCCTGTTAAGGGAGAAACTGTGGAATGTATAAAAATATAACGGGGATAGTTCTCTCCGGCGGCCGGAGTTCGAGAATGGGAGAGAATAAATCCTTATTGAAGATCGGCAATAAAACCATTATCGAATATGTGCTTGATTTAATGGGATCATTATTCGGGAAAGTCATAATAATTACGAACGATTTTGATGAATACTCTTTTCTCGATGTTCCGAAGTTTAAAGATATATTCCCGCGGATGGGTCCGCTTGCGGGAATACATTCGGGATTAGTGAATTCCGTTACGCATAAGAATTTTATACTTTCGTGCGATATGCCTATGATGACCGCGCAGATGATTGAGTACATTATCAATTTTAATACTGATAAACCGATCACCGTTGCAAAGGCGGGAGGATATATCCAGCAGTTGTGCGGCTTGTACGATAAATCATGTATAGGCTATGCGGAAGATATATTAAAGACAGAATTAAACAATGAAGGAAGAGAGGCAGATCAAAAAAAGAGAGGCTGCAGGGTACTTAACCTTTTACATAAAACCGAAGCCGAAATAATCGACGCCGAAACTCTTCCTTTTTACTCACCCGATATGTACTTCAATATGAACAAGAGAGAAGATTATAGATTTGCACTGAATAAGTTAATTGAAAATCCAATACATTAATCAAATCCCGTTTTCCTTATCATAACAATTCCTGATGCAGCATGTATTATTGCATCACAATAGTGCTCTGTGTTTTAGATCATAAGATTATACTTCACCGAATATAATTACCGAAGCAGCCGCACTTTGTGTTCCGACATTTCGTTTTAATTATTTGCGCATGATAAACCTTTTACCGCGGATAAATATGAACAGCGGTCAATCATTCTCATGAAATAGAAAAATGATATTTTTTTTCTTTTAAATGAAAACCAGTTCATTTATATAATTATAGTAACGACTAAAAAATGATAATTAAGAGTGGCAAAGAATTTGATATTTATAAATATCAAATATTGAATTTCCGGTGACACTGTATTTAGGATGAGATTTGGAAACAATTGAAAAACGCGATGCACCCTTATTCCCGATAAGCGCGGCTGCAAAATTATTAGGCATCTCTGTCCATACCTTAAGAATGTACGAGAAAGAGGGCTTGATTGTCCCTTTTAAAAAAGCATCACGCCATCGTCTTTACTCTAATTCCGATATTGAACGGCTCCTCTGCATTCGAAAAGCAATCAACGAATCGAAAATTAGTATCGCCGGAATTAAAAGTATTTACGCGCTTATACCATGTTGGGATATTACATCGTGCTCAAAGAAGGACAAAGAAAAATGCGAGGCTTACGTTTCACATTCCAGTCCGTGCTGGAGCTTTAAGCATACGGAGAATGTCTGTGCCGGTATTGACTGCAGGCGGTGCGAGGCTTATAAGAACTTCACCGAATGCGTCAGTTTAAAAGAAAAGTTAAAAAATATTATAAAGTAAAACGTTCTTTATCGTAAAAACAGAAAACAGGATATAAGAGACAGAAATTAACTGGAGGTAATGCTTGGGAAATAATATTTCACGTCGATCTTTTCTGAAGATCAGCGGAACGGTCGGGACGGGAGTAGCAGTCGGATTATCCGCGGCTCCTTCCAAGGCAAAAGCGGCCGAAAGAAAAGATCCGAAGAAAATGGCTAGGATACCTACCGTCTGCGAACAATGCTTTTGGAGATGCGGCATCATCGCCACCATAGATAACGGCAAGTTGGTTAATATAGAAGGGAATCCTCTTCACCCGAATAACAGGGGGAAGATATGCGCGCGCGGCAATGCCGGGGTTGCGCTTCTTTACGAAAAAGACCGTTTGAAAAATCCGATGATAAGAGTCGGCGAAAGAGGAAGCGGCAATTGGAAAGAAGTAAGCTGGGAACACGCATTGGATTATACCGCTGAAAAGCTATTGGCCGTTACTAAGAAATACGGTGTCGAATCTAACGCCCTCTTCTCACACGGTGCTTCGGCATACTTTATTAATGATCTTTACAGGTTCTGGGGTACGCCTAACAACGCGGCACCTTCGTTCGCACAATGCAAAGGATCAAGGGACGTAGGCTACGAATTGACGTACGGTGAATCGATAGGTTCACCTGAAAGATTAGACCTGGCAAACGCAAAAGTGATTACACTTATTGGAAGCGCGCTAGGAGAGAATATACACACCGGTCAGATAATAGATTTTACTAACGGCATCGGCAACGGCGCGCAAATAATTGCCGTAGATCCCCGCTTTTCAACTGCAGCAAGCAAGGCTAAATGGTGGCTGCCTATTAAACCTGGAACAGACACGGCACTTGTTCTTGCCTGGATAAATCAAGTTATAAAAGAAAAAGGATACGATGAGCAGTTCGTCCGCTCTTCAACTTCCGGATTTTCGGAACTGGCAGAGCATGTAAAAGACTTCACTCCGGAATGGGCCGAGAAGATAACCGAGATCCCCGCTTCCGTTATCAGGGAAACAGCCAAAGCGATGATGGACGCGAAACCAGCGGTACTTGTTCATCCGGGAAGACATGTAGCGTGGTACGGGAACGATGTTCAGCGGGCAAGAGCCGTTGCAATCCTTTCCGCGCTTCTCGGTGTATGGGGACAAAAAGGAGGATACTTCCTCAACTCGGTTTTCCCCGCTCAATATAACGCACTGAATATTCCTGCCGCACCTACGCCAAAACGGGAAAGAGTCGACGGTGCGGGCACACGCTTCCCTTACGCAAACAGCGAAGGATTAACTCAAGAATTGGTTAAGGCTACACTTGAACAAAAACCTTATCCCATAAAATCATGGATGGTATTCGGTCAGAATATTTTCAACAGCATTCCGTCGGAAAAAGATACCAGAAAAGCAATCGACAATCTTGATTTCTACGCCGTTGTTGACGTACGACCGACGAAACCGACATGGTATGCCGATGTTGTTTTGCCGGAAGATACGTATCTGGAAAGACACGATATGCTGATGACCGTTTCCGGCTGGCATGAACAATACGTCGCGTTAAGACAACCGGTAGTGAAAAGAGTGCACAATACTCGTCCCGGATGGTGGATTGCAAAAGAGTTGGGAAAACGCCTCGGCCTTTCCGATTATTTCCCTTACGAAGAGTACGAGGATGTACTGCGCTATCAACTGCGCGATTCTGGAATTTCCTATACAAAATTAAAAAGGGACGGCGTCGTTACGTTCCCCGCTACGCCTTATCTTAAACCGGGCGAGAAATACTCCTTCAAAACCGCCGATAAAAAAGTTCAATTGTATTCTAAGGAACTAAAAGAGATCGGATTCGATCCGATGCCTAAATACGAACCTGTGAACGATCCGCCCAAGGACTTTTTCAGGCTTGTGTACGGAATGATGCCTGTACATTCTCACGGAAAAACAGAGAGCAATCCGTGGCTTAACACAATTATTTCAGAACCTCATCTGTGGATTAACGAAACAATAGCAAGAAGCATGGGATTAAAAAATGAGGATGAAGTAATTGTTGAGAATCAAGACGGGATTAAATCCGGAAAAATAAAAATACTTTCTACTCCCGGCATGAGGCCCGACGCGGTGTTTTTGCCGCACGGATTCGGCGGAAACGACAGAGGGCTTCTGGATTACACCAAACGCCGGGTTTCGGACAACAATCTCATATCAAAGTACGCCGTAGACCCGATCAGCGGAGGTACAGGGCTGCGTGTTAATTTTGTTCGTCTTCTGCGCAACGATGAGCCGCTGTCACCTTCTGTTGAAGTAAGCTTCACAGGTGTAACATCTAATAAAGTATCCAATGTTAAACAAAAAGAAACTGGGACTAGGACCTTCAACCGGGTTATTAAGAAAGAACAGTCTGCGGTTAGGGAAGGGTGCTAGGAGGTAAAAATGAGTAAATATGCAATGGTAATAGATATGGACCGGTGCGTTTCATGCCATGCTTGCGAAGTGGCATGCCGATCGCATTACGACGTTCCCGTTCCGTACTACAGAAACTGGGTGCATCAGTTAAGGCCCGAAGGCGTTTATCCCGATATCAAAAAGGTTAGTTATGTCGGGCTTTGCAATCATTGCGACGATGCCCCCTGCGTAAAAGCATGCCCTACCGGTGCTACATACAAAAGAGAAGACGGAATCGTTGTGGTAGATAAAAATTTATGCATCGGATGCGGCTTGTGCGTCGATGCGTGCCCGTACGGTGCCAGATACATAAATCCTGAGATTGATAAAGTAGATAAATGTGATTTTTGCGTAGATAGAATTACAGAAGGCCAGGAGCCAGCCTGCGTTGCCACTTGTATCGCCGGCGCGCGTATATTCGGCGATCTTGATGATCCTGATTCAAGAGTATCCAAATTTGTAGCGAGCGGTGCAGAAAATAATGTTTCATCAAAAGTAAATGTCGGTCCTAATATTTATTATCTGGACAGCCACAATAATTTACCGTTAGTAAAAGCGGCGTTCCCCCCGAAAGTTCCGCACATGCCAACGCCCCAAAAAATGTGGACGAAAGTACTCCGCCCTCTCTTCTATCTGGCAATCGGTGGTTCTTTCCTGGGACAGCTTGGCGCTTTTGCGGCACAATTGTTTAAGGGTGAAAGCGAAGTGAAGGAGTAAATATGGGTCAAAGAATAAGCAAATTAAACGAAGATATTGCACTGGATCATGATTTAATAAAAGGTCCAAGACATTTAACATTTGATGAAAAGCGTATGCTCGCAAGCCGAATAATGAAGAAACACGGAGTAGCGGGAGTAACTCTTCACTGGGTAAACGCGATCTCATGGTTCTTACTGATCTTCACAGGCGCGGCCCTAATCTCCGCGGATTATCTTAAGTTCGCGCCGGACTGGTACCTTGAGATGATGAAGGGAATTTTCGGCAATAAAGGCGCAATGCTTCACTTCCATATCGCCGTCGGGGTGTTTTGGGTAACTACCTTGCTTCTATACGGAATCTTCGGCTACAAGAATTATCTGCTTGATTTTATCAAACACGATCTGACGATGGATAAAGACGATGTCCGGTGGTTCCCCGCGAAAGCAAAAAATCTGATGGGAAAATTAAGCCATTATCAAATGCCGGCGCAGGGCACTTACAACGCGGGACAAAAAGCGTATGCAATCGTAGTCGCATTCAGTACAGCCGCATTAATGATAACCGGACCCATTATGGCATTCCATATCGGCTCCACACTTATAATTCAATGGGCTATGATGATTCACTTCGTCGCGACGATGTCGGTTTTTGCCGGGGTGTTCGTACACGTTTACATGGCGGCTCTCTTTCCTGAAGAACGGCCTGCATTCTTCTCAATGATTACGGGAAAAGTCAATGAATTGTACGCGTATCTTCATCATTATAAATGGTGGAAAGAAGTGAAAAATAAAGAACATGCATTTTTTGCCGAAGAGCTGAAAAAAGACGGCATTCATTTACCGGAATTAGAGGAATGCAAAAACATTAAAGATCACCTGGTCCATGTTTATAATATTGAGGGAGAACAATTATGAAAAAGAAATTATGGGATCCCGTTTTCGGCGGGATTATGATAGGTATAGCGATTATTCTAACGTTCTATATATCGGGCAGAGGCTTGGGCGCATCAGGTGCTTTAACAGCGGCAGCCGCATGGATCCAGAACATTGTCTCCCCTTCTATGACGAAGTCAAGCGAATATTTTTCGAAATATTTTGCCAATGGTCAAAATCCTCTGAACAATTACTTAGTATTTATGGCAATCGGAATTATGATAGGAAGTTTCCTTGCCGGGAAAGTATCCGGTAGTTTAAAGTTTGAAGTACTTAAAGGCCCTAATATTTCGAATAAAGGTAGACTGGCGTATGCGCTGGTAGGAGGAGCGCTAGTCGGTTACGCGGCAAGAATGGCAAGGGGCTGCACAAGCGGACAAGCATTGGTAGGCGGCGCGGAACTTTCGGTAGGATCGTGGGCATTTATGTTCTCAATATTCATCGGCGGATTTGCCGTAGCTTATTTTGTTAGGAGGCAATGGATATGATAGGACCACTAGTAAAAAACGGATTAATTTCAGGCGGTGTTAATTCAATTTTCGCCGTGCTTATAGGCGTACTATTCGGGTACGCGCTTCAGCGGTCCGGATTTACCAATTCAAGGAAAATCGCCGCTACTTTTTATATGAAGGATGTGGATGTTCCGGTAGTGATGTTTACAGCAATTGTAACAGCCTCAATCGGATTATGGGGCATGTCTCTTCTGGGATTGATCGATGCAACAAAATTATATTTCCTCCCCTCTTACCTGCTTCCGATGATAGTCGGCGGATTAATATTCGGTATAGGGATGGCTGTTGGCGGATTCTGTCCCGGAACATCTTTGGCCTCGATGGTTACAGGAAAGATAGATGCAATGGTATTTGTAGGCGGATTTATGCTCGGTAGTTTGTTGTTCGGAGATATTTATCCGGTGTGGAAAAACTTTTACCAATCCGACGCAAACGGTGTATGGCGCCTCGATCAATTATTTAATATCAACGTCGGTCTAATGGTTCTCATCGTTACGCTGTTTGCCATATTGGGCAGCCTCGGGATGCGGAAATTACAATTTAAATTCTGGGGTAAAAATGATTAAAATGTCAAAAAAATATTCTGTTGTAGGTTTAAGCTTATTTGCAGCTTTGATATTAGCCTTCTTTCCTACTTCTGATTTTATAAGCAATGCTTTTGTTGTAGACTCACATGTTAAGCAGCAGCATTTTAATGAATCTGGTATTTTTACGATATCTGCCTTTGAAGCTGCGCAGTACTATTCATATGATCAGTCAAATTGCTTTTGGATTGATTTAAGAAACCAAAAAGATTTTTCTAAATCGCATTTAAAAGTAGCCGTAAATCAGACATTAAAACAATTACAAAATTCGCGCTGGAATCCCGATGATTTAATAATTGTTTACGGTAATAATACAGGGGACGCTCAAGAAGCTGCCGCTTATTTAAGACAGGTTAAAAATGCGAGGGCATTTGCCGTTAAAGGCGGTTTTAATGCAGTAAAAAAATATTTGATCCAGCCTATTGGTATTTCAGTCACCAATCAATTAAGCGATAAAGAGCTCCGGACGTTGGTGGAATTAAGGAATAAACTCTCCGGTGAGAATGTATCACCCGAACAAATGTTACAAAAACTAAAAAGCAGTAAACCAAAAGCACTCAGAGAAGGATGCTGATACTTTCTTAATAAATTATCCGACAGGCTGCTTTTGTATGCCGCATTATAAAAGCAGCCGTTTAATGTTATTAAGAAATATAAAAGTTTACAGGGAAGTGTTTTGTAATCTATCTTTCAAAATCAAAATTCTCTTCACAGTTAGCAGAATAATATTATTCTGAAGGAATAATCATGAAAAAATCGTTAAGTATAGGATCTTTTATACTAATTTTATCTTTTCAAGTGTTTGCACAATCCGGCACAAAGCTGATAGGTTTTGATGCGAGCACAATCGGTCGCGGCGGTGTAAGTATCGGCTATTTTGACAGCCCTGATTTAATGATGACCAACCCGGCCGGGATTTCTTTTCTTAAGAGTTCAAAAGTTGACGCAAATTTTTCCTTAATGATTCCCTCGCTTCATTTTAAGAATAATTTAAATGATGTGAACGGAAAAACAAATTATTTCCCTATGCCCGATCTTTCTTATGTGGCAGATCCGAACAGCAAAGTTACTTGGGGGATAGGATTTTTTACGCAAGGCGGAATGGGTGCTGACTTTACTCTTAATCACGCTCTCTTTGTCGATCAGAGCGGAAATTTTGTGCCTCAAGTTTATCATTCAAAATTAGCTGTTATGCAGGGCGGGCCTTCGGTTTCGTATAAATTGACCCCGTCGTTTTCCGTAGGTATTTCCGCACAGTTAGTTTACAGTATGCTGGAATTCCAGATGCCTTACAGTCTTTCACCTTCCGTAATGTCGGGTATTGTTAACCCGCAAAACGGAATGACTTTCGGACAAATGTTTGCCGCGCCGCCGGCTCAAGGGGGCTTCGGTTACCAGGAAGTTACGGCCGCTGCAAATATGAATGATTTAACAGCGATAAGCTTTACAGGCAAGATAGGATTTGCTTATAAGCTCAACGATCAATTTTCTTTCGGATTATCATATTCTCTTCCAATCCCGTTGACGTACAAAAACGGCAAGGCTACGATGGATATGACAGCCCAGTTAAACGACGCATTCGGCAAAGCTGTAATGGGTTATATGGCTCAAAGCCCTAACACAACCCCGCAGGAGGCTCAGGCGGCCGTGATGCAGCAGTTCGGACAGATGGGAATTGATTTGCAGAAAGGCGCGGCAGATAATTATGACCTCGAAGCAAAATTAAAGATTCCGCAGTCGCTTGGTTTTGGCCTCTCGTACAAAGCCTCGGATTATTTAAGAATGGGATTGGATATAGAATGGATAAACTGGAAGAGCGCTTTCGATAAAATGATTCTTGATTTATCCGGAGGAACTAACCCGAATATTAAAACTATGATGGGAAATGACGGCAGCTTCGGAATCAATTTCCCGATGAACTGGAAAGATGTTGTATTAGTTAAGCTGGGCGGCGAGTATGATGTTAACAGTGACCTCACGTTAAGAGCCGGTTTTGCTTACGGAAACAACCCCGTTCCTTCTTCAACAATCTTCCCGGTATTCCCCGCGATAGTCGAAAGTCATATTATGCTGGGTGCGGGATATAAATTAACCGGAAAGTTAAGCGTTAATGCGGCCTATGAATCGGGATTAAACAGCAGTGAAACGGCAAGCAATCCGAGCATTATTGCGAATGAGTATAACGGAAGTACAAGCCAGCTAAGTACAAATTTATTCCATGTCTCTCTTGCATGGATCTTATAAGAATTAATGATCTTAATAATACAAAGGGCACTTTAACGGTGCCCTTTTTTTCTTTACCTGAGCCCCGACATAAACGGCGGGGCTGTTTCAGTTCAAGCTTGTTAAACATGTTTAAATAATCGTTTAATAACTATCTTCGCTTATAACTACCTTCCCTTTGAAGACCCTATATATGTAGATCGTATATCCTATTACTATAGGCACGCCGATAAGCGCGATAATCAGCATCGCCGTAAGAGTCCCCTGTGATGACGAAGCATTGTAAATCGTAAGACTGTACGAAAGATCGATGCTCGACGGAACTAATCTAGGGAACAAACTTATTGCGGCAATTCCGATTACAGACGCGATAGAAACTGAAGAAGAAAGAAAGGCTGTGAATAACCTTCCCCCTTTCACGGCAACCGGGATGTAAATTATTGAAGCCAGCAGTAAAATAAATATAATCCAGAACAACGGATTCCCCATTATTCCGGTGAAAAGATACGGCGCTTCGAATATTGTATAAAATGTCGCGAGCACATAAATAACTACATAAGTGATCCAGAAAGGATTAACCCTCTTCAATATTTTCTTTTGAAGATCTCCTTCAGTTTTCATAGCTAAAAAGATAGAACCGTGTGTTAAAAACATGGAAAGACTGAATAATCCCAGCAGAATAGAATAAGGATTGAGCAGACCGAGGAATGTTCCTAGATATGCGCCCGATTTATCTACCGGCACACCCCGAAGTATGTTGCCGAACGCCACGCCGA
Source organism: uncultured Bacteroidota bacterium (assembly GCA_963787005.1). GTDB lineage: Bacteria > Bacteroidota > Ignavibacteria > Ignavibacteriales > Ignavibacteriaceae > FEN-1297. The sequence goes on from CAWBBX010000086.1 coordinate 17,837, forward strand.
ATAATATTGCGGGAAGCAGACTTCCGATACCGAAAGCGTAATCCCAAAAGCGCGTCCACGAACCGGAATCAACCTTGCCCCGGAATTCGAAAGATACGGCACGAAATATAAGTGCGGCAAGAAGCAGGATCAGCGCTATATAAAATCCGCTGAACACTGTGGCATACACTATCGGGAACGCGGCGAACAACGCTCCGCCTCCCGTGAGCAGCCATACTTCATTGCCGTCCCACACCGGACCGATGGCGTTGAGATTTATTCTTCTTTCGTTTTCATCTTTGGAGAATAAGTGCAGTACTCCGACACCTAAATCGAAGCCGTCCAATACGGCATAACCGATAATCAAGACGCCGACGAGTACAAACCAAATTATCTGCAAAGTAATCATAATACGGCCTCCTTTCTTTCCAGAGGCATGGGACCATGCTTAATCTCCTTTACCAGCAGGTAGACATATAAAGATCCCAAAGCAAGGTAAATTAAACCGAACAGAATAATTGAGAACAACACATCGCCTCCGGAAACTGCCGCTGATACAGCATCCTTTGTCCGCATAATATTATAAACAATCCACGGCTGCCGGCCTACTTCGGCCGTTATCCAGCCCAGCTCACAGGCTAAAACAGGTAACGGTATTGCCCAAATGAAAAACCGCAAAATCTTCTTACTCTCCCACAATTTCTTCTTATATAGCATGCTTC
>CAWBBX010000087.1:0-14158 GCA_963787005.1 uncultured Bacteroidota bacterium
GAACGATTGGCTTTTATAGCAGTTGATGTTTTATCCTTCGCCCTGGCTTCGAGCACTCTTCCCATCAGAATTAATGCGATGATGGTTGTTGCCGTATCAAAATAAATATGATTACCGGCGCTCTGGATAGCTAGCAGCTTCGGGAAAAGCACAGCAATAGTACTATATAAATACGCCGTTCCGGTTCCGACAGCGACGAGTGTATTCATATCCACACCGAGGTGTTTGATCAGCTTCCATGAAATTGTGAAGAATCTTTTACCTGATATGAAGATGACAAGCGTCGTCGCTATAAATAATAAACGATCGATGTATTCCGGCGGCACCGGAGACCATAGCAGAAACCAGCTAGTCATACGGATCATGCTTACGGCCATTATTGGAACGGTCATTATTGCCGCGAATATAAACTCCGACTTCAGCTTCTTATACGATTCTTTTTGTTCAACATCTTCCGGGACATTTATCCCGCCCCCGGTCTCACCCTTTTCTTCCTTTGTCTCTTCCGTCTGAGTGAGGAGCTTGTATCCCGCGTCCTCTACAATTCCGGCCAGCTTCGAGAGATCAGTCTTGCCGTCCTCGAACGAAAGCGTCACTTTCTCGGTCGCAAAGTTTACGTTTACATCAGAAACGCCTTCAGTTTTCTTTAGCGCTTTTTCAACTCTTGCAACGCAGCTGGCACAAGTCATTCCCTCAACAGGGAGAGTTAATGTTTTTATTCCTATGTCTTCCATAATATCATTCCGATTTGCGCCGGTTAATAATAAATCCGGCTTATTTTACAACTTTGTATCCCGCTTCTTCAACGGCTTTTTCAAGAACGCTTTCATCTACGGCGCTTTCGTCATATTCAACTTTCGCGCTGCCTATCTTCACATCGTTTACTTTTACGTTATCGAGCCTGCTTAATTCTTTTCTCACGGCCATTACGCAGTGGTCGCAGCTCATTCCTTCTATTTTTATTTCTTGTGTTTTCATTGTTATAGTCCTTTCATAATTTGAGTGTGAGTTTTCTCTTTATTAACGATTCAAATATAGTTGAATCGGCAAGATACCGCGTTACATAATTTTGAGAAAAAGTTATATGATTTTAAAGTATTATATTGTAATAAGTTACTATAGCACAGATTATTAATATGTGCTACGAAGAAATATGATCAAGGGGTTTGCGGAGGTTGACGGTAATGTTTTTGAACCGGCTGGCGGTCATTCCGGTTACTTTTTTAAATTGATTGGATAAATGCTGCACGGAGCTGTACCCTAGTTTATATGCAATTTCGCTGAGAGTCAGTTCACCGTATTTCAATAGCTCTTTCGCATGCTCAATCTTTTGAAGAATTATATACTGCTCGATTGTGATATTTTCAATTGACGAAAATAGGTTTGATATATAATGATATTCCATCCCAAGATTTTTTACAAGGTAGTCAGAAAAATTCATATTAATCGGATTTCGCTCATCATCGTTTCTTACAAGTTCCAGAATAATTCGTTTAATTTCTTCTATTGTTTTCGCCCTCTTATCTTCGATGAGTTCAAAGCCGTTTTCTTCCAGTACTCTTTTTATTTCCGCACTATCTTTATTGTCCGGCTCCCTGTTAATTTCCGCTTCACCGAGTGAGATATTTTTAACATCATATCCGAGTTTTTCTAATTCTTCCTTCACAACTTTTATACAGCGGTTGCATACCATATTCTTTATGATGAGTTTCGCAGCTGCTTTATCTATCTTTTGCTCTTTCATTTTTTTTCCCATAATATTTTTATGCGAATAACATTGTTGTCTAAAATAAAAAAAATGCCGAATAATTGAATTGCTTTTTTAATCAACTGTTGTTAAAATGTGATTCAAAATAGGGGACGCCTCTTTTTACTCATCAAACAATTCCGGAGGAAACAGGGAAAAGACATATACGGGATAATTCGGGTCCATTTTTTTTCATAAACTAGTGGGGTGTTCTATGAAAAGTTCATCGGCAGTCTATTTATCCCTTTTCCTGTCATTTTTCATGGTCCTTTTTTCCGGCTCGTCAATTGCTCAAATCGGAAATTCTTCTAAAACAAATTCTGATAAATATATTAAATCGGAAAATTGGTCTGTTCAAGCCGAAGTGATCGGGTTCAATTCTTTAAGCACCAACTTGGGACTGTCTTTATCGATCAAGAAAAATATTAATCAAAATTCAGCATTTCAAAGCGGAGTTGAATTTCTCGGCCTGGTTCAAAACTACAGCAACGGTGTTAGATTTACCGGCAATATTCCGAATTTTTATTCTGTTCAGAATACCGACATACGTTCAAAAGGCACACAGGTTTTTTTCAAGTATCTGTACTATCCTTTGGAAAGAAGAAAGGTTACTATTTATACCGGCGGCGGACCGCTCATCGGTTATTATGTCGACCGAGTTGAAAGAAACGGTTTGACCTCCTCGAAAATTGAAACAGATTCATACCTTATAAAGGAAATAGGCTATACATGGGCGGCCGGTTTGATTCTGAATACCGGGTTAGAGTGGTATGCGTATGATAATTTTTCAATAGTTGCGGAGTACGGAATTGCTATAGTTTATTCCTGGTCTAAGGTAAATGTGAAAAATATTAACCTATATAGTCCAGGTGAATCTATTTCAAATTATTCGGCAAGATCTCTTTCTGTTCTTCCTGCAATGTTAAAAATCGGATGTTCGGTTTCTCTTTAATTATTATCGAAGATATTCAGGCTTCTTAATAATTACTGTTTTTATTTTTTCTCAATTGGGCCGGGCACTGTGAAAACCGAGTCCGGCACTTCCTTGTTTAGTTTTATATCCCGAATGTTTCTGATTTCAACTGAGCCGCCGGATTTAATCTCATATTTGTGCGGGAAAGGAATTCCGTCGATTTTCTTGTAATCTGAAATATCGGTTTCTGTCATAACTATTTTTCCTGCGCGATTCATTCTTTGAACGGTTCTAACAAGCAGATAAGATTTTGAGTCGAGATAAAGATCGGCGTTATCGCCGTTTTCTTTCTCGCATTTTATTTTGAAGACCGGGCTGCCATGGATATTGTCCTTGCCTTCTAATGAAAGAGTATGATTCTTTTCCCGCCAGCAGAAGAAGTAACCGTCGAGGTCCGCCTGGAATTTAATATTTTCGAATTGCGGACCAGTTATGAATTGCGGCTTTCCGTTGTTTACCTGCTTCCAAGCATGTATGCCGTCGTAAGCGGTAATTGTGGTCTTGCCGCCGATTTTCATCTCCTTGCGTATCTTATTCTGCCGCTTATGAATAACCGTTAGTGTGCCTTTTTGTTTATCGAGCTTTATATCGCATGTAGTTATAATTGATGTGAGTTTGTTGTACTTGTCCTGTTTTACAGCGTCGAAGTTAAGATCGATAAGCTGGTTTAAGGTCTGCGCGCTTATTTCATGTGCCGGCAGAATTAAAAAAGCTGCGAATAAAAACAATACTGTTTTCTTCATTTTATCTCCTCCCGATTTTTCCCGGTTTATCAAGCTGGTACGGCAGGAAAAGGAGAGTATTCGGATATTCCGAAATGTTAGTAAAATGTTTTTGTAAGCTTGAAGGATTCCGGGTTTGTGAGAAAATGGTGTAGGAAAGGGGTAAGTCCGGGACGGGCAGTAAACTTAAACTTCGCGATGCAATATAGTCTGCAAAATTGCACACGCTCGATCCCCTTTATATTATTCTTAACATATATAAATAAATCTTGTTTAGCAAGCAGTCGCAATGTGACAGCGGGATTAAGGTAATTGAAGTAAGCCCGGAATTTATTTATTTTGAACCGGCGCTTGAAGCTGATACAGTTCTGTTTATTTTGCTATTCATAGATTTTTTATCATACTTCGTTTTACGATTAGGCGGCAGTAATTTAAATCCTTTACCTGATAATTTACAAGTGCCGTTTACTAAAATTTTAGGATACCTGATGTTTAACAAATTCCCTCAATGGTCAATTAAACTTAACTCAGCTAAATTGTTAATTCTTTTGGTTGTGTTATTCTCATGTTCTTCTTTCGCGCAGGAGTTTAGATTTATTGTGTTGGGCGACAGCCAGTTCGAGAATCCGAATACTTTTAAGAAGATAGTGCACGAAACGGAATTGCTCAAGCCTGCTTTTGTAATGCATGTGGGAGATATGATCCACGGCTACACATACGATATAAATACGGCAAGGAAACAGTGGAAAAGATTCAAGCGGCAGATCTCGCCCCTTACAATGCCGTTTTATCCCACGCCCGGTAACCACGATGTAACAACTAAGGAAATACAGCCTGCGTACATTGAAGCTTGGGGCAAAGACAAACTTTTCTATTCCTTCGATTACGGTAATTCGCATTTCATCGTATTAAATGTATTTCTCGATCAGCAGTTCGATACCATTCCTCCGAACGAGATGGAATGGCTGAAAAAAGATCTGGAGAAATCGAAGAGCGCCGAGAATATTTTCCTGTCGATGCACGCGCCTCTGTATCTTGAAAAAAAACTATTCGATTGGAAACCGGTGGAGGACCTGATCGCTAAATATAATGTGAAGGGGATTTTCTCCGGACATTTTCATATTTATGATCATAGGGTTATCAAAGGAATCGATTACTTCTGCCTGAATTCTTCCGGCAATATGAATCTGAATAATTTTATGGCTGGATACGGGCACGGATTTTTATACGTGACGGTTAACGGTGCTAAAATAAGCTACGCATTCATTACTAAGGGAGGCGTTTACCCGATCGATACCGTGGCTGAGGGGCAATCGACGAAATCACCGAAATATTATAATCCGGACAGAACAATATTAATTCACAATCCTGCCGAAGGAGCGATTGATACGACCGGAATCGTAAAGATACATAACAGGACGAAAGATGAAAGAACATACACGCTCACATGGCATACAAAAGACTTCCGCTGGAAGTGCACGCCTTACGGCGAAAAGGTGAAAGTAGGTCCCGGTGAAACTAAAGAATTTAAATTTCATATAAACGGACCTTCCGGGAATTTTACGAGAAATGATCTTCCCGAAATAAAAATAACCTCGCCATTTACCACGTTAAGCGGCGCGGTTACGCACAGCATTAACTACTATAAATTATTCGACCCTCCTTGGGTTGACGCGTATAAGACAAACAAAGGCATTGTACTCGACGGAAAGCCTGACGAAGATGCGTGGAAAAATGTTAAGGGAATCAATCAGCTTTATACCGATGCTAAGGGAACTCCGGCTGAAACAAAAACTAACGTTAAGCTTCTATACGATGAGAATAACTTGTACGTGAGCGTTGTCGGCGAAGAACCGCATCCGGAGAACCTTTCGGCTAAGGCTTACGGCGATATTCCGCTCGTTTTCGGCGACGACGACTTTGAGCTGTTCTTCGATACGAACCGCGATCAATCTACTTTCTTTAGGCTTATGGTTAATTCAAAAGGAACAGTGCTCTGCAGCAGTCCGAAAGGGCTATTCACAATTAAGTTCGATGTGAAAACATATGTAGGAAAAGATTATTGGAGCGCCGAATTCAAAATACCGTTCTCGCAGATGAATGTAAGCAAACCCAAGGCCGGGGACGTCTGGGGCTTTAACGTTTTGAGGCACCGGCTTCAATCAAAGATTCAGCAAAGCGACTGGTCTATTATGCAGTACTACCTTCCATACCAGCCCGAATACTTCGGTATGTTAAAATTTGAATAAGTTTTAGTCCGTCTATATCGTGCGCAGATTCAATTTGCCGGGTTCTTAAATTCGAAATAAGAATCCGGCACGGTTTTATTTACCTCAACACTTTTAACTATTTGAATTATTTCCCTTCCACTGGCATTCACCTCAAACCTAAAAGGGAATTTAATTCCGTCGATATTTCTGTAGTCGGAAATGTCCGCGATACGATTAGTTTTCTTTCCATTAATTTCAGTTTCCGTAACGGTTCTGGCGAAAAGATAGGTTCGGGCGTCTATAAAAATAATTTCTTCCTCCCCGTTTTTCTTTGTTAATTTAAGTTTGATGATCCGCCGGCCGTTCAATTTATCCTTTCCTAAAAACTTCAGCATGTTTCCTTTTTCTTTATAACGGTAGAGAAGTCCGTCGAAGTCGGCCCGGGATTTCAAACTTTCACTTTCATCGGCGTTGAGCACATGCGGCCGCCCGTTTTCTATTGCCGGATCCGATTCCCATCCTCTTTTTCCGTCGAATGCGTTAATATATGTTTTACCGCCGAAGCTGCTTTCCGACCTGACTTTAGACGGTCGCTTGTACGTTACTTTAACGGGGATCTTCATTTTGCCTCTTATAACTTCTGAGCTTATAATTACGGTCTGCGCCTTGTTTAATTCCTCTCTTCCGACAGCTTCCTCATGTCTTTCCAATATTTGCGTAAGGGTCTGTGCCCCGCAATCGGCGAAAGCAAGAATAATTAAAACAGGTAATATGAAGATCAGACTTTTCATTAAAATCCACTTACAAAATTAATATTTGAACTCGCTGCAGTTATCGCAGTTATGGCAAGGTTTTTCACCCTCGAAACCAAAGTAATTCGAAATATAAATCTTGCGGCAAAGCTCGTTGCGGAAATACTGAACGACTGACAGGAGTTTTTTATTATCGTTCGTTAACTTTTCCTGAAGATGATCATCGTCTTGAAGTGATTCAGGCAGTTCCGATACAACGGCAAGATCATGATTATCGATAGAACCCTCTGTAACACCGTACCTTTCAAGCATCCCTAGAGCGGTCTCGAGCCTGAAGTCTTTCCTGTTCTTGAAGCTCATTTGTTCACGGAGGTAATCCGTGCCCATAGAATTCGCACTATCCAGGTCTCTGACAAGCTGATCATATAAAGCAGAGTAAAAATCGGCACCTGGATTAGACCATTTTATAAAATCCATCTGTATGTATAGATCATCCTGCGCGTAAACCATAACACACAATGAATCCTTCCCGTCTCTTCCGGCCCTTCCGATTTCCTGGTAATAAGATTCAATGGAAGACGGAACCTCGGCGTGGATTACGAAACGGATGTCGGGCTTGTCGATTCCCATCCCGAACGCGTTGGTGGCTAGTATCAGGTCCGTTTTTCCGGTCAAGAATTCCCTCTGCATCAGTTTACGCTGCTTGTCGGTCAGTTTGCCGTGATAGACCCCGTGACTAAAGCCGATGTCCCTGAGCATTTGTGAGAATTTTTCCAAAGTCTGAATCAAGGCGAAGTAAATAATACCCGAGCCGGAATAATTTTCGAGAACATCAATGATTTTTTTCAGCTTTTCCTTTTCGTCGAATACCTCAACCGCTTCAAGCCGCAGGTTGGGTCGCTCAATACCTTGATGAAATATCTTTACGTCTTTCTTGCCGATATTAAGCTTGTCAAGTATGTCATTCTGTACGTCGGGCGTTGCCGTTGCAGTTAATGCTATGGTCAGCGGATTATTTAAAAGTTCTCTGAACTCGGAAAGCCTGGAATAATCGGGACGGAAATCGTGGCCCCATTCCGAAATGCAGTGAGCCTCGTCCACTGCCAAAAGGGAAATCGAAGCGGTTTTAATTGCGTCGGTGAACTCCTGTTTCTTGAACCTTTCGGGCGTTACATAAAGAAGTTTGATCTTGCCTGAAAGAAAATTCTTTAATCGCGAGTCGCGTTCTTTTTTAGAAAGAGTCGAGTTGATAAATCCGGCGGGAATGTTTTTCTTCCGCAGAGAGTCGACCTGATCCTGCATTAGAGCGATAAGGGGACTAATAACAAGCGTGCCGCCTTCGAAGCAAAGAGCCGGCACCTGGTAGCAGAGCGATTTACCGCTGCCGGTAGGCATCAATACCAGGCAGTGTCCGTTATCCTTAACAAGCCTGTTGATGATATTTTCCTGCTCGCCGCGGAAAGAATCGTGGTTGAAATATTCTTCTAATATATTTTTGGGATCAATCATATAAATAAAACTAAACATAATATGGAAAACTTAAAAATGTTAAAGTCTTACGAATATTTGAATTGCCGCAGCACAGACCACCGGTCTGTGATTTAGAAGTTGCGGGTAAAAGAATTGTCCTCGGCAGAATACGGGTGCGCAGACTGATAGTCCGCGCTACGGGGTGTATTGCAAAAAGGATATTCGCAGCACAGACCACCGGTCTGTGATTTAGAAGTTGCGGGTAAAAGATTTGTCCTCGGCAGAATACGGGTGCGCAGACTGATAGTCCGCGCTACGGGGTGTATTGCAAAAAGGATATTCGCAGCACAGACCACCGGTCTGTGATTTAGAAGTTGCGGGTAAAAGAATTGTCCTCGGCAGAATACGGGTGCGCAGACTGATAGTCCGCGCTACGGGGTGTATTGCAAAAAGGATATTCGCAGCACAGACCACCGGTCTGTGATTTAGAAGTTGCGGGTAAAAGAATTGTCCTCGGCAGAATACGGGTGCGCAGACTGATAGTCCGCGCTACGGGGTGTATTGCAAAAAGGATATTCGCAGCACAGACCACCGGTCTGTGATTTAGAAGTTACGGGTAAAAGAATTGTCCTCGGCAGAATACGGGTGCGCAGACTGATAGTCCGCGCTACGGGAATATTAATTTTTTATTAGTCCTTTTTCATCTTATCTAAAAACGGAGATATAAGATCTATCGGTACGGGGAATATAATCGTAGAATTTTTTTCAGAAGAAATATCCGACAGAGTCTGAAGAAACCTTAACTGGACCGCGACCGGATGATCTTCGATAACTCCTGCCGCATCGGCGAGTCTCTGACTTGCCTGAAATTCGCCTTCTGCGTTGATAACCTTGGCTCTTCTAAGCCTCTCTGCTTCGGCCTGTTTGGCTATAGCTCTCTGCATCTCTATCGGAAGATCGACCTGCTTAACTTCCACAACCGAAACTTTTATTCCCCACGGTTCTGTCTGGTCGTCAATAATTTTCTGCAGTTTCTGGTTAATCTGATCGCGCTCGGATAAAAGCTCATCCAGCTGCGACTGACCGAGTACGCTCCTTAAAGTAGTCTGGGATATTTGAGATGTGGCCGATAAATAATCTGCTACTTCTACAGTAGCTTTGGCGGCGTTGACGACCCTGAAATAAACTACTGCGTTTACTTTCAAAGAAACGTTGTCTCTTGTAATAATATCCTGCGGAGGAACATCCATTACAATGGTACGCAAGCTTACTTTTACTATGCGGTCGACCATAGGAATAAGCAATATAAGCCCGGGGCCTTTTTCCTGGATCAATCTTCCGAGTCTGAAAATAACGCCTCTTTCGTATTCTCTCAATATCTTGATTGAGTTTGATAGAATAAAAATGATAAACAATATTAATATTGTTATATAAATTGAAATCTCCTGCATATTTCTCCTCCCAAGAACCGTCTAAGTTATGTTTTTTCGGCTCTTCGTATTTTTAGTTTTAAATTAGAAATTTCCGCCACGATTATCTTAGTTCCTTTTAACAGATTGCCGTCGAGGCTTTCGGCTGTCCATATTTCTCCGTGTACTTTTACCTGGCCTTCGGGGTCCATCTCCGTTATGGTTTCCCCGGTTTCATCAATAATTCCTTGAGCGCCGGTAGTTGGCTTTCTCCTTTGAGCTTTAATCCCAAACCCGATTGCGAACATGAAAAACAGCACAGTTAAAGTTACAACCGCCACTATTATCTGCCAGGAAATGTGGACGACTTCAAGCGAAGAATCAACGTCTATCAACATGATTGAACCCATTATTAAAGAGATTATGCCGCCGACGGTAAGAATGCCGTGGCTTACTATTTTTATCTCAAGTACAAATAAGACAATGGCGAAAATGATGAGGGCAAGTCCGGCGTAATTGATGGGCAGTGTCTGCATTGTATAGAAAGCGAGAACAAGACAAATTACACCCACAACGCCGGGAAATATTGAACCCGGATTATAGAGCTCGAAAAGCAGACCGTAAAAACCGAGCATGAATAAAATGTACGCAATATTCGGATCGCTTAGTATATTCAAAAGCCTCTGCTGAAAATTCATTCCGATGGAAATTATCTTAGCACCTTTTGTCTCGAGGACCGCAGTGCCGCTTTCGGTAGTCACTTCGCGTCCGTTTATTTTTTCGAGGAGGTCTTGCAGGTTGGGCGAGATAAGATCGATAACATCTTCTTTAAGAGCTTCCGTTTCGGTTATTGATATACTTTTTCTTACCGCGTCCTCCGCCCACTTAACATTCCTTTTCCGCTTTTCGCTTATAGTTCTGATAAATGCCGCAGCGTCGTTTGTGGCTTTCTCCGTCATCGTGGAATCCATCTGGCCCTGCAATGATACCGGATGCGCCGCGCCTATATTCGTTCCGGGCGCCATAACCGCGATGTTTGCCGATAAGGTTATAAATACTCCTGCCGATGCCGCTCTCGATCCCGGTGGTGAAACGTATACTACTACCGGGACAGGCGACTGAAGAATATCTGATACAATTTTACGCGTCGATACCAGGAGTCCGCCCGGCGTGTTTAATTTTAACACCAGGCACTCCGAATTATTCTTAACTGCTATCTTAATTCCGTAATTTATATAATCCGCGGCGGCGGGATTGATAGTTCCGTCGAGGGTAATAACTGTAACATTGCCGGATTGAGCCTTAACGCAGAAGCTTAAAATAATGAGCCAGATCCCGAGGAAAATTATTCTTCGCATTTTTCCCCCGCTTAGTTGTTTATTTCAACTTAGATAAAAAATATTAGGGAATCAACAATTTAAATGTACTTGCTTTCTTCTTAAACATTATATGTAATTGAGTTTAAGGTCACAAAATATTTATTATTTCTCTTTGCGCTATGTGTTTTTCGGCTCGATGCTTGACCCAGAAAAAAGAAACATCTAATTTGTTCATCCCTAGGAAGCGGATTATTCAGATTTTCTCTTACAATATTTTTCATGATCAAATACGACAGAAATAACTATACCGACGAAGAATTAATTGAATTATACGGTGAACTTCTTTTGCCGAGGCTAATCGAAGAAAAAAAACTGCGTCTTTTGAGGCAGGGCAAGATCACCAAATGGTTTTCGGGTATGGGGCAGGAAGCTATTGCTGTGGGCAGTGCGTCGGCTTTGCATAATGACGAATATATTCTTCCTATGCATAGAAACCTCGGCGTTTTTACCTATAGAAAATTAATGCTGCACCGTCTGTTCGCACAGTTCCAGGGTAAAAGCTCCGGATTTTCAAACGGAAGGGAAAGATCGTTTCACTTCGGAACAAATGAGCATCATATTGTAGGGATGATATCTCACCTCGGACCGCAGCTGGCGGTAGCCGACGGAATCGCTCTGTGGCACATGATTCATAGAGAAAAAAAATGCTGCCTTGTTTTTACAGGCGACGGCGGAACGAGTGAAGGAGATTTTCACGAAGCTCTGAACGTGGCTTCTGTCTGGAACCTGCCTGTAATCTTTATGATCGAGAACAACGGCTACGGATTATCCACTCCTATAAACGAGCAGTACAACTGCAAGGAATTAATCGACCGCGGGATCGGATATGGCATTGAATCATTCCGTGTAGACGGCAATAATATTTTGGAAGTATATTCATCGGTAAAAAAAATAGCGGAAGAAATAAGAGAAAATCCCAGACCGGTGATGATTGAAGCGATGACATTCAGAATGCGGGGACACGAGGAAGCTTCCGGAATAAAATATGTTCCTAAAAAATTACTTGAAGAATGGGCGAAGAAGGATCCTATTGAAAATTTTGAAAAATTTTTGCTGAGCGAAAAAATTATCGATCAGAATTTCATCGACAAAGCCAAGGGAAAACTTTAAAGTTCTGATTGATAAAGAGTGGGAGATCACCGCAGGCTCAGCCCGAGATCAGCGCCGATACCGAAACTGAGTTAAAGGACATCTATCGCGCCCTTCGATCAAAAAGATAAAGCGGCCCGGTTCATCATCAAAAACAAAGAAGAGATTTATAGACGGAATAACCGATGCACTGGCGGAAAGCATGGAGAAATATTCCGAGCTTATATTAATGGGGCAGGATATCGCCGAGTACGGCGGAGTGTTTAAGGTGACCGACGGATTCATAAAGAAGTTCGGTAAGGACAGAGTGAGGAATACTCCCATTTGCGAGTCGGCCGTGCTGGGTGCGGCATTGGGCTATTCGGTTATGGGAGGGAAGTCGGTTGTGGAGATGCAGTTCGCCGATTTCGTGAGCAGCGGCTTCAACCAGGTTGTAAACAATATCGCTAAAATATATTACAGGTGGGGACAAAATGCGGACGTTGTTGTAAGGATGCCGACCGGCGCGGGAGTGGGAGCCGGGCCTTTCCACTCGCAGTCGAATGAAGCATGGTTTACGCATACGCCGGGATTGAAAGTCGTTTATCCGTCAAATCCGTACGACGCGAAAGGTCTTCTTAACGCAGCTATCGAAGATCCGAACCCGGTGATGTATTTCGAGCATAAGGCATTATACCGCTCGATATCGGATGAGATACCGGATGATTATTACACTGTGAAAATAGGAAAAGCAAAGCTGATAGCCGAAGGTGAAGACATCTCGATCATAACATACGGTATGGGAGTTCATTGGGCAAAGGAAGTGCTCGAGGAAGATCCCGGCATTTCTGCCGATCTCATAGATCTTCTTACATTAATGCCGTGGGACAAGAAAAGTGTAGAAGCTTCGGTTAAGAAAACAGGGAAGGTGCTCATACTTCACGAAGATACATTGACAGGAGGAATAGGCGGAGAGATTGCGGCCTGGATTTCTGAAAATTGTTTCGAGTATCTCGATGCTCCGGTAACCCGCTGCGGCAGCCTCGATACGCCGGTTCCATTTGCTGATGCACTTGAGAAAAATTTTCTTCCGAAGGGAAGATTTCAAGAGAAGCTTAAAAAACTGCTTGCTTATTGAGTCTTAGAATTCAGTTATTGTTGATCTCTACATATTCCGTGGACGTTTTGTACTTAAGAATCTGCTCCAGCTTTTTCTTTAAGGTATCTTTTGCCTGCTGCGCCTGTTCAAATATCGACTCTACTTTTGAGAAATCGAAGACCCTCACATCCATTATCTCTGGTCTGATATAAATGTCGGGCTTTATGAATTTAATCTTCTGCTGGCTGTTGGAATGCTGCATTATCTGGTATGCTGTAAAAACCGACTCGAATGTGGGCGGAAATTCTTTACCGTTGCTCGTTTTGTACGCCGTTACGTCTACGGCAATGGTGTAATCGCAGTCCTTTATCAAGACATCGTAGGGAAGAGGATTTACAATGCCTCCGTCTATTAACACCCGCCCGTGAATTTTTATGGGAGTGAAAAGCCCGGGAAGAGAATAACTAGCGCGAATGGGCGGAAGCAGTTTGCCTTTGTCGAAGATTACTTCCTCTTTTTTCCAGTAATCCGTCGCAATAATTTTCAACGGTATCTTCAATTCTTCGAATGTAGAAACGTTCAACTGGGATTGCAGGAAATTCTGAAGCTTGTCGCCTTTAATAAAACCGGATTTAACAAATTGAGGATCAAACATCGTAAGCATTTTTACGATATCGGATCTCTTGAAGAAGTCGGAGAACCTGTCGTTTTTGGGGAAGATTATCTTGTAGACAATTTCCTTCATTTCTTTTGAAGTATAGCCCGCTGCATAAAAGGCTCCGACAATCGCTCCTACACTGGTTCCGGATATGACCGAAGGCTTTAAACCCAATTCCTCCAGTGCTTCTATCATAAGAATGTGGGCAATACCCCTTGCTCCGCCGGATCCGAATGCTATCCCAATTTTTTCCATTTAAAGTATTTAACCGATTAGGCGAAAACTCATAGTCCGAATATAATTGTGTATAAAAAGAATTAGGGCTATTTATTGGGCTAGAATCATCTGCCAGGTGTAAAAATATATTTTGACAATTTTTATATTAAGCAAAATTAAAGTGAGTTTCAAAAAATATTGTGATATAGAAGAAACAAAACCTTTAAGATTATTAAAAAAGAACGAATGCATGTAAGTTTATGCATCCATTCTATAGTGATGATAAACTACTTCTTTACCCGGAAAACCGAATCAATCACGGTTCCGTCGACCCATTTTATAACGGCAACTACTTTCTTCTTGTCCACCTTCGGCTTGGCCGGCGCTCCGCCGCATATTCCGTATACTTCTTCCTTGATCTGTTGTATCGTTTTAACCGGAAGGCCGGAGCCCCT
>CAWBBX010000088.1:0-69253 GCA_963787005.1 uncultured Bacteroidota bacterium
CCCCACCACCACCCCACATGCACCTGGTGCCATATCAACCTCGGAAAGTAGTTTCTTGAGCCAAGGCAAAATCAGGCACAGCCAGTTTGTCCGCGACGGATCGGCGATTCTCCGCAAGCATCCCGTAGCGGCAGGCACGGCCACACTAGCCAGCGTATGCGCACTCCTGTGGCGGGCGGACGGGTGGTGAAGCTCTCGCAAGAGAGCTTTCACGTCTTTCAAGTCACCACGCTTCGCTTTCTGCTGGCAGCGATTGTCACCAGCAGCATGGCGCTGGCACTACGTAGATTTTTTAACGGGAAGATTGAAATATGAAATTAATTGGACTATTTTAGGCGGAGAGGCTATTTTAGAGAAAATTAAAGCGCTGGATTTTAACGTTCTTCAAAAGAGACCTAAATTAAACAAAAAGGATTTTTTAATTCTCTTATTAAGGTCATTCAAGTAGAAATGGTTGATACAGCAAAAAATATCGCAAAGAAAAGTAAGAGCAGCTTTTATTATGCGTTTAATTTATTACCTACCGCTAAGCGCGAGGCGATGAATACGGTGTACGCTTTCTGCAGGCAGACGGACGACATCGTGGATGAAGGCGACGCGCCCGCCGAAATGAAGTATGCCAAGCTCCACAAATGGCGCCTCGAATTGGATAAAGCTCTCTCCGGAATATCCGAATCCGCACTTCTCAACAAGCTGGGGCGGACAATATCTCAATTCAACATCCCGCTAGATCCTTTCTTCGATCTTCTTAGGGGGATGGAAATGGATCTTCAAAAAAACAGGTATCCTACTTTTGAAGATCTTAGAATGTACTGCTATTGTGTGGCCTCAACGGTGGGATTAATGTGTATCGAGATTTTCGGGTACAAGCACGGTTCGGCAAAAGACTTTGCCGTTAACCTCGGCATCGCGCTTCAGCTTACGAATATTTTAAGAGATATTAAAAAGGATTCCGAGAAGGGGAGAATTTATCTTCCGCTGGAAGATCTGAAGAAGTTTAATTATACCGAAGAAGACATTTTCAATCATACCTATAACAGCAACTTCACCGAGCTGATGAAATACGAGGTTGAAAGAGCCAAGTTCTATTTTGATAAGGCAACAGAAAGCCTCGACCTGGACGACAAAGGCTCTATGTTCGCGGCGAGGGCGATGCAGCATATCTATTATAAAATGCTCGAAAAAATTATTCATGCCGATTACAACGTTTATAACAAGAACATAAAAGTGTCGAAGATTGAGAAAGTCGGCATATCTCTGGGAGTCTGGGCAAAGTACAGCTTAGTTTATTGATGAAGAAATGTCTGGTAATCGGGGGCGGTTTCGCCGGTCTCTCATCCGCAGTATATCTTTCCAAAGCAGGTTTCCCGGTTGAAATTTTAGAAGCCTCGCCTAAAGCGGGCGGACGCGCTTATTCTTTTATTGATAAGAAATCAAGCTCGGTTATAGACAACGGCCAGCATATATTGATGGGCTGCTATTACGATACTCTCGAGTTTTTCAAGATCATCGGCGCTTCAGGGAATCTTTCGGTTCAAAAAAAACTCGAAGTAAAATTTCTCCGCGGGGGCTTCAAAGAATTTCATCTCAAAGCCGCCGGCTCTTTATATCCATTAAACCTTCTCATCGGTATGCTGGTTTTTAAAGCCCTCTCTCTTCAAGAAAGAATAAGCCTGCTTAGATTTTTTGTAAAACTTTATTTTAAAGATCCTTTCGAATTAACAAAATTTACGGTAAAAGAATGGCTGGAGAGTGAACGGCAGTCGCGTAGTACTATTAAATCTTTCTGGGAAATTCTTACCTTCGGCGCTATGAACACGAGTATAGACAAGGCTTCCGCTCAAATGTTTGCCGTTATTCTGAAGAAGATGTTTTTTGCCGGCAATAAAGCGGCGTCAATTGTAATACCGGAGATAGGGCTCAGCGAATCTTATGTTGATAATGCCTTGGATTATTTACGTCAATCGGGCGGTTCTATTAATTTTCTTGAGCAGGTGAAAAAACTTGAGACGAACGGTAATAAAATCAGTGCCGTAATAACACAAAATAAAAAGATTAACGATTTTGATTACGTAATCTCTGCCGTGCCTTTGCATTCATTCGAAAAGTTTTCACCGTTGCCGGGATTAACCGACGGAGTGAAATTGAATTATTCGTGCATAGTATCCATTCATGTATGGCTAACGGAAAATGAACTGCCGGGAAAATTTTACGGACTGATAGACTCACCCGTTCATTGGGTATTCAACCACGGTGATCATCTTACTCTTGTCATCAGCGACGCGAACAGACTTGCCGAAAAATCATCTTCTGAAATTTTCGGGATCGTAAAATCCGAACTTAAGAAGTATCTCTTAATACCCGAAAAATATATAACAGATTACAAGATTATTAAAGAAAAAAGAGCGACTTTCGTTCCGTCGAAGTCGGTATTAAGCGGCAGACCGGGCCCGGGCACAAATTTTTCCAATTTATATCTAGCGGGCGACTGGACTTCGACCGGGCTGCCGGCCACAATAGAAGGCGCGGTAATAAGCGGCAAAACCGCTGCGAATCTTATCATAAATCGGGAAAATGGAAATTGACCCGCCATAGTCCCTCTTTCTTTTATTGACCTTTTCATCACTTCCATAAAAATATTAGTTGAAATTTTGTTCTTATGTAGTTAGATTAATATCGTTGTATAAGATAATTGCCGAAACAGCTTGTTCATTTAAAAAATATCGTGACAAGATTAGGTAATTGTTGAATTTCATAAAAATTCATAAGGGGAATTAAAATGGAAACTACGAACACCACCATGACCAAAACCGCGAAGTTAGTTCTAAAGGACCAAGAGTACGACCTGCCTGTTATAACAGGTTCGGAAGGTGAGCTCGGAATAGATATAAACGAGCTTAGAAAAAAAACGACGGCTATTACTTTCGATAACGGTTACGGAAACACAGGCTCGTGCGAGAGTGCTATCACCTTTATTAACGGAGAAAAAGGCATCCTTCAATACAGAGGATACTCGATAGAGGATCTCGCAAAAAATTCTAACTTCATGGAAGTTAGCTACTTGTTAATTTTCGGTCATCTGCCGAATAAGAAGGAACTGGAAAACTTCCACTTTCAGATGACGCATCACAGTCTTATTCATGAAGACATGAAGAAATTCTTCGAGGGATTTCCTCCCACCGCTCACCCGATGGGGATCCTTTCTTCAATGGTAAGCTCTCTGTCCGCTTTCTATCCCGAAGCAGGATACGATACCGACGTTAAGCTTAACATCGTAAGACTTCTCGCAAAGCTGAAAACCATCGCGGCTTTCTCCTATAAGAAATCTATAGGCCAGCCGTACGTTTACCCGAGAAACGAACTCAGCTATACAGCCGATCTTCTCCATATGATGTACGCCGTTCCTTCAGAGGAATTCGAAGTACCTAAGGTTCTGGAAGAAGCTCTCGATCTTCTTCTTATTCTTCACGCCGATCACGAGCAGAATTGCAGCACATCGACGGTAAGAATGGTCGGAAGCAGCGAAGCAAACCTGTTCGCTTCTATTTCTGCAGGCATCTGCGCGCTGTGGGGCCCGCTGCACGGCGGAGCTAACCAGCAGGTCATATCCATGCTTGAGAAGATCAGGGATGACGGCTCCGATTATAAGAAGTACGTTAACATGGCGAAGGACAAAGAATCCAAGTTCAAACTGATGGGATTCGGTCACCGTGTTTATAAGAACTTCGATCCGCGTGCGAGAATACTTAAAGAATCTGCCGACAAGGTTCTGAGCCAGCTCGGAATAAATGATCCGATGCTGGAGATTGCCAAGAACCTTGAGGAAGTTGCGCTGAAAGATCCTTTCTTCATCGAAAGAAAATTGTATCCAAACGTGGACTTCTACAGCGGTATTATCTACCGTGCGATGGGCATACCTACAAATATGTTCACCGTTATGTTTGCTTTGGGAAGACTCCCCGGCTGGATAGCTCAATGGAAAGAGATGAGGGAGAATCCCGGCGCGAGGATTTACAGGCCGAGACAGATTTATGTAGGCGAAACAAAACGCAGCTACGTTCCGCTTTCCAAGCGTTAATCTGTAATGTGAAAATTAATTATGTGGCGCGCGGTGAGAAATTATCGCGCGCTTTTTATTTGCGTAGACTTTTATCTAGCTGCCGGCCGGCGCTTTGCTGGTAGTTAAGTACCTTCTCTAATTCTTTTTTAGTCTTAGCGCTCATAATTGTAGTATCAGTAGCCAACTTCTTGCTGAGATAGTAGCGCTCATGTAGCTGCTGATCAATTAACTCGTCGCCGTTGGTGATTTTATTCATCTCCTTTATTAGTTTATCCGGTACTTTGAATTTAACAGCGAGGAAAATTACTCCAGCAGTGCACAGCATGAAAAATAATTTTTTCACCTTGTTTCTTGCTAATATTTATGAAATGGTTCTGAGGATATACCGCTAACATAAAATATATTTGAAACAGTTACATAGCAAGAAAAAAATTAGTTGTTAAGGCCAACAGTTTCATGCGCCAACTAATGATTTTTGCTGCATAGACTTCTTTTAGTGCCTGAAAATTTAGAACTGTGACAGAGCATCTAAAATTTGTTAACTTTAAAATTCATCATATTACCAATTATTAAAAAGCAAACAACCAGTCAGGTGAAAAGTTATGGTGGATAAAGCAAGAGACTACATCAAAAGGCTTCAGCTTGAGCCGCACCCTGAGGGCGGTTATTTTAAGGAGATTTATAGATCGGGAGAAATTTTTGAAGCGGAACATCTGCCCGGCAGATACAACGGCGACAGGTCGTTTTCCACGAGCATTTATTTTATGCTCGCAGGCAATCAGTTCTCGTCGTTTCATAAATTGAAGTCGGATGAGCTTTGGCATTATTATGACGGAGTTTCAGTAAAGATTTATGTTTTATCCGCCGAAGGTGAGCTAAGTACGATTACTTTGGGCAGGGAATTAAACAAAGGTGAGAGGCTTCAAGCCGTTATTGAAAAGGGCAGCTGGTTCGGTGCCGAACTGACGGATAAAGATTCATTTGTCCTGATAGGATGCACAGTTTCTCCCGGGTTTGATTTCCGGGATTTTGAACTGGGCAATAGAGAAGAACTAATAGCTCGGTTTCCGCAGCATGAGGAGTTAATTATCAAGCTTACTAAAAGCAGATAAATAAGAATTAATGGGCTCTCCTTTTATGAGCCTGTCGGCTTTTTGTACCTAAATTTAGCAGCGACAAAAAAATACCTTAAATCAAATGAGCGAATGTAATACATTAAACATTGAAATTGTTACTTTTAGGTACGGATTTGTTGAAATTAAGGACTAATTTATCTAAATTTTTCAGCTAAAATTAAATCATTAGGAGGAGCATTATCGGTATTTTTTTACGATAGTCATTATTTCAAACATTTCCATTAAGGGATTCGTATTAGTCGTAATAAAATAAATCTGATATGGGAGATTGCCCGCGCTTCTTTCATGGCTGTTCTGGTGTTCTATGCGGCAATCAATCTAGGTTTTGCTTATCCTTATGAATCTCAGATAAATGAGTCTCTATGGCTTCACGCCTGCTTCAGATTCAATCTAGATAGTAATTTGAGCACCGAAGGGATTAAACCGGCCCTGCGGGAGAACACCCCCCAAGTTTCAAAAGAAGAGCCAAGGGAGGTTAGGATCCCTGTTAACTTTACCCCCGATTCCACCGATAAGAAGATAACCGTAAGCGATTCCACCGCGCGTTTCGATACTACACAGACTTTCTCGGACAGCCTTGCCGCTTTAAAAGATACCGTAAAGATTGATTCGATGTCCATAGATTCAACCGCAAGAATTGAATATCTCAAGTACAAAAGAGAAGATGTCCCGTACGTTAGATACAAGCTTAATAATGAATCAGATTTCTACGCCCAGCCTAACCAGAAAACAAGAACCATCTCGATAGACTCTACGGGGAAATACGTAGATATAAAGGAAGAAGTTTCCGGTGAGAAAACGAAGATCTTGCTTCGCCTTCCTATAGACGATTATATTAAACTTCGGCTTGCTATGAACAGCGAGAAAACGTGGCGGGACTTGAACGGCAAGTACGAATACAAAGGTTCCTCAAAAGAACTCGGACAGTTAATAAAAGATATTACGAACTTCGAGATCCCACTGCCGAGCGTGGGAGTTTTGAGCATTTTCGGAAAACCGAAAATTAGTCTGAGAATCGGCGGCGCGGTAGATATTCACGGAGCCTGGCGAAATGAGACGACCCAAGGTGTTACGGCCTCCCGTCTGGGTAATACGAGGAATGAGCCCGACTTTAAACAGCAGGTTCAGATTAACGTAAACGGTACTATAGGTGACAAGCTTAATATTAGCGCCGACTGGAATACCGAGCGTACTTTCGAGTACCAGAACCAGTTAAAAATTAAATACACCGGTTATGAAGACGAGATTATTCAAAGTATTGAAGCCGGGAACGTTTCTTTGCAGACAACTCCGCTGGTCGGAGGAAGCGAGGCGCTGTTCGGTGTAAAGGCACAAATGAAGCTCGGGCCCCTGACATTAACTACACTCGCCAGCCAGAAAAAAGGCGAGGTTAAAGAGGTGAACGTAAACAGCGGTTCTACATCCCAGGATTTTACCATTAGAGCTTATAATTACTCTACAAATAATTATTTTGTAGATACAGTTTACGCCAGCACAAATCCTAAATATAATTTGTTCTATAAATATTACGGGAAACCTAATCCTGAGGTCGATCCAACGAAACGTATCGTAGATATACAGGTTTGGAAATCGGTTAACGGTCTGACGATCGACCGGTCAAAAGAAAGAAGAGCCAATGCATATATAAATCTTCCTGCCAGGACAGCCAATCAAAAATATTCTGACAGCTTGAGAGCAGATATTGCTAATCCGGTTCCGGGGCAAATTGAAACAGGTAGGTTTGTTCTTCTTACACCTGATGTTGATTATACCCTGCATCCCGAAACCGGTTATATAACTTTCCATACCCAGGTACAAGATCAAGACGTAATTGCAGTTGCATATCGTGTAGAGAACGGCCCCAGTAAGGGTGATGATTCTTACTACGGGGAATTTATCGGCGGAACAAACACTGATTCTACAACCAATGATTCAACACTAATTCTTAAGCTTGTCAAACCTCAAAATCTTAAGCCTCAGTATACACAGGCATGGCGCCTTCTTCTGAAAAACATTTATTCGATCGGCGGAAGAAATATTAAAAAGGAAGGATTTGAGTTTAACATAAAATACGAGATCCCGGGACAGGATGCGGTTACCGATCTTCCTACTCCAGCCGGAACCATACAGCTTCTGCATGCTTTCGGATTAGATAATTACAACTCGAGCGGCGGAGCCACGCCTGATAACATATTCGACTGGGTTCCTGATGTTACTGTTCTGCCCACTTCAGGCGAAATAATATTTCCTACACTTCAGCCGTTCGGGAAAAATTTACCCGACGGAATTCCTGATTCTCTTCGCTATAGTAGTGTTTATGATACGTCATTGGTTTTTGCACAGCAGGATAAAGCGCACGACAGGTGGTCGCTTACAGGGAAGTATTCCGGCGAGGCGAGCTCGGTTTACCAGCTCGGATTTAACGTTGTAGAAAACTCTGTAAGAGTAACACTTAACGGACGGGAATTAACGGCAGGTTCCGACTATACCGTTGATTACAACATCGGGCAGCTTACTATTAGAAACTCACAGGCATTAGTACCCGGAGCCGATTTAAAAATCACATACGAACAAAATGACTTGTTTCAGCTTGCGTCTAAAACTCTACTCGGTGCACGCGGAGTATTCGACTTTTCAAAGAAAACGAAACTTGGCTTCTCAATCTTAAACCTTAACCAGCAGACATTAAGTGATAAAGTAAGAATAGGCGAAGAACCGCTGAGCAACACTATTATGGGCGTTGATTTTAAAACACAGGCAGATCTTCCGTTCCTAACTAAAGGGCTGGATAATATAATATCGACAAAAGAAATGTCATCGTTTAACGTTTCGGGCGAGGTCGCTTACATGAATCCCGATCCTAATACAATGAAAAGTACGATACCGGACGACGGAGGTCAAAGTATAGCTTACATAGATGATTTCGAAGGAGCAAAGAGAACGATTCCAATCGGTGTGTCATATACTTCATGGAAGGACTTGAGCGCTCCGAATAAAATTCCGTCTCTCGGAAACCTGACGCCCGAGCAGATGATGGATTATAAAGCAAAGAGTTTTTGGTACACAATCACGCCTTCCGATGTCCTTGTCCCGATGATTTGGGGAACTCGTAAGAAGGTTGCTACCGCCGACCAGCAGGTACCTGTTCTCGATTATGTCTTCTTACCTGATACGCCGGGCACATACAATTATCATCCGAAGCTTCAGGATCCTGCTAAAACATGGGGCGGAATGATGAAGATACTTTCGTCTACGGCTAACGATCTTCAGGCGCAGAATATTCAGTATATAGAATTCTGGGTCCATATTTCTCAGGCACCGCAGAATACAAAGTTCTATATAGACCTCGGCAGGATCAGCGAGGATGTTATACCCAACCGGAAGCTTGATACTGAAGATAAGAACAATAACGGTGTTATTGACGAATCTGAGGATACCGGTATCGACGGTATGTTCGACGCACAGGAAAGGGCGAAATACGGGAACGCAAAGTCCGATCCCAGCGGTGACGACTTTGCACTTAACAACGGAGCGGCCGATCAGTTCTCCCAGTTTTTCAGTATTAACGGTACTGAAGGCAACGCCGTACTTACTGATATTGGAAGAATTCCCGATACCGAAGATTTAAATCTTAACGGTAATATCGATCTGGTTAACAGTTATTTCAGGTATGAAGTTTCGCTCGATACTAATGCCGCAACTAACCCGTACATTGCCGGCGGCGGTGATAACGCAGGCTGGTATCTGATGAGAATACCGC
Organism: uncultured Bacteroidota bacterium; assembly: GCA_963787005.1. Lineage (GTDB taxonomy): Bacteria > Bacteroidota > Ignavibacteria > Ignavibacteriales > Ignavibacteriaceae > FEN-1297. The sequence continues at coordinate 8,957 of CAWBBX010000088.1, forward strand.
TGAAAGATACAATGTTAACAGTCGGACAGCCGAGTCTATCGGATGTTGAATATATCCGATTATTTGAAACCGGGGTTAGCCGGCCTGTTCATCTTAGATTTGCGGAATTTAATCTTGTAGGGAACCAGTGGCAGAAAGTACTGCCTCAGGATTCTCTGATGGATGTTTCTGTTATTAACATAGAAGATAATCCGAATTATTCGAGTCCTCCGGGCGTAAACAGAGAAAGGGATAAAACACATCCGAATCAGAATGTATATCGCAATGAGCAGTCTCTTGATCTAATCTTAAACCAGCTCCCGGCCGGTAACTCTAGAGAAGCGGTAAAATATTTATATAAGCCGCTCGATGTTTTTAATTACCAGGAAATGAAGCTGTTTATTCACGGTGACGAAAACACAATGCCCGGTTCTGTTGCCGATACTTCCGGCGGTACATATGCTGCGGATGTATTCTTCAGATTCGGGGCCGATTCTAATAATTATTACGAATACAGGCAGCCGGTTAAACCCGGATGGAATGACGTGGATATTCTGTTCAGTCAGCTTACTGCGGTCAAACAAAGCCGGGACTCTGTTAACGTAGCAAAAACAATTCCGGTTCCCGGTCAGCCGGGGCACTTTTATTCAGTAAAGGGTAATCCATCGCTGACGAGAGTCAGTTTTCTCCAGGTCGGAATAAAGCACAACAATGTTAAGAATAAAGAACAGCCTATATCTGGTGAGGTGTGGGTCAACGAGCTCAGGGTGATAGGGGCCGACAACCATAAAGGATGGGCGTACAGTTTAGCGACTTCACTTAAACTTGCTGATCTGATGTCCGTCAATTTTAACATGAGCCAAACCGATCCGTACTTTCATAAGTTGTCCGACCGTTTCGGCTCGAGAGTTAATACTAAGAACTGGAGTATGTCCGCCAATCTCGATGTTATAAAACTGCTTCCCTTTCATATGCCAGGCAGCTCGCTTAAATTAAATTATTCACATTCCGAGTCGGTTGGTAAGCCGCTCTATATGCCCGGAACCGATATAAAAGTAGATGCGGCGGCGGCAATAGCAAGCAGCACCGCCAAAGACTCGACGGGATCCCGTTTGAGTTCAACAACAAAATCGGCCGCCCAAATTATATCGGAATCGCAGACAGTAAATGTTTCCGACGGCTGGTCGGCTTCCAATGTGAAATTTGAAATTCCGTCCAATAAATGGTGGATTAAGAACACTATAAATGCCGTTTCTCTCGGATTCAATTATAATAAGACCTTCAGCAGAAGTCCGACGATTATGGAAAATAAGGCGTGGGTATGGAACGCCAATTTTAATTACGGAGTAAATTTCAGCCCCGAAAATTATTTCTACCCGGCGAATATTCCGGTGATAGGAACAGTGCTGGGGCTGCTGACCGATTATAGGAACACAAAGATCTATTACTCTCCGCAGAATATCGCCTTAACGATTAATGCGAAGAGGAACAGGAATACCAGCATCAATCGTCCCCGGGATACAAGCGCTGCTATCCCAATTGTGTCCAGGGACTTTACCACAACAAGGGGTTTTAACTTCGGGTGGAAGTTGACCGACGGTGGCTTATTAAACTTGTCCGCAACATACAACCTAAACATTAGTTCTTCTTTGGCGTATCTGGAAACGACAGGCGGAACTACTACCGGAACTACCACCGGAACTAACGGGAATGCGAAAACAAACGCAAAGCAGAGGCCTGAAAGTATGATATGGCACGATATATTTTCCGGAGCGTTTTTCGGAAAACCTTACCAGTACCAGCAGTCGTTCGATCTTAGATCGAATCCGAAGCTGCCTTCGCTTTGGAATATAAATAAGTTCTTTACAGTCACCGCCGGCTATTCCGTGAACTATCAGTGGAATAATAATTTCAGTCAAGGAGACTTGGGAAGAGGCGCCGGTTTTACAAGCCGGTCCAACGTCGGATTAAATTTGAGGCTAAAAGCGCTGACTGAGCCATTATTCGCCGAGTCAAAAGAAAATAATACGCCGGCTGTAAATGAACCGAATATAAGCAGAGCCAGACAGCGCAACTTCGGCCAGAATCCTCCGCAGAATAACGTAAAAGAAAACGGAAACGAAAACAAAGTTCCCGGCGCTGCAACGGATACTACAGGGAGAACTTTAAAACCGGATGCCCTGCAAGATTCCGCAGCAGTTAAAGAGGTAAATAAAGTTCCGCTTCTCAGTAAGGCGGCTTACTTTGCTAAAACAGTTGTCAGGATCCTACTGTTCGATTACGATAATATTAGCTTCAGCTTCTCGAACAATAATAATATATCTAAATCGGGTTTGGGAGGGAATGGAACAGGCTTTGGTAATTTCTGGGGAATATCTTTTAAACAGAACAACGGACCATCAAGGTTATTCATGCTCGGACTTTCTTCTGATCCCGGCAATAGAGCAAATGTACCAAATAGTACTTTGCAGGATGCCTACACTCAAAAAAATGATTTTGAGTTCAAAACTTCAAAGCCTTTGTGGGAAGGTGCGAAGATTGATCTTAACTGGAAAGTAGGCTGGAGTGTAAATAAGAATACAACTTTGCAAACCGACGCGAACGGAAACATGTTTGTTTCCGCCGTTACCTCAACGGGTAGCATAAACAGATCGTTCTTCTCGCTGCCCCCGGTTTTCTTCCTAAGCGTATTTAACAGCGGTATAAAAAGAGTGAATGAATTATACGATCCGAAATCGGCCGATCCTTCGACAAGTCTTTCCCATGCTTTTGTACAAGGTTTTGAATCATTGCCCTGGATGTCGAAGCTTCCGTTCTTCCAGAACGTATCCAATTATATTCCGCGCCCAAACTGGACTATAAGCTGGGATGGTCTAGAGAAGATGTTCCCGTTCAAATCATTCGCACAGCGCGTTTCGCTCGATCACGCTTACAATTCAAATTATACCGAGGGATGGTATCTTAATCCTGACGGAAAGCAGGTAGTACAGACCCAGCGAATAGATTACGGCTTCGCCCCGCTTGTAGGACTGAATATAACATTTAATTCTTTGTGGGAAGGTAATCTTACAGGAAGTGTAAAATACTCCACTCGTTCCAGTTTTGATCTTGGTGTATCGACTCAGAATATTACCGAAACTTTCAGCAAAGATATAGGAATAACGGCGGGCTACTCCAAGTCGGGTTTTGAACTGCCGATATTCGGCATAGCGCTGAAGAACGATATAGAGTTCAGCTTCTCGTATACGAACTCGCAGAATTCTACCATTGTGTATAACATGACCCAGTTCAAAGAAGGCGGAACACCGCAGGACGGTTCAAGCAGGATTACTATGGAGCCCAGGGTAAAATATACCATCAGTTCTAAAGTTACACTTGCAATATTCTATAAGAGATCGAGCGTACAGCCTGTGGGCGCTTCAAGAATACCGCCGACCACTTCCAACGAAGCGGGGCTTGATGTACACATTACCATTCAGTAATGAATTAACTTTCATCACATCTAAGCGAAGTATGATGAATTCGGTTGTTTGAAGAATTATATTTAAATAGATGTTTATTTATCTCATTATCAATATAAATAGGGAACTCCATCAATGAAGGGAAAAAGAATTCTTTGGGTCGATGACGAAATTGAGCTGCTTCGCTCGCATGTTATTTTTCTAACCGAGAAAGGATATGAGGTTGATACCGTAACAAACGGTGAAGATGCGGTGTCTTCCGTTAAAGAAAACGAATACGATATGATTTTCCTAGACGAGATGATGGCCGGGATGGGAGGTCTCGAAACTTTGGCACAGATCAAAGAGATAAACCAATCGATTCCCGTTGTGATGGTAACGAAGAGCGAAGAGGAACTTTTAATGGACGAGGCTATCGGCGGAAAGATTGCCGATTATCTTATTAAGCCGGTAAATCCCAGCCAGATACTTTTGGTATGTAAGAAAATACTCGAAGGCAAGAAGATCTCGGGAGAATATGCGGCAAAAGATTATCTTCAGGATTTTAACGAGATATCCCGCGCTCTACTGAACAATCTGGATTTCGGGGAATGGATTGACGTTTATCTGAAACTTGTGAATTGGGATGTTGAACTAGATACTCATCCCGAAATTGATCTAAGGCAGACATTGAACGATCAGAAAAGAGAAGCAAATAAGGAATTCTCCAGGTTTGTGGAGAAAAATTATAAGAAATGGCTCACGTCCCTCGATGATAACTATACACCTCCTTTAACGCCGCAGATAGTAGAAAAGAATGTACTGAATCATCTTGAAGATCCTAATGCGGTTGTTTTTCTTTTTGTGCTCGATTGCCTGCGCCTGGATCAGTGGATAGTGATGGAAAAGCATCTACGTGATTTATTTAAAATAGATAAGGAGTATTATTTTTCGATACTTCCTACCGCCACTGCGTACGCACGGAATTCGCTCTTCAGCGGCTTGTTCCCCTCTGAGATTGAAAAGAACTACCCGCAGCTTTGGCAGTCGGGAGACGACGAACGCAGTTTGAATAAGTATGAGAAGGAACTGCTTCAGCATCTGCTCGATAGGAAGAGAATCAAACTTCGTAATGATCTTAAATACATCAAAATTATAGACCCGGAAGTAGGAAGGAATTTCGATCAGAATATTCTGTCGTATCAGAATAACAATCTCACGACAGTAGTGGTAAACTTTCTCGATATGATTGCGCACGGAAGATCGGACTCCGAGCTGCTCAAAGAAATTGCACCCGACGAACCAGCTTACAGGTCTCTGACAAACACGTGGTTCACTCATTCGTCTCTGCTGTCCACATTTAAATCGCTGGCCGGTATGAAGAACGTTAAGATAGTTATCACCACCGATCACGGAAGCATCAGGTCTCTTCGCGGAGCAAAAGTCTTGGGAGATAAGGAGGCATCTTCCAACCTGAGATTTAAATACGGCAGAAATCTCAAGGTCGATGATAAGCACGCTGTCTATGTTAAGAATCCCGAGGACTTCAAGCTGCCCAAAAGAGGAGTTACAATTAATTATATTATAGCTAAGGAAGATTATTATTTCGTGTACCCGACGGATTATCATAAATTTCTTAGCCATTATAAAGACACTTTTCAACACGGCGGGATTTCGATGGAAGAAATGATATTGCCGGTTATAACAATGGAACCTAAGTAAAAGTGAATTTCCCGTTCAAGAAAAAAGTAATGACTGAAGAAGAAACCGCAGCGCTGGCGGTGGAGTTTGCTTCCTTGCTTAAAGGCGGCGAAGTAATAGTTCTAAACGGGGAGCTCGGCGCAGGCAAGACGTTCTTCGTTAAGCAGGTGCTGAGGAAATTCGGCATCGATAACGTCAGCAGCCCGACCTTCGCACTAGTTAACGAGTACGCAGGCGGTTTGAAATTCTATCATTTCGATTTTTACCGTATCAACAAAGCATCGGAGATGATCGATATCGGATTCACGGATTATCTTAACGATGAATCGGCGGTTTCATTCATCGAATGGGGAAATCTGCTTTCCGAAATTCTCCCGGGAGAAAGGATTGAAATAAACATAAAATTTAACGACGATATGTCGAGAGAATTTGAATTTTTAAATTATGAGTGAAAACAAACCGATATTATCTATAGAGACTTCCGAATCGCTTTGCGGAGCGTGTGTTTACTTCGGCGAAAAAAAATTCTTCGAAACAAACCTCAATCTTAAAAACTCGCACGCCGAAAAACTTTTTGAGGCGATTGATTTTGTTATGAATCAAGCCGGCTGTACACCGGCCGATCTTCATGCAATTGCCGTTTCTTCCGGTCCGGGTTCTTTTACGGGATTAAGGATCGGTATGTCCGCGGCTAAAGGTATTGCCTTCGGTGCTGGTCTCCCTGTTATTCCTGTACCCACTTTCGAGGCTATGGCTCTTCAGCTCGGCGAATGTTCGGCGGACGAAGAATTTATTGTTGCCAACAGGGTGAACATGGAGGAGATTTATTACGCCAAGTTTCAAGTTAAAGCGAATAATTATATATTTGTAGAAAGTCTGCAGATCCTAACAATAAAAGAGTTCAGGGAAAAGCTGAATAACTGCAAGCTTGTTTTCGGCAACGCCGCTCAAAAGTTTGCGGAAGACGGGGAACTAAAGAAGTCTGGCATTTCTGCGCCCCGTTCTCTGTACGTTGCTAAATGGTCGGATATGTACGGCGGTGAGCTCGGCACTTTTGATTATGATTATCTTGAACCTGAATATCTTAAGAATTTTATTATAAAAGGAAATAAAAATGCTTAGCAAAGTTTTTTCATTTTTAGTTCTCTTTTATGGTCTGGCCCTCGGCCAGGTGCTGGGACCGACAGTTACGGTGCCCGGTATCGAATATGATTTCGGAAATGTACAGCCGGGGAGTTCATTATCGCATAGGTTTGTTCTATACAACGGCGGAGACGGCACGCTCAAACTTTACGTCCTCAGAACTTCTTGCCGATGCGTATCGGCAATTCTCGACAGGTATGAGGTTTCTCCTTCCGATTCCGCCGATCTTCATGTAACATTTAACGTTTCGAAGAATCTAGGGGATCAGCGCGAATTCATTTATATAAGGACAAACGATCCGAACAATCCGGAGCTGAAACTTCAGGTGAAAGCCACAACGCTTAAAGAGGAGAACCGGATCTTTACAACCGACGCTCCTTTTACAAAAGTCTCCGGACCCAGAAACTATTTCCCGGTGAAAGAACACGACTTCGGAAAGATAAAACAGGGCGCGGTTGTTGATTACACTTTTAAATTTTACAACAAGGGCAACAGTGCGTTGAAAATAAAAGACCTCTACACATCCTGCGGCTGTACCGCGGCGGTTGTTAAGAAAAGAACTCTTGAGCCCGGCCAGGAAGGTCTGCTGAGAGTAGAGTTCGATTCCGCCGGACGAAGCGGCAAAGTTACTCGGCAGGTTACAGTAAAAACAAATGATCCCATAAATCCTACTACATTGTTAAAAATTTACGCAGATATATCGGCAGGTAAATAAATGGCTTGGTTTAAAAGATCCAAAGAAAATATTTCTCCCGAATCACAAAAGAAGGATCTCCCTGACGGACTGTGGGAAAAATGCCCCAGCTGCGGGGAAATCATCCATAAGAAACAGCTGGAGACAAACCTGTGGACCTGTCTTAAATGCGGGCATCATTTTAGGATCGGCAGCGCCGACTACATAGATATACTTCTCGACAAAAACAGTTTCAAAGAGATCGATAAGAAAATGCGCTCCGCCGATCCGCTTGAGTTCGAGGATACCAAGAAATATACTTCCCGTATACAGGAAACTATAAAGAAGCTCGGACTGAACGACGCAGTAAAAACCGGCACCGGAAAGATTGACGGTATGGAGGTCGCTTTCGGATGCATGGATTTTAAATTCATCGGCGGTAGCATGGGTTCTGTGGTCGGTGAGAAACTGGCCCGTCTGATAGACAAAGCGTATAAGAATAAGATCCCGCTTATCATTATCTCGGCCAGCGGCGGCGCAAGAATGATGGAAGGCGCATTCTCTCTCATGCAGATGGCCAAAACCAGCTCTCGCTTAGCGCGTTTGGCCGAAGCGCACATACCTTACATCTCGGTGCTGACAGACCCTACTACAGGCGGAACTACGGCCAGTTACGCGATGTTGGGCGACATAAACATTGCCGAGCCGCATGCCTTAATTGGATTCGCCGGACCTAGGGTGATAAAGCAAACCATCGGCAAAGACCTGCCGAAAGGCTTTCAGAGATCCGAGTTTTTGCTCAACAAAGGCTTTGTTGATGTTATTTCTCCCAGAAAAGAATTGAAACATACGATCCATAATATTCTTTCTTTATTCAGCTGAGGATAGCGATAAAGACCTTAACCACCGTTCAGGAAATTCATAGATTTTCCCGCAGGACAAGACAGGAAGGGAAAACCATAGGCCTAGTTCCAACAATGGGCTTCCTTCACGAGGGGCATCTCTCGCTCATCAAAAGATCAAAACAGATTTCGGATATTACAGTCGTTTCTATATTTGTAAATCCTACACAGTTTGGACCCGGTGAAGATTTTGAAAAATACCCGCGCGATATGGAAAGGGATATCAACCTTCTTTTAGAGCAGGGTGTAGATTGCCTTTTTACTCCCTCTCCGGAAGAAATCTACAACCCCGGATTTCAAACCTATGTGGAAACCGAAAAGATCACAAAAACCCTGGAAGGCGAATTCAGACCTTCGCATTTCAAGGGGGTCACTACAATTGTATCCGTTCTGTTTAACTGCGTAAAACCGGACTATTCGTTCTTCGGCCAGAAAGACGCGCAGCAGGCCTTGGTTATTAAAAGAATGAACGAAGATCTTAAATTCGGAATAGAGGTCATTACCTGTCCTATTGTAAGGGAATCTGATGGACTGGCATTGAGCTCTCGAAACATTTATCTGTCTCCCGGTGAACGTGAAGACGCTCTTGTGCTCAGCAAGTCGCTGAAAATGGGGAAATCTTTAGTTGAAAAAGGGGAGAGAGATGCCGGAAAAATTATTTCGACAACGACCGGATTAATCAATGAAGTTAAGAGTGCAAAATTAGATTATTTGAAGATAGTTGACGCCTCAAGTTTTGAATGTGTGAATAAATTAGAGGCCGGTAAACAATATTATTTTCTAATCGCATGCAAAATTGGAAAGACACGGCTGATTGATAATACTCTATTTAGTTTGTAAAATTACTCTCAGACATTCTTTTCGTATATCGCTTTTATACCCCTCAGCACCAATCCTTCGTCAAAGGTTTTATTGAAAGACAAATAGGGTAATACGAATTTCGCATTGCCTCCCGTAACAAATAGGGCCGCCGTTTTTGTAACGTCTTCTTCCTTCAATTCCTCAATAACTTTCTGTACAAGTCCGGCCGCGGAATTTATTACGCCGCTAGCAATTGAACTCTTCGTACTTTTTCCAACAAGTCCTGTGAATTCGGAAGCATCGATCAGCGGAAGCTGTGCCGTATCTTTATGGAGGGAAGCGAACATAGTCCCGAGTCCCGGTGCAATTAATCCTCCTGTAAACCTTCCTGGATATTTTATTACGTTTATTGTGGTTGCCGTTCCGAAGTCAACGGAAAGTATAACTGTATTATTATCGAACCGGGCGCCGTCTCCGGAGCTTAGGTATAATGAGTAAGCCCCCTCTGCCGAACACAGGCGGTCGATGCCCAATGTCTCGGGTGTATCGTAATCAATTTCTAAATTAAACCTGCTGCTTTTTGTTATTACGAGAGGTTCTGCGCCGGTTTTAATGCCATCAATAAGGGTGTCGGTTAAAGACGGCACGACGGAGGAAACCGCGATTTGAATCTTACCCAGGCTGTTGATATACTTAAGAAGCGTATCCGTATCGCCGAATGAATGAATTTCTTTTAGTCCGTCGTTTTGGAATAAACCGGTCTTCGTTCTGCTGTTGCCTATGTCACATGCAAGTAACATTATCTTAAGCTCACATCGCCGAAGTGAATTTTTTCCGTTTTGTCTTTAGTTTTTAAGAGAAGAAATCCTTCGTCGTCCACATCCTCGAATATCCCGTATTTTACAGAATCACCTTCGACAATAGTAATCCTTTCTCCTATCATTCTGCATCGCGCTTTCCATTCTTTTAATATATTTTCCGGTTTCTTCAGAAGCTTTTCCAGGTTTTCTTCAAACGTGTTCAGAAGCTCGGCAAGAAGAACCTCTCTGTCTACTGTCTCGTCATTCATTTCTATTTTCAGAGATGTGGGTTGTATAGAGAAACTGCCCTGGAACATCATCTGGTTCACGTTCAATCCGACACCGATTACTACCTTCTCAATTTTACTGCCCTGAGACACAGACTCGAGTAATATTCCCGCAATCTTCTTCCCGCCGGCCAGAACATCATTCGGCCATTTTACTTCGGTGCGGATCTGGTGAAGATTCTCTATCGCAGTTGCAACAGACAGAGATATCGCGAGGTTAATGAGACTGAAATTTCTCTTGAAGTATCTTTTATCAGTCAGAAGTATAGAGAAGGTAAGATTAAGTCCTTTTGCACTGTACCAGACCCTGTCTTTTCTCCCCTTTCCCCTTAATTGTTTCTCAGCCAGTACTACCGTGCCGTTAACCTTAAATTTATTTTCCTTGTCAAGAAGAACGGAATTGGTAGAATCCAGTTCCTCTGAATAAACAAAATTTCTGCCTATTACATCTGTATCAAGCTTTATATCAAAACTCTCTATGTTGAACAAATTTATATCCTTTTATTTTGATGGTTAAAAATAAACAAATTTTTCGTAAAAGTGTCAGAATAAATGCCAGTATTGTGAGACTATATGACATTACGTCAGAATGTCGGCCACATTATCAAAATCCTTAAGATCCAAGTATACGCCCCTTAATAGATAAGTTATTATATGACAGCTATTTAGAGAATATTATCTATGATGGCACAGCGCTTGCTATCTATTAACGAAAGTTTGTTAAATATAGGATGAAATCAAAAGGAGATAAAAATGACACTGATTAGTTTTGAGCCGGTTGCGGAATTTGAAGGTTTGCGCGATACGATAGACGAGTTTTGGAAAAATTTTTCGGATTCGGATAAAAGAGAGATTTCGGCATTTTATCCTAAAACCGACATCTACGAAGATAAAAATGGCTATATATTTGAGATGGAACTCCCCGGTGCAGAGAAGCAGAATATAAAACTTGTACTGGAAAAAGGTGTTTTGACGGTTTCGGGCGAGAGAAAGAATAACTCAGACGGGTCGGAAAAAGTTTTTGTTCATAGTTCTGAGAGACGTTACGGAAAATTTGAAAGAAAATTTGAACTTCCCGAGGACACCGACAGTACGAAAGTGGAAGCGAAATTTGAAAACGGGGTCTTAATTATTTCGGTTGCTAAATTAGTGCCGGAAACCCCAAAGGAAAGATTTATAAATATTAAATAATAAATAATATGTTCACAAGGCCGGAGAAAACCCCGGCCTGAAATATTCGAAAAGGAGTTACTGACAATGGGAAAAATAATAGGAATAGATTTAGGTACTACGAACTCTTGTGTTGCGGTGATGGAAGGCAACGACCCGGTAGTTATACCGAATTCCGAAGGCGGAAGAACTACGCCGTCGGTTGTTGCTTTTACTAAGAACGGAGAAAGGCTAGTCGGTCAGCCGGCAAAGAGACAGGCTATTACAAATCCGAACAACACGATATTTTCCATTAAAAGATTTATGGGAAGATTAATTGAGGAAGTGCCAGAAGAAAAGACTAAGGTGCCTTATGAACTTATTCCAGGCGACGGAAACTCGGCGCGCGTAAAGATAGGCGACCGTATATATTCGCCGCCGGAAATAAGCGCGATGACACTGCAGAAAATGAAGAAGACCGCCGAGGAATATCTGGGCCAGGAAGTTACCGAGGCCGTAATTACGGTACCGGCGTACTTCAACGACTCGCAGCGCCAGGCAACCAAGGATGCCGGCGAAATTGCCGGATTAAAAGTTAAGAGAATTATTAACGAGCCTACGGCGGCCGCGCTTGCTTACGGACTAGACAAGAAAGGAAGAGATCATACTGTAGCCGTATACGATTTGGGCGGCGGTACTTTCGACATTTCCGTTCTTGCTTTGGGCGACGGCGTGTTCGAGGTTAAATCTACAAACGGCGATACCCACCTGGGTGGCGATGATTTCGATCAGCGCATTATTGATTATCTCGCGGATGAATTTAAAAACCAGGAAGGCATCGATCTAAGGAAAGATCCGATGGCTCTGCAGAGATTGAAGGAAGCGGCCGAGAAAGCGAAGATAGAATTATCGTCATCTTCAACTACGGATGTAAACCTTCCTTTCGTTACTGCTACGCAGGACGGTCCTAAGCACCTGAACATTACGCTTTCAAGGTCAAAGTTTGAGCAGCTCATAGACGATCTTGTTCAGAAGACCAAAATTCCCAGCGAGCAGGCTTTAAAAGACGCCGGGGTTTCAGCCTCGCAGATTGATGAGGTAATACTGGTCGGAGGTTCCACAAGAATCCCGATGGTTCAGGAACTTGTTAAGAAAGTGTTCGGCAAAGAACCTCACAAGGGAGTTAACCCGGATGAGGTAGTCGCGGTCGGTGCCGCAATTCAAGGCGGTGTTCTTACGGGCGATGTAAAAGACGTTCTTCTTCTCGACGTTACCCCGCTTTCACTGGGAATCGAAACTCTCGGCGGAGTAATGACAAAACTGATCGATGCGAATACAACGATACCGACAAAGAAAAGCGAGGTTTTCTCTACAGCTTCCGACAATCAGCCTTCAGTTGAAATTCATGTGCTTCAGGGCGAAAGACCGATGGCTAATGACAACCGGACGCTCGGAAGATTCCACCTCGACGGCATTCCGCCGGCACCGAGAGGAGTTCCTCAGGTAGAGGTTACTTTCGACATTGACGCTAACGGAATCATGCACGTTTCGGCAAAGGATAAAGCGACCAATAAAGAACAGAGCATAAGAATAACCTCATCCAGCGGATTGTCCCCGGATGAAATATCGAAGATGCAGAGCGACGCCAAAGAGCACGCGGCCGAAGATAAGAAGAAGAAGGAAGAAGTAGAAGTGAAGAACCAAGCCGACAGCCTCGTCTTCCAGACTAAAAAACAGATAGATGAACTGAAGGATAAAATATCACCAGATGTAAAATCTCAGCTCGAAGCCGAGATAAAGAAGGTCGAGGAAGCCATATCTTCAAATAATACCGAACAGATGAAATCAGCGACCGAATCGTTGAGCAAGGTATGGAACGAAGTAGCGTCTAAGCTCTACTCGCAGCAAAGTGAACCTCAGCCCGGACAGGAAGGTCCCCAGGCAGGTCAGCAGCAGCAGGGTGCCCCGGAGGGCGAGCAGAAGAAAGATGATAAAGATGTGCAGGATGCTTCTTACGAAGTAGTTGACGATGAAAAAGATAAGGACAAAGATAAATAAAGACAACGAGACGATACGCCCGGTCTTTTTATTGAGGCCGGGCGTTAATTATAAATCGTTCTATAAAATCGGAATACAAAGGAGATTTACGATGGGTGAAAAAGATAACGAAATGATAAGCGTTCAGGATCAGAACCAGTGGGAAGGAATTCTCGAAACGGAAGTTAGCTATTCTCCTTCGGTTAATATTTATGAGACCGGGGATAATTTTGTTATGCTTATTGATATGCCCGGAATAGAGAGAAAGAATATAGGACTGAAAATAGAAGGTGACAGCCTCCTGATATTCGGAAAAATAAATTTTGATGAAGCCGTTAGTAAAAAATACATACTTACTGAAAGCAGCGTCGGTCATTATTTTAGAAGATTTAATCTTTCCGATAATATCGATTTATCCGGTATCGAAGCAAGCTACGAGAACGGCCGTCTTACTGTAACTCTTCCCAAACACGAAAGAATAAAGCCAAAGGTTATTAAAATAGATTAGCATATATTCCCTTGTTAGTTCCTGCCCGGCAATTGCCGGGCTTTTTTATTTTAAACCAGGGACGTGTTTATTTTAGTTTTAATTATTATACCGGTTTGATTATCTTAATGCTTTAGATATTTCATCAAAAATACGGACTTAAATGTCTCCCGGCTCTAAGAAAAACAGGATTATTTTCATTGATTTGATGCGCGCCTTCGCCGTTCTTCAAATGGTGCAGGGACATACGGTCGATTCTCTCCTGGCTGATAGTTCCCGCAGCAGCGGTTATCCCGTCTACGCGGTTTGGCTTTTTATGAGGGGAATGACGGCGCCGATATTTATGTTTACTGCCGGAACGGTTTTCATGTATCTCTTCCGCCTGATCAATGAACCTTTCAAATCTAATCCGCGAGTAAAAAAAGGCTTCAAGAGAGTTATACTTCTCATCGCTTTGGGGTATTTACTCCGTTATCCCACTCCAACCATCTTCAATTTTTCTCACATCGCGCGGCAGCAGTGGGATGTTTTTTTTGCCGTAGACGTTCTTCATCTTATCGGGTTCGGAATTTTATTTCTCATTTTTCTGGCTTACGCGGCGGAAAAATTTAAGCTTGGCGATTATTTCGTATTTATTTCCGGAGCACTCATATTTATTATACTCTATCCGATATTTGCAAATATTAATTGGATCGGTTTTATGCCGGCCCCGCTTGCCGGTTATTTTTACACCGGAACCGGCTCTAACTTCCCGCTATTTCCGTGGGCCGGATATGTTATTGCCGGCGGCGTTTTGGGAAGTTATTTGGCTAAGCATCCGAAGGTATTTAAAACTTCGAAGTTCAGTTTGAGACTGTTGATTATCGGCGCCGCGCTTATTGCGGCGGCGTTCGCAGGTAACGAAATTGAAATTCTGATCACCGGCAGCAGCAATTTGTGGACAACTTCTCCGAACCTGGTCCTTTTCAGAATAGGATTTGTGCTTATTCTAAATTCAATCGTCTCTTACATTAGTCTTGAAGTCGAAACCATTCCGAGATTCCTTATTCTGGTAGGAAGAAACACATTACTTATATACATAGTACATCTTGTGATATTATACGGAAGTGCGTGGAATCCCGGTCTAGTGGAGCAGTTCGGGCATGGCCTGAATGTATGGGAAACCGTAGGTGTCGCATTGCTGATGATTTTATTGATGACCGGAATGGTACTGGGGATTCACAAGCTCAAAATAAAGAACAAGGAACTTGTCACATAAGGGAATCGTTCAAAAAAATGCGCGGAAATTTATCTTCACCTTAACTAATATTGACGATAAACTTGTTTGAGCGGATTTTATCATTTAATTTTAATATAAAAATTTACTGAACACGGATATTATGCGAAAATCGGAATTTACAAATCCCGAGTCCTCAGAAGACGAAAAAAAGCTTGAACAGTCGCTTCGCCCGTTTAAGCTAAATGACTTTGCCGGTCAGTCCAGGATCACCGAAAACCTGAACGTCTTTATCTCCGCGGCGTTAAAAAGAAGCGAGGCCCTGGACCACGTTCTTCTTACCGGACCGCCCGGGCTCGGCAAAACAACACTTGCACACATTATTGCTCACGAAATGGGAGTAAAGCTGAAGATAACGTCTGGACCCGTGCTCGAAAAACCAGGCGATCTTGCAGGATTACTTACGAATCTAGAAGAAAAATCGGTACTATTTATAGACGAGATTCACAGGCTTAGTCCCGTGGTTGAGGAATATCTATATTCCGCGATGGAAGATTACAAGCTTGATATTATGATTGACAGCGGTCCAAACGCGAGAACGGTGCAGATAAGTCTCCCGAAGTACACGTTGGTCGGCGCTACAACAAGAGCCGGTATGCTCAGTTCCCCTTTGCGCGACAGGTTCGGCATTAAGTTCCGTCTCGATTATTACAACGCGGAAACACTCAATACAATTGTAACCAGATCATCAAAAATTTTAGATCTTAAGATTAATAAGGACGCTTCATTGGAAATTGCAAAGAGATCGAGAGGGACACCCAGAATTGCGAACCGGCTGCTGCGCAGAACGCGCGACTTTGCCGACTTCGACGATAAAAAGATAATCGATCTAGAGGTTTCTAAAAAAGCTCTGCTCGCATTGGAAGTGGATGAGTTCGGGCTGGATGAAATGGACAAGGAAATAATCCTCGCGATAATAGAAAAATACAAGGGCGGACCGGTGGGATTAAGTACGCTGGCCGTTGCTGTAAACGAAGATCCTGGTACCATTGAAGAAGTCTATGAGCCGTTCTTGATCCAGCAGGGATTTATTCAACGGACTCCCCGCGGAAGGGAAGCCACGGATCTTGCCTACAAAAGGTTCGGAAAAGTGAAGTTCGATAGAGGGCAGGATCAATCTCTTTTTGAATAATTCAAAATGAAATTCCGGCGTTAATTTTTCTTTCTGCGCTCGAATGGGCCGGATTGTACTCAGTCGTGAATTAATAACCAAAAATTAACATTGAAATATGTCGAGACAATTGAATGAAACAGCGGTAATTCGCATATTTATTATTCCCAATATTGATTTATTATGAAATCCTTTAAATACTTACTTTATTTTTTACCCTTACTAATTTTTATAACGGCGATCTCCCTAAGGCAGCTAAACGAAGGAGCTTTGGGTACGTATTCCAACCCCGTAAAAATTTATTTTACACCCTCGGTAGACGCCAAAAGAATTTCATTTAACGCGAAATCTTTAACGGATTATCTTCACAAAGTAACAGGATATTACTACAGAACTGCTGTCCCGGCTAGTTTTGTGGCCGTTGTTGAGGCGTTTGGTTCCAGGAAAGCGGATATTGCCAGCATAAATACGTTCTCCTATTTAATGGCTCACGCAAAGTACGGAGCAGAAGCCAAACTGAGAATTGTTAGGGAAGGTAATCAGACAACCTACAAGGGACAGTTCATAACAAGGGTCGGCTCGGGAATCGACAGTATAGCGGATATAAACGACAGGACTATGGCCTATGTCGATCCTTCTTCCACATCCGGCTATATACTCCCCAAAGCGATTTTGGATAAGCACCACATTAAGCCAAGCGAGACTGTTTTTGCCATGCGCCACGACAATGTAGTTACAATGGTTTACCAGGGACAGGTGGACGCCGGCGCTACATACTACGCTCCGCCCGATTCCGAGACAGGCGAGATTATGGACGCGAGGATGAGGGTTCTTAAACAGTTTCCCGATGTGGCAGAGAAGGTAAAGATTATCGGCTTTACTCAGGATATTCCCAACGACCCGTGGGTCTTTAGAAAAGATATGCCGGAGGATATGAAAGAGAAAATAATTAACGCGCTCCTGGCTTATGTGAAAACGCCGAAAGGAAAGAAATCGTTGTTCGAGATCTATGATATAACAGGTTTAATAAGAACGAAAGATAGTGACTACGACGGTCTTCGCAGACTTCTGGAACAGCAGCATATTTCATTCGAAACCTTGGTAAAGAAAAAATGATATTAAAAGTAGAAAATCTTCACAAGATTTATAACAACGGAACGCATGCTCTCAAAGGCGTCAGCTTCGAGGTGCAGGAAGGCGAGTTCCTGGTTGTGATCGGGCTGAGCGGATCGGGAAAATCGACGATGCTCAGATGCGTCAACAGGCTTATTGAACCTACATCCGGATCGGTTAAATTCCTCGGAAAAGATATTACTCATATTAAAGGCGAAGAGCTGAGGAAGGTGAAGACGCAGATCGGAATGGTCTTCCAGCAATTCAATCTTATTAAAAGACGATCGGTCCTTACAAACGTAATCTCCGGTAAACTGGGTTCACTCGGAACATTTGAATCACTTTTGGAGAAATACTCCGACGAGGTTTACGAGGAAGCTTACCGCTGCCTGGAAACGGTGGGAATTAAAGAGAAGGCGAAGATAAGAGCCGATTCTCTGAGCGGCGGACAGCAGCAGAGAGTAGCGATTGCAAGAAGCCTGATGCAGAATCCTAAAATGCTTTTAGCCGATGAGCCGGTGGCATCGTTGGATCCCGCTACTTCAAATTCCGTAATGCAGTATTTTGAAAAGATCAACAAGGAACTGGGTACGACGGTAATCTGCAACCTTCACTTTCTCAGTCTCGTTAGAAGATACGCTACCAGGGTTATTGCCTTAAAAGCAGGAGAGGTTGTGTACGAAGGCAATCCGACCGATATCGACGAAGCTTGGTTTAAAACAATTTACGGCGATGAAGCCGAAGAGGTTGAAATAAGATGATTAAAAATCCCGATCTCGAACTGCAGCCCCAGAAACTTATCGCTAAAAATAAGGAAATAGAGGATAAGTTTAATCTGGTAAAAGCGATTTTGCTCGATATATTTTTCGTCTTTTACAGCCTCCTGGTATTGCAGCGGGCAATTTATTATAAGTTTATTATGGATCTGCGCGACCTGCCGTTCTCCTGGGGACAGATCGCTGTTCTTTTTGTTATTAGCATCGTCGTCGGTACTAGCTGGGCGCTGACCAGGACCTCTCTGTCGTGCAAGCTGTTCGGCATCGCCAGGGATGACAAAGTTACAAAATGGACGGTCGAGATATTCGGCTGGTTCCTCTTTAATATCACCTTTATTGCCGGCTGGATCGTAACAAAGATTTCCATAGTAGGACTCTTCAGCAGCGACGGACTTCAGGGCGCTCAAAGGATTTTCGGCGCGCTCTTTCAGCCTAACTTCGGTATTTTCGACGACGCTTTATTCGCGATGATCGAGACTATTTACATTGCGCTTATCGCAACATTGATTTCGATTCCCCCGACTTTGTTCATCAGCTTTTTTACAGCCAGAAATTTGATGCGCGATAATAAGGTTACATTCGCAATCTATTTTGTCCTCAGACTGATCCTGAATTTCGTCAGATCTATAGAGCCTCTTATTTGGGCGATTATTTTTTCGGTTTGGGTCGGTATAGGGCCATTCGCGGGAATGATAGCTCTGCTTGTGCATACCATGGCATCGAACGCGAAGCTTTATTCCGAAGCTATCGAAAGCATCGAAGAAGGGCCTGTGGAGGCTATTGCCGCAACCGGCGCCAACAGGATCCAGATTGTGTGGCACGCTGTAGTTCCGCAGATAGTTCTGCCGTTCCTTTCATTCACGATTTACAGATGGGACATCAACGTAAGGATGGCTACCATCATAGGTCTCGTTGGCGGAGGAGGTATCGGTACAATGCTTATGCAGTACCAGGGACTAGCGCGCTGGCACGAAGTGGGACTTATAGTTTTAATGATCGCTTTTGTTGTCTGGGTGATGGATTACATAAGCGCAAGGATAAGGGAAGCAATATATTAATAGGTAATTATTGCGGCGATCGTATCTGTATATTTACGGCGTCGATTCCTATAAATTAGATTAAGACAAAAACGATCTTCATTCAGGATTTGAATAAGCCGCTATGAAAGAAACGAAAATATTAACGGAGAATTTGGATCTTTATTACGGCCGCAAGCAGGCCTTAAAAAAAGTTTCTTTGAATATTCCTTCAAATAAAGTAACCGCATTGATTGGTCCGTCCGGTTGCGGTAAGTCAACCTTCCTCCGGTCCATAAACAGATTGAACGATTTGATTCCCGGAGTTAGGATAGAGGGAAGCGTTTTGATAGACGGGGTCGATATTTACGGAAGAAAAACGGATGTTGTCCGGTTAAGAAGAAGGATCGGGATGGTCTTCCAGAAGGCCAATCTTTTCCCGAAAAGCATATATGAGAATATCATCTACGGGCCGAAGATAAACGGCACGAAGAATAAAAAAGTTCTTAACGGAATTGTTGAGAGAACCCTAAAGCAGTCGGCCCTGTGGGAAGAGGTTAAAGACAGGCTAAATACTTCGGCGTTAAGCTTATCGGGCGGTCAACAGCAGCGTCTCTGCATAGCCAGGGCATTGTCGATAGAGCCGGAAGTAATATTGATGGACGAGCCCGCCAGTGCTCTCGATCCTGTCTCCACGGCAAAGGTGGAAGAACTGATACACGAATTGAAAGAGGAATATACCATAATAATAGTAACCCACAACATGCAGCAGGCCGCAAGGGTGAGTGACAATACTGCTTTCTTTTTCATGGGGGAAGTAATTGAGTACGACAAAACAACTAAAATATTTACGAACCCGTCGAAGAAACAAACGGAAGATTACCTCAGCGGAAGGTTCGGTTAATAAAGGATCCTAATGGAAAGACAGTTCGATCAGCAGATACAGAAGCTTAAGAAAAAAATATTGAAGATGTGCAGTCTCGTCGATGAACAGGTGGAATTCGCCATCAGAGCCGTTCAAACGGAAGACATGGAACTTGCCCAGACAGTTATTGACAGAGATGATAAAGTCGATAAGTACGATGTGAAGATAGATAAGATCTGCCAGAAAATTATCGCTTTGAACCAGCCCGTGGCTATGGACCTACGTCTCATTATGTCGGCCCTGACTATTAATAATAACCTTGAAAGAATCGGAGACCAGGCGGTAAACATCTGCGAAAACTTCCAGGTAATGAAATCTAAGCCCGCGTTTATAGACCGGAGCCATTTCAACAAGATGGCCGATATAGTTAAAGAGATGATTAGGAACGCAATCGACTCGTTCATAAGGAACGATCCTAAGCTGGCCGAGAAAGTAATAAGCACGGATGTTTCACTTGATAAATACAACGTTGAGAATCACCGGATTCTTATAGAAGTGATGAAAGAGGATGTCGACAATATCGAGCCGGCAGTTGCGCTTCTGGTTATGTCGCGCCAGCTGGAAAGATTGGGCGACCATGCTACAAACATAGCGGAAGATGTTTTCTTCATAGTCGAAGCGCAAATGATAAAACACAAGTACGAGAAATATATTTTTGCAGATGATAATGAAGACGATGATGAGGAAGAATAGAACTTTTTTGGTAGTGAGTTCTAGGACAGCAGATTTTCTACGGCCTTGTAGATTATTTCACGTGCGTTTATCGTTCCATCCGGATTTGATATCTTATCCAGTTTTGTACCGAATAACATCCCCCAGCTTTGAATCACGAAAAATCCTGGAAGCGACGGATTCATACCGCCCTTCTTTTTATGATATATAGAATTGAAAACGAGCTCCATCAGCTTTTCTTCCTCTTTAATAAGAGAGGTTAAAATCTCCGATTCTCTTTCGAAGTGGGTCTCGCCCATAACATGAAGAATAGTCTCATATATCAGCTTGTATTTCTGTTGAATGTTTTCCTTGTAAGTAAAATACTCCCCCAGCTTTTCCTTCATCTCTGTAGATTCGTTATCGAAAATCAGCTTAACTTCATCCAAAATTTGTTTCGACTCCCATTCGAGAGCAGCATTGTATAGATCTTCTTTTGAGTCGAAATAGTGATAGATGGTCGCTTTGCCGATACGCAGGTCGCGGGCTATTTCATCCAAAGTAGTCTTACCAATGCCGTGTTTTGCGAACCTTTTTTCGGCTGCCTTGATGATCTGTATTTTGCGTTCTTTTTCCAAGAAAAATTTCTTAAAGATAATTTAGGTCCTAAGTTTTCATCCTGCCCCTTGTACAGATGTTAATTTACAAAAAATAGGGTATAAAATAGAATAATAATATTTAAATAGATTTTTCTCAGTCCATTCATCTAATAGTCCATCCCTTTAATGATGGAAAGCAAAGATAGAATAAAATCAATTTTTAGGAATTTATCCTGTTACACACAAAATATTTTATATATAATGTCGGAGTTATCCATTCGATAAAATTTTTGGGGCAATCCAATTCGATTTCTAAGTAAATTTCCCGCTTTCAAAAAATTATTCTCAGCATATTATTATGCAGTTAAAGCATTTTTTTTATGATCCATAAAGTAAGACAGTACTAACGAAATTACTATTACCAGTAAGCAGCCTACAACGTTGTACCATAGAAAAGAAATATTCGTAAAGAAGTAGCAGTACATTACTCCTACTTCGGCAATTAACGCCGCGTAGAAGGTTGCAGTCCCTTTCGCTTTTTTGAAATAAAAAGCCAGCAGGAAAATTCCCAGAATAGTCCCGTAAAAAAGGGATCCCAAAATATTAACCGCTTCTATAAGTGAACCCAGATTGCTGGCGAACTCTGCAAACGCGATCGCGAACAGTCCCCAAAACACCGTTGCCATTTTCGACACTATCAGGTAATGATTATCCGATGCCTCTTTCTTTATCATCCTTTTATAAATATCGATGATCGTTGTCGATGCCAGCGAATTTATTTCCGATGAAGTGGAAGACATCGAGGCGGCCAGAACGGCGGCAAGAACCAGTCCCACTATTCCCGCCGGCAGGAACGACAAAACGAAAGAAAGGAAGATGTAATTAGTATCGTTGCCGTCCGATGCAGGATCGGCTTTTTTAATTAAATCGACCGCGGATTCTCTTACTCCTTTTATTGCACTTCGTGTCGATTCGAGTTCCGCCTCTATTTTATCCGTGTTAACTTCCGCGGCATTTCCATCCATCGCCGATACAAGGTTATCGAGCTGCATCTTCTTTGAGGAAAATAAATCTTTGTAACGATCCTCAAGTTTTTGATATTCGGCGGAGTAAGTGCTTTGCTTTACTTTCGCGGTTTCAACGGGATTAAAATAGAGCGGGGGAGCGGTGAATTGGTAAAACACGAACAGCATCGCACCGATAAATAAAATGCCGAACTGCATCGGTATTTTTACTAATCCGTTTACGAGAAGTCCCAGCCTGCTCTGTGTTACCGACTCGCCGGTGAGGTAGCGCTGAACCTGCGATTGATCGGTGCCGAAGTATGAAAGCTGAAGAAAGAGTCCGCCGATTATGCCTGACCAGAAACTGTACTTGTTATCCAGGTTGAAAGAAAAATCAATTGCGTTCAGCTTGCCGAGCTTTCCGGCGACTTTAACCGAATCGACAAACGAGACGTTCTGAGGTATTAAATGTATTATCATGAAGAAAGCTGCGGTCATGCCGAGAGTAATAATTATCATCTGCTGGAACTGTGTCCAGCCTACGGCTTTTGATCCGCCCAGGGCGGTATAAATTATCACAAGACCGCCGATGATCAGGTTTGTCCAGTATAAGTTCCAGCCTAGAAGGACAGAAAGTATAATTGACGGAGCGAAAATTGTAAGGCCGGCCGCCAGTCCTCTCTGTATTAAAAAAAGTATAGCGGCTAGCGCTCTTGTCTTCAAATCGAATTTACTCTCGAGATATTCGTACGCGGTATATACTTTTAACCTGTGGTAAATCGGAACGGCGGTAATTGAAAGTATCACCATCGCGATCGGAAGTCCCAGGTAAAACTGCACGAAGCTCATTCCGTCAACATAAGCCTGGCCCGGAGTGGAGAGGAAGGTAATGGCGCTGGCCTGCGTCGCCATAATGGACAGCGCGATCGTATACCAGCGCATGTCGTTATTCGACAGTAAGTATCCTTTGATATTCTTGCTGCCCCGTCCCTTCCAGACACCGTATATCACAATTGATAAAAGTGTACCGGCGAGGACGAGCCAATCGAGTGGCTTCATTCAAATACTTTTGTAAATATGTAAAAAAGGATTATTAAAAAGAGCAGAGTCCCCAGAACAACGTTGTACCAGGCTCTCCAGGATTTGAAGAGCGGAGGCTTCTCCTTTTCGGGCAATTCACTCTTGTTAAAAAATTTATTCATTCCGCATCATCATAAAAATATTTTTTTAGATAGTGCTGTAACCTTTTTAACGCTAATTGAATACGAGTAATATCAAAAGATATTGTGAAATTACTTGTCGGCCCCGGTGTTACCGGATTGTCCGGCCGAAATCAAATTTACAAAAAGTCTGAAAGCTCCCGGTACTCCGGCGGGGAGTTCCCTGAACCAGTCGTATCCTGTATATATAAATATACCTTTACCGTAAGATGTATAAAGCAGTCCGCCGTCAAGATCCGCTTCGCCGGGATCGTGGCAGGCAATAACCGTCTTATATTTAGGGTCCCACTTATCGGGGAAGTAAACTCCGCGTTCCTGTATCCAGCCGTTGAAATCATCTCCCGTAATTTTATTGGGATAATTAAGGAGCCGGCTGTCCGGATTTGTAAATGTTACCTTGGAATCTTCGTCCGTCACGCGGTCTCTGGAAATATGGAACGGATAAGGACCGATATCTTTTGTGACCAGCCCGAAATTCTTATTGTATTGAACGACCAGCGTGCCCCCGTTCTTCACATAATTGAGAAGTTTAGGCTGAAGGTATTTCATTCTTTTGTTCGTGTTATAAAGACGTATACCGGTAATAACCGCGTCGAACTTAGAGAGATTCCCGTTCTCGATATCGTCGCCGTCCAGCATCGTTACATTATAGCCCAGCTCTTCGAGAGCATCGGGAACCTTATCGCCAGGTCCCATTATGTAGCCGATATTATTCACGACTTTTTTAATATCCAGCCTGACTATCTTAGCTACCGCGGGAGGGAAGTAGGTCTGAATAGGAAAGTAAGGATGATTTATCGAAACGATACCTTTTGAGATTACTTCCTTTCCGATTACAGCCTCTGCTTTCAGTTCGCCTTCAGATTTACCCGGCGGCGGATACACACTGAACGAAAATTGTTTTTCGTTGTGCAGTCCATCGATATTAAATTTGTAATTAGCCGGTTCCGCGCGCCAGCCGTCAGGCAGATCGAGTTTCAACACGCCTTTTGCATGCGCGGTGTTGTTCGTCAGCATAAGATTAACTTTTTTAGGATTGCCGTCCGGGAATACATAGGTGTTGTCTCCGAGGTTTAATGTAACAGGCGGAGTAATGATGAACGGCCGGTATTCTTCTCCCTTTACAGGATCAGTCCATTGATAGTAAACAGGGGTACTGAATTTCAAAGTCGTATTGTAAGCCGTTAAAGTAAATTCGGCAGTAAGCGGAGGATCGTTTTCCGCTTTTCCTATCAGCTGCTGGTCGTCGACCACGTAATTTCCCCTGCCGTGTTTGTTCTTCAGCCAGTAAGGCTGGGAATAAGGGGCGTTATCCGGAAGAACAACGGAACTCTTCGCCGAAAAATACTCATCATCACCAAGCTTCTTGGCAAAGCTCAATTCATTCGACGCGTACTTAACGCCGATTTTCTTTAATATAAACGGAAAGCTCGATCTATTCTGAATTCCGGCGGTTACTGTAATGCTGTCGCCCGGAGCCGCGGAATATTCGGAAGCGGTTGCGTTGAGCCAGAGTCCGGAACAGTATTTTATTAAATTGACGACTTCTTTTTTCTTCTCGTTTACCCAGTAGCCGACCGGGAGTTTACCGATCTGATCATAAATTCTTATCAATCCCGGAATAGATCTGTCGGGATGAACCGGATCGAACTTAACAGTCGCCTCCGCTATCAGCTTGCCGACTCTTTCTCCGCCTTTTACCCGGCTCCACGTTGTGTTGACGTCTTCAAAGAGATATTTCCTGGCGGTCTTGCCGTCGATCGGCTTGAAATAATTTATAGATTCGCCCGGCCTATAGCTGGAGCCGAAGCCCTGGCTTTTATGCATGCTTCTGCTCTCCGCGGCAATCTCGTTATATGATTCTCCCAAAAGCGGATTGTAAGAACCGACATTTATCTGCACCAGCGTAGAAAGATCGACATCATGTCTCTTCAAAAGAGGAAGCCAAGCGTTCCAAACAATTCTTTCGGGCTGCCATGGTTTTACATATTTTAATTGTCCGGGGAATTTTGTTGAGTCGCCCGCAATTTTAAACGCTTCCGCGGCCAGCAGCTCAGACGCAGTGTGATTCCCGTGTCCGCCCTCTCCAGTTCCGGGGAAGCGGGTTACAATTACGTCCGGGCGGAATTTTCTTATCACCCAGACAACATCCGAAAGTATTTTCTCTTTATTCCAAAAATCCAATGTTTCTTTGGCCGACTTAGAGTAGCCGAAGTCAATCGATCTGCTGAAGAATTGTTTTGCGCCGTCTATCTTCCTCGCCTGCAGAAGTTCCTGAGTTCGAAGTATACCCAATAGATCGCCCTGCTCTGTACCTACCAGGTTTTGTCCTCCGTCGCCTCTAGTAAGCGAGAGGTATCCGGTCCGGTAATGCTTTCCGCAATTAAAGTAGGCCAGCAGCGCGTTGTTCTCGTCGTCGGGATGAGCGGCTACATAAAGAACGCTGCCGAGAACGTTGAGTCTCTGAAACATTATCTTTATGCGCGCCGAGTTTAAATCTTTTTCCGGCTGTGCATTGACGGAGGTTAAACTAGCGGCAGAAATTAATATTGCCGCGGCAAGCAAAGTGAAAATCTTAATTCTTTTCATTTCGAGTAGAGATATTAATTAAAATGATGTTAATAAATAATTGTAGAATTTTTTAGCCAGTCTGAATATTCCGCGCTTTATAATAAGGTTTCCTGATTTAAGATCAAATAGCGGACGGCAAATGTCGGTTTTTTTCCGGCTTGATTACCCGCATTTAACCTCCGTACCCGCCGGAGTTAAAATAAAAATAAGTTTATTAAATATTTCGATTTTTTTTATATTTAACATCGGTTAATAAATTTATTAACTTTATGCGTAAATGCCTTTTTAAGTTCTTTTTGAAGGAAATATGATCAGAATAGAAGATTGTAAGATAGGTGGGGGGAATCCTCTTGTACTAATTGCGGGTCCCTGCGTAGTAGAGAATGAGAAATTAATATTAAAAACAGCCGAAGCAATAAAAGAAATTACCTCAGAGCTAGACATACCTTATATATTTAAATCCAGTTATAAGAAAGCGAACCGGACGAGTCTCGATTCCTTTTCGGGAATCGGAGACAAGGAAGCTCTTGCCGTTCTCGCAAAAGTAAAAAAGGAGCTGAAGGTTCCGGTGATAACCGACGTGCACTCGGCCGGGGAAATATCCGACGCCGCGGAGGTTGTAGATATTCTACAGATTCCCGCGTTTTTGTGCAGGCAGACTGAGCTTTTAATTGCCGCCGGTAAATCGGGTAAAGCCGTGAATATAAAAAAGGGACAGTTCCTTGCCCCGGAAGATATGAAGTTCGCGGCCGAGAAGGTCGCCTCAACCGGAAACAAGAACATACTTTTAACGGAGCGGGGCACCACGTTCGGCTATCATAACCTCGTAGTGGATATGCGCTCTTTAATTATTATGAAAGAAATCGGTTACCCGGTTGTAATGGACGCCACTCATTCCGTGCAGCTTCCGAGCAAGGGCGATAAGAGCGGTGGTCAGCCGGCGTTTATCAAACCGCTCGCAAGAGCCGCCGCCGCCGTCGGGATAGACGCACTGTTTTTGGAGGTGCATCCCGATCCTAAAAATGCGATGAGCGACGCAGCAAGCCAGCTCCGGCTCGACGAACTTAAGGACATCCTAATTGAAGTGCGGAAGATAGACAGAATTATAAAAGGCTATTAAATAGCCGCGATAGTTTTTAACTTTAATGAACGTTGTTCGAAAATTGATTCGATGCATTGAATATTTTAAGTGAAGAAAGAGTTAGTGAGTAATTTTACCCCGGCAGCAGGACAGAACGGTTACGAACATTTTCCGAGAAGACTGACCGTACAGGAGACGGAGCTGCTATTTTCCGTCCTCCCCGACAACAAACCCGGGTATAAAGAATACCGCGATAAGCTGAGCAGACTTTTCGTTATAGGAAAAGGACGGTTCGGCGGCGGGAACTTAATTTTAGGTAAAGAAGAAGATAAGCCGGATAATTCTCTGGGTTCGTCGCCCGTATTTGCTATTGGTTCCGTGAAATGCGAATCGTGCGAAGTTGACATTACCGTTCATGAGGAAGATGAGGGAAAAATAGAAGTCGATATCTCCTCTATCGACGGAAATGAACCTAAAGAGGATTTGAAGGAAATAAGCAGGCGGAGTTATTCCGATTGGGTGCCGGGTGAGCCTGCACCCGGCGATTCTTCCGAAGTCCGGGAAATTTTAATTGTACCGGATAGTTATTCGTTGGTCATTGCTTCCAAGCATAAGATGATATGGCTTTACGAAGCCTCGAGCGGAATAAATCATATTATTCCTGTGAGCAATTTTTACGGTAATTTGATGATGGTGAAGGGGATTAAGAAGCACGAAAAAGTTTCTAATCCTTCTCTCTTCTTCAACGATATATCCGGATTCACGGATAATGATCTTACGGCGGCGTTCATTCTATACAACAAGAACATGCGCCGGTTTGTAATCGATCATCTTTACGAAAGAGCCGTGAGGAAGGAAGAGGAAAAGAGTTTCATTAAAAAATTTTTCAAAAGAGGCTGAAGTTGACAATTCAAGAGATAATTCAAAGAGGTAAAGAAGTAATTAAAATTGAGGCCGATGCCGTGGCAAACCTCGCCGAGAGCATTGACGACGAATTTGTGAAAGCGGTCAATGAGATATCGCAATGCAAAGGCCGTGTTGTATTAACGGGAATGGGGAAGTCCGGACTTATCGCCCGAAAAATTGTAGCCACCCTCAACTCTACCGGTACGGCGGCAATATACCTGCATCCTACAGACGCACTGCACGGCGATCTCGGGATGGTAAGAAAAGAAGACGTAGTAATAATGATATCGAAGAGCGGTTCAACGGAAGAAGTTACTAATCTTCTCCCGATGCTAAAAAGATTAAAAGTTACCTTGATCGCTATGGCCGGGAATAAAAATTCGAAGCTTGGGAGAGAGTGCGATATTTATCTTAATATAGGAGTGAAGGAGGAAGCGTGTCCGCACGATCTGGCGCCGACCGCCTCGACTACGGCAACTTTGGCAATGGGCGATGCCCTTTCTATGGCGCTTCTGCAGAAGAGGGGATTTACCGCGGAAGACTTCGCTTATCTTCACCCCGGCGGAAGCCTCGGTAAAAGACTCTCGCTCGAGATTAGTGAAATAATGATTAAAGGCGAACATGTCCCGCTCGTAAACGAGGAAGCCTCCATAAAGGATGTCATCATTGAAATAACCGGGAAGAGATTAGGAACCACGTGTGTTATTAATGATGCCGGGGTTTTAACCGGAATTATAACCGACGGCGATCTTAGGAGACTGCTCGAAAAAACAATGGATATTAAGGATTTTAAGGCAAAGGATATTATGTCCAAAAATCCTAAGGTTACTCAAGCTAAATACCTCGCATCGTTTGCCCTTCAGCAGATGGAGAATTTCAAAATAACATCGATCATTGTTGTGGACGTGGAGAAAAAGCCTATCGGGATACTTCATTTGCATGAACTTATAAATCTAGGGCTGCGTCCAAGATGAGAATTTTAATATCATTCATTTTAATTTTTCTTATAGCCGGCTGCGGCGAGAAAAAAGTCAGACCCGCTATAGACTCTTCGCTGCAGGTATCTAAGCTTCCTGCTCAGGAAAGCTGGGGGGATACGGTATTCTTCAGTGATTCCGGCAGAACAAAAGCCGTACTCGTAGCCGGGCATCTCCGTGTGTACGACAAGCCCGACGAAACACTGCTTGACAGCAATATCAAAGTAACGTTCTTAAATCCCAAAGGTGAGCGCAATTCCGTGCTTACGGCAAAGCGCGGCAAGGTAAACAATTTTACGAAGGATCTTTATGCAATTGATTCCGTGGTGGCTGTTAGCGACAGCGGCGACACTATAAGAACGCAGGAGCTTATGTGGAGGAATAAGGATAAAAAGATTTTATCCGATAAATTCGTTACTATTGTCTCACCGAAAGAAAAGATACAGGGCTACGGCTTTGAGTCGGATCAGAGCATGAGCAACTACACAATTTATAATATTACATACGAGACCGACGTCGATTCTCTTAAGAGCAAAAAGCAGGGGAAGTCGAAAAAATGATCGATACTGCCCGCTATTTTATTAATACAAAAATCTTGCACCAGGTCTGTCATCACCTAAAATTAAAAATTTTAAACCGGAATAAATTAATATTGAGAAGCAGCCGCCCAATATTCATTGTGTTGGTTTCAATTCTGCTCTGCAGCCCGGCATATTCGCAGCAGAATGAAACAATGAAAGTCGTAGGAGACAGTCTCGTTGGCAAGACGATAAACGATCGGGCGGTGCGGCAGGTTTACGGCAACGTTGTGATGACGCAGGGCAACGTTAAAATTACCTGTGACGAAGCGATTCAGTATATTGCGAACAATAACGCAGAGCTTATCGGGAACGTTGTAGCCACCCAGGATACTCTTACTATCGTTACCGATCGCGCATTTTACTACGGGAACGAGCGCAAGGCAGAGTCAAACTCCGGCGTTAAACTGGACGACAAGAAAGTAATACTTTCCGCCGATACCGGGATATATTTTTTCAATGAGCACAAAGCCGATTTTACGCACCGGGTCACTTTATTCGATACGTCCTCCACTCTTTATTCGAACCGGCTTATTTATAATAAAAATGAGGGAATGGCTGTCGCTACCGGGAGCGTAAAGATAGTTGAGAATAATAGCATCATAAAAGCCGACAGTCTTATACATTTCAGGAAGACGAAGGTGACGTATGCTTATAATAATGTGAGCGTATCGAACCCTTCGAACAACGCCGTTATATTCGGCGATCAACTGGAAGATTTTCCGCAGACGCATTTTTCTTTAATTACAAAGCATCCTATGCTTGTACAGATAGATACTTCTTTTATTTCAAAAGACAGCACTGTGATGAGCGGTCCGGCCGATACCGTACAGATGAGTATCGATACACTTGTTATAAGGGCGGGGCTAATGCAGTCATTCCGCGATACGATAAATACTTTCAAAGCGGAAGACTCGGTGAGGATAGTCCGGGGTGATTTCGCTTCGATAAACGACTATACGGTTTATTACAGAAACAAAGACAAGATAATTACATATAAGAGAAATGCCAAGGAAGCGCAGCCGGTTATATGGTCGGGCAGTTCCCAGCTTACGGGCGATTCGGTTATCATCACTTTGGAAAAGAACAAAGTCAGACTTCTGCACGTGATCAATAACGCGTTTATACTTTCTCACAACACAAACTACCCGGGCAGGTTCGACCAAATGTCCGGCTCGGATATTAAAATTCATTTTAACGACAGCGGCATAAGTCAGACCGACGTACACGGCGGCATACACAGCATCTATTACCTTTACGAAGACAGTACAGCGGACGGATTGACGAAGTCATCGGCGCAGGACGCCAGCATTTTATTTGAAAATAAAAAAGTAAGCACGGTTAAATTATTCGGATCTGCGGCGAGCGATTTTTATCCCGAAAAAATGGTAATAGGCAAGGAGCGAAGTTTTACGTTGCCGGGCTTCAACGAGAATACTAACCGGCCGATAAAAAACGAGCTCCTAAAGAACTATGTAAATAAAATTGATATCGGGAAACATTAGTTTAAGAGCTTAAAAAAAATTATTTTAACGGTGTATACGTAACTTAAAAAGGCAATATTCTTAAATGGCTGCGACTACATTAAGAAGCGAAAATCTCGTAAAAATATATAAGAAGAGAACCGTCGTTAACAAAGCTTCGGTGCAGGTCTCGAAGGGAGAGATAGTCGGGTTGCTGGGCCCGAACGGCGCGGGAAAGACAACTACTTTTTATATGATCGTCGGGATGGTGCGTCCCCACAGCGGAAAGGTTTTCCTGGACAACAGCGAAATAACGCACGTACCGATGTACAAAAGAGCCAAGATGGGTATCGGTTACCTTCCGCAGGAAGCGTCGGTATTCAGGAGGCTTTCGGTCGAGGATAACCTGATGGCGGTTCTAGAGATGACAAATCTCGCAAGCAAAGAGAGAAAAGAAAAATGTGAAAAGCTTCTTGAGGAATTGAGCATAACAAATATCAGGAAGAGCAAGGCCTTTCAGCTGAGCGGAGGCGAGAGGAGAAGAACCGAGATAGCGAGGGCGCTTGCGACCGATCCCGATTTTATCTTACTTGACGAACCTTTTGCCGGCGTCGACCCGATAGCCGTGGAAGATATAATGAACATAGTCGCGAACCTGAAGAACAGGGGAATAGGCGTTCTGATTACCGATCACAATGTTCACGAAACATTGAGCATTGTAGATAAAGGATATATCCTTATAAACGGTGTGATCTTCCGGCAGGGCAAGGCTGAAGAACTTGCAGACGATCCGGAGGTAAGAAAGCTTTATCTCGGAGAAAAGTTTAAGCTCGACAGGTATTAGAGAAATCCTTTACTTCGACCTTCCGAACAAAAATTCCAAATATCGTGGATTCCTTTTTGACCAGGCTGCTTCATTGTGTTTTGCGCCCTCCGCTTTGTAAAAAAGAATATCTTTGCCCGACTTATAACCTTTGTTTTCAAGCTCGCGGATCATTTCCTCCGAACCCGGAAGTAATTTCGCGTCGAGACCGGCGGTGCCGCAGTCTATATAAAACTTAACAGCCTTCTTTTTCCCGGAATAATTTATTACGGCAGGAATATAGTTAATATCTTCTATATCAAAAGCCGGCGAGAGACATGCCGCCCCGGAAAAAACGCCGGGATATTTCCACGCAAGCATAAACGAGATCAATCCTCCGAGAGAAGAACCGCCGACGGCTGTATTCTCTCTTCCGGGCAGCGTTCTGTATTTCTTGTCGATTAAAGGCTTGACCTTGTGCACGACAAAATTCATATAAGATTTTCCTTCGGGTGTGTCGCGGTATTCCATGCTGCGGTCGGAAGTGTTGTAAATTCCTATAATGATCAAATCCTTAATCGTTCCGTTTTTTATCAGACTGTCAGCCGCCTCATCGAGCTGCCAATCCGTTCCGAAAGAGGATGTCTTCGGGTCAAAAAGATTTTCGCCGTCCTGCATGTAAAGTACCGGGTATCTTTTTGTTTTATTTTTGAAATACGATGGGGGAAGCCAAATAACAGCGTCTCTATTTTTGATGCCCTGTCCTTTAAGGTTTCTCAGGTATTCTACGGTACCGGTTATTTGTCCTGTCGGTTTTTCGGCAGGAAATTCGTTCTTCCAATGATGTACTGCTAAATATAGGATCGTATCTTTATCAATTGATAAATCGGAGTTGCCCGGAACACTTCCGTCGTCATTAACTGCTTCTTTGGCCCACGAACCCAGCGTTATTTTATATTGGATACTTCCTCCGCGCTTAAAAATAAAGGATCTTGTCCATGTACTATCATTAATTTTCCTCAGAGGTACGGCCGAAGGATTCCAGCTTCCCAGCTTAGGATCGCTGCCGGTAATATAAACGGAAGAGCTGTCGCTTAATCCCGGTGCGCGGACTACAAATTTAACCTTGCCGGTATCATTCTGTGCAAAAATTATTGCCGGCGTAAAAAATAATAGAATGAGTAAATTTATTTTAAGCATTATTTGTCGTTTCAATTATTTAATTTCATATTTAAAATAAATCATTCCGGATTATCTTCATAACTATCTTTGTATTGAAATAGAATCTCCGGTTGAGGCATTAATATTTTTGAGCATTGAATGAGCGACGGTTTTAACATCAAAAAAGAGATGAATAATCTCGGCGGCATTTTGTCCAAGCTGGACAGGAAGGTAGTTTTCATCTTTCTCGCCGTTGCCGTTCTTCAGACGATCTCATGGTATTATACTTCGAGGATGTTCTTCAAAAGTAATTTATCCGGCTTATTCGGCAGCGGAAGCGACGTTCAGCTATATGAGTTCATCTATTGGTACGCCGGTGATTTTATAACTCTGCTTATTATTCCGGCTTTAATAATAAAAATTTTCTTTAAAGAAAATTTAAGGGATTACGGCTTTACTCCGGGAGATAAAAGAGCCGGATTGATTATTACTCTCGGTTTTCTATTAATTATGCTTCCGGTAATTTGGATAGTCTCCTCTGAGCCTTCGTTCTCTCTGGCTTATCCGCTGCTGGCTTCCGCGCGCTATTCGTGGAAGATCTTCGTTATTTACGAAGCGGGATTGTTCATCTACTTGATAGCATGGGAATTTATCTGGCGCGGGTTTATGCTTTTCGGGCTGAAGGAAAAATTCGGATATTACGCGGTACTTATACAAATGATACCGTTTTTGATTCTGCACAACGGTAAGCCTCCTGTAGAAGTTTTCGGTGCAATTTTAGGAGGTTTGGCGCTGGGAATTCTTGCATTCAGAACCAACTCTATTTATTATTGCGTATTGACTCACGCCGGTGTTATGTTTGCCGTCGACTTGATTTCGATACTAAGGTACAGGGCGGACGAATTCGGCCTGGGTTTAAATTCGTTTTTACACATCATTAAAAATATTATTTGAGGGAAAGATGAGATTTTCACTGAATATAGATCATATAGCAACGCTAAGAAATGCTAGGGGAGAAGAGCAGCCGGACCCGGTTGCGGCTGCGATGCATGCCGAAGAATACGGTGTAGACGGAATTGTAGTGCATTTGCGGGAAGACCGCCGGCACATAAATGAAAGGGACGTGAGACTGCTTAGAGAACTTATAAAAACCAAGCTTGATCTCGAGATGGCCGCGACGGACGAGATAATTAAGATCGCCTGCGACGTTGGTCCGGAACTCGCAACTATCGTACCCGAGAAAAGGCAGGAACTCACTACCGAAGGCGGGCTGAATGTGCTGGACAATATTGGGCGTCTGAAGGACGCCATTGCCGAGCTGCACGACTCAAACATTGAAGTGTCTTTGTTCGTTGAGCCGAACATCGATCAGATAGACGCCTCATCGGAAATAGGTGCGGACTTCATTGAAATACATACGGGAGTATTCGCGAACGCAGTAACAGAGGAAGAACAGTTCGATGAGCTTGACAAAGTCAGGCTGGCTGTAAAGCACGCCAAGAAACTTGGTATGGGAGTGAACGCCGGGCACGGCCTGGATTACCGGAACATAAAGATATTCAGGGAGATCCCGGATATTGACGAAGTGAGCATAGGTCACGCAGTAATTGCCCGTGCGGTTTTCGTGGGATTAAAGGAAGCCGTTCAAGAGATGATTATGCTGATAGGATAAAAAGTTCGAATTTTAAAGTTTTGTTTGAAAACAAAGTTTCAACGTATATAGTTGAATAATCAAAATTCAACTAAATCGGTTGAATAAGATAATATTGCGCCGAATATGTCCTGACCGGTACTTTTATTTCCGCATTATCCGCCATACTGGTCGCGGCATTTGTTGCAGGCACTATTTGGTATATTGTTTCCGGTAGTCCGCCTTATAATTATTTTAAAATTATGATATAATTTTCTGCTGCCTTAATGAACATAAAACAAAAGCTCGATTATCATTATAGAGCGTTCGATAAATCTCAGATCTCACCCGACCCTCTGCAGTTCCTTCATATGTTTGACGACGAAAGAGATATTGAAGCAGTCGGCTTTATCGCTTCGGTCTTTGCCTACGGGAATGTAAAGCAGATCATTAAAACTTTGGATAAAATACTTAAGGCCGCGTCCGGATCGCCTTTTGAGTTCGCTGTTAATTTCGGGAAGAAAGATGCAAAGAAACTGGCAGGAATTAAGCACAGGTTTTATACGGAGAGGGATGTAATCAATTTCTTTAAATTGATGAGCCGCGCTTACGGGAAATTCGGATCGCTGAGAAATTTATTCATGCTTAACTATGATCCATCCGACAGGAACTTAAAGGCTGCGCTGTCGAAATTCTCGGGTCATTTTATCTCGGAAGGCAAGAAAACATCGAACGGAGGAGACATTAGCGGGGGAATGAAATTTATGTTTCCCCTGCCGGAGCTGGGCAGCGCGTGCAAGCGGATGAATCTCTTTCTGCGCTGGATGGTAAGAAAGGACGAACTGGATTTCGGCTTGTGGGAGGGGATTCCCGCTCATAAACTAGTAATCCCGGTCGATACCCACGTTGCCCGCATCTGCCGCGAGCTCGGCCTGACAACTAAAAAAAATGTAAACTGGAGAATGGCGGAGGAGATAACCGCGAACCTGATGAAATACGATCCCGCGGATCCCGTTAAATATGATTTCGCAATATGTCATATCGGAATGAGAAAGATGATATTCTGATCTCTTAGATTAAAGAATTTCGAAACTTCCCGCCGTTGTTTCCTCTTATATTTTTAGGATGGAAAGGAAAGACTCAACTTAAAAATATATAATATAGATACGATAAAGACGATTAAAAATTTAGAAAAAATTTTTTCTTGACATTACCTTAACTATTAACTTATTTTTAACGTCGTAAAAAGGGGAGAAAACTTTTTCATTCAATTCAATCTCGCCCAAAATTTCGAGCCCTATTCAACGGATAATAAATCAAAATTTTTGCTTAATAAAGCAGCCTTAGCTACAACCAGTAAGAAACATACAGAATTCTGCAGATAAGGGGAGTAAAGTGTTAACAGATATTCGAGGCTCAAGTATATTTTATTTTGCTCTGTACCTTAACTATAACCAGCAAGCTATCCACGTTTCGGGATGCCGGTTAGTTCCCCGGATCAAAAATTCCGGCGGACATCCTGTGACCGTACCTTCGGTCCATCGATATTTTGATCAAAGATACGACGCGACTTATTTAAAGACGGCACCTCCTGGATTATTTACCCTCTTTGTAAAAATGACCCGAAAGGAGAAGTAGTATCGCATATGATGAAAAATTATACCACTAGCTTCATTACGAAGCGATTTCTGCCTGCGCTCCTATTGACACTTATAGTACAGATGGTTTTTATGTCGTCTGCCTATTCCCAGGTAAAATTGGCGCAGACAGGTTTCGGATTCCTCGATGTAAGCACCGACGCCAGAGCAACAGGTATGGGCGAGGCGGTTACGACGATCGGCGGATCGTCTACGTCGATGTTTTATAACCCTGCCGGAATTGCGGGTCTGACTTCTTCGGTAGAGGCCGGTGTTAGCCAAATGAAATGGCTGGCGGATATCAAGTATTTCTCAGGTTCGGTTGCTTATGCGCCGTTCAACGGGAAATACGGAGTGATCGGACTAAATTTTGTGAGGGTTAATTACGGTGAGTTTAAGTTTACCAGTGTTGCCAGCAACGAGCAGGGCTATACCGACTTAAACGGTTATCCGGAGCCTTACGCGTACGCGGTGCAGCTGGTTTATGGCAAGGCGCTCTCGGAAGAGTTCTCGGTCGGCGGTAGAATTAAGTTCGCCAATCAAAATCTAGGACAAAGTCTCGTTCCGGTTTATAATCAGGTTATAGTCGATTCTGTTCTTACCACGGATACTTCCTTCGCGGTGAAGGACTATTCCTTGAGTGTGCTGGCATTTGATTTCGGTACAATTTACAAAACCGGTCTCAAGAGCCTTACGTTCGGCATGTCCATCAGCAATTTCTCAAGGGAGATTGCCTACGAGCGTGAAAGTTTCCAGCTTCCTCTTACTTTCAGATTCGGAATTTCGATGGACCTTATGGATTTTGTGCCGAGCATGGCGGGAAGCAGCTCATTAGTTGTTTCAGTCGATGCCGTTCATCCGAGATCTTATTCCGAGTATCTGAATATCGGCGGGGAGTATGTCTTCATGAAGACATTAGCGATTCGCGCAGGATACGTTACCAAGCAGGACGATTACGGTCTGACCCTCGGAATAGGTGTAAACAGGTTCGGTTTTGCATTTGATTATTCTTATACGCCTCATAAGATTTTTAATAATATCCAAAGATTCTCACTTAGATTCTCGATCTGAAAAGATTCCGGTGAGAGAAACTAAGTTTTCCCGTGTGGTATACAATTAGAGGAGATTAAAAATGAAATTTGCGCATTACTTGCTTATAACTTTTGTAATAGGTCTGTCCGTTTCCCTGCTTGCAGGGACGACGGGAAAGATCGCAGGGAAAGTAACCGACGCTAAAACCGGCGAGCCGCTTCCGGGCGTCAATGTAATTATAGACGGTACTACAATGGGAGCCGCTACCGCATCGGACGGCTCATACGCAATATTGAATATCCCTCCGGGTACTTACGATGTGGTGTTCAGCATGATCGGTTATGAAAAGACCACTGTTAAAGGGGTCAGGGTCGATATAGATTTGACGAGTTTGATCAATGCCCAGATGAGTACTACCGCTTTGACTGTGGGTGAAGTGGTTGTTACCGCGCATCATCCCATTGTTATAAAAGACGTATCTAACAGCGTGTTTAATATACGCACCGAAAACATAGAGACGCTGCCGGTTAAAACGGTTACGGACGTACTTACATTACAAGCCGGAATCGAATCGGGAAGCAGCGGGATACTTGTTCGCGGCGGCGGCGCAAACCAGACCGTCTATATGGTGGACGGCTTCAGGCTAAACGACGAACGCTCCAACAATCCGTATGCGGCAATCAGTCTTGCCTCTGCTAAGGATATACAGGTTCAGACCGGCGGATTTAATGCAGAGTACGGCAACGTCAGATCGGGTATAGTTAACGTTATAACGAAGGACGGAGGCCGCACACGCTATAGCGCTTCTATAAATGTTAATTATGCGCCGCCTCAGCAGAAGCACTTCGGCTTATCGCCTTACGATGCTAACTCATATTTCAACCGGCCGTATACAGATCCTGCTGTCAGCTGGACAGGCACCGACAACGGAGCCTGGGATCAGTATACGCAGGAAAGCTATCCTTCATTCCAGGGGTGGAACGCGGTCGCGCAGAAAACCCTGCAGGATAACGATCCGACCAACGACCTTACACCGATGGGTGCGCAGAGATTGTGGGAGTGGCAGAGACGCCGCGCCGGTGATATAGCTAAACCTGATTATACAATCGATGCCGGGTTCGGCGGTCCGGTTCCGTTTATCGGGGAGCAGCTCGGCAATCTGCGTTTTTATGTTACTTACTTTGCCGAACGTAGTATGTTCGTTGTCCCGCTTTCTCGTGACGGGTACACCGATAATCATATGGAATTGAAACTGAACTCTAATATAACTCCAAATATTAAATTGACCGTGGTGGGGATTTACGGAGAGGATAATTCGGTATCACCTTACGAATGGACAACCGTTCCTAACGGCTATTTGATGAGGAGCCAATCTGAGGTTGCTAACCTTCTAACAAGCACCGAGGGCATGAATATATTGTACATGCCGGATAGGTACAGCCCGAGTTCGATCTACCGGAACGTCTTCGGTATTTCGCTTACGCACGTATTGAGTCCGACTACATTCTATGATTTAACTATACAGCGAAACGAAAGCCGCTACAATACTTTTCAAACCGCCACTCGCGATACCTCAAAGGCATACGAACCGGTGCCCGGTTATTTTACAGATGAGGCGCCGTACGGTTATTGGGGATACAGCACCGGAGCTATCGACGGTGTTATGAGTATGGGAGGATGGATGAACCTGGGACGCGATCAGAGCGTAAACTCCACTACTTCGTTTCTGCTGAGTATTACGAGTCAGATAGACAAGTATAACCAGGTTAAGTCGGGTTTTCAATTCTATTATAATGATTTTAATATTAACTCAGGTACCTACAGTCCTTCAATGTCTACCTGGACGAGGAACTTGCAGTATCATATTTTCCCTTACAGGCTCGGTGCCTATGCTCAAGACAAGCTTGAGTTTCAGGGCTTCATAGCGAACCTTGGCGTAAGACTGGACTATTCAAATCCCAACACCGAATATTTAAATCTAGACCCTTACAGCGAACTGTACAGCGCCGGCCCGGGTAATCAAATAACCGAAGAAGCTCCTAAGCAAAAAGCTAATTCGGAAATGTATTTAAGCCCGCGTCTGGGGATATCCCACCCGATCACGGAAAACTCCAAATTATATTTCAACTACGGGCATTTTGTTTCCGAGCCGTCGTCATCTTACAGGTTCCTTCTTCAGCGGGAATCAAACGGCCAGGTGGATTACCAGGGAAATCCAAATATGAAGTTCGAGAAGACCATAGCTTATGAACTGGGCTACGAGCAAAATATTTACAACACAGTACTTCTCCACCTTGCGGCTTACTATAAAGACGTAACTAATCAGCCGGGATGGATCCTTTACCAGAACATAAACACATCGGTTAATTACCGCAGTGCAGCGAGCAATAATTATGCTGACATCCGCGGTTTCGAAGTAACACTGTCGAAGATAACCGGGGGATGGGTGAGGGGATTTGTCAATTACACGTACGACGTGGTCACTTCAGGATATTTCGATGTAACGCAGTATTACCAAGACTTCAATAAGCAGCGGGCGTACCTTCTACTGAACCCGCAGCAGTCGAAGCCGGTGCCTCAGCCTTATGCCAGAGCTAACGTTGAAGTCGTTACGCCCGACAATTTCGGTCCTTACTTCTTAAATACAAACCCCCTTGGCGGAATTAGTTTAAGTTTTCTGGCAAGCTGGCGGGCGGGATCACACGCTACTTATAATCCCAATAATATTCCGGGAGTATCCAACAACGTTCAGTGGGTCGATAATTACTCGGTGGATATGAGGCTGGCAAAAGATTTCCGCGGTACACTTCCCGGAGTGAATTTCCAGATTTATCTGGACATCACAAATGTATTTAACTTTAAATATCTAAACATGGCAGGCTTCGTGGATTCTTACGATTACCGCAGCTATCTCTCTTCTCTCAGTTTCCCCTGGGAAACGGGCGATCAGCAGGGTAATGACCGGATAGGCGACTATCGTCCCGGGGATGTGGCATACGATCCGCTTCAACCGAATCCTAATAACGATCCGGCTATTACCAGTGCAAACAACAGGAGAAAGGCATCAAAGTCTTACATCAATATGCCTAACGATGAATCTATGGCGTTTCTTAATCCACGTCATTTCAGTTTCGGCATCAGGATTAATTTCTGATATTATTTAACGGCATAATTAAAGGGAGAATCATGATGTTTCGTGTACACAAATTTTTAATTTTACTAATTACATCAGTTTGTTTGTTTTCCGTTATACCTCAGACTTTAGCACAGGTGTCCGAGACTCAGACAAGATACATAAGAGTCGGATCGCTTCAAAGCAAGTTTACGGCTATCGGCTCCGAACGTGCCTGGAACAATGTTTATTACGAAGGCCTTACGTGGCCCTCGGATTATCTTTACCAGGATAACGCCGTTATTGAGCGTACCTATATCGGATGCCAGGATTTTACCGACGCGCTGAAGCAGCACTGGGATGTTTACTGCAACGGGATCTCTACCGCCTACGGCGATGTTACCATCTTCCCGATGGAAATGAAAGAAACCGCAAAGTTCGCTAACCCAATTGTTTATGTTGACGGAGTTAATGTCAGCCTTCCTTACGCGGGAGATGTGGACAGTGTCGATGCAAATCAAGTAGCAGACCGCGTAGTTAACAACGTGGTAAACACATCCATGGGTATCACCATGACCAGACGGGTGTTTGCTTTCAGCCAGCAGTATCACGACAACTACTTTATAATCGAATATATCTTTAAGAACACCGGATATGTAAGATCCGAAAACAAGAAAGTTTTGAATGCCACCGTAAAAGGATTTAGATTCGGTTTTCTTAATCGCTACAGTGTTTGCCGCGAAGGCGCAGATAAGATGGGTTATGACCAGGAATACGGAAAGCACAGCTGGGTTACCAGGCGAGGCGAGGATTATCCTCAGCACGCCGGCGATGTTGCGGGGCTAACCGAATCCAGTCCTATTCCTGAATGGCTCCGCGCCGGTTTCGAGTGGACCGGTCAAAGAGCAGAGAATACATACGACAATATAGGCTCGCCCGATGTTATTACGGGTACCGGCAGGCTCAGCTCGCCTCAGTTCGCCGGTATTGTAACTCTTCACGTAGATAAATCTACCGCCGATAATTCAGACGACGTAAATCAGCCGGGTGTTCTGGGCTGGCACGCCGGGGATACGTATCCCAACCTCGGCGATATGTCGCCTTCAACGTATGTGCAGCAAAGAGACATGTACGATTTCCTTAGCGGCATTCCTTTCAACGGTAAAGGAAATCCTAACCAGAGAATGGATGAAGCTTATATGGACAAACAGTCGGATCCGTGGAGGGTACACGGAGACGGCGGTGGCACGGGACTGTGGATATCTTACGGTCCCTGGGATATAAATCCCGGTGACAGCGTTGTGATAGTATTAGCCGTCGGAGTTAACGGACTGGACAGGCAGACATGCTGGCAGATAGGCAGGCGGTGGATGCAGGCTTATAATAATTCTAGCGACAAAGGTCCCTTTACTCTTCCCGACGGATCAACCACAACCGATAAGAATGTTTACAAAGATACATGGGTTTACACCGGTAAAGATTCAATAATGAAGACCTTCAGCCGTGCGGTTCGTAATTACGATCTGGGATTTAAAATTCCCGAGCCGCCCCAACCGCCCCCGATTTTCAACGTTACATCGGGCGGTGACCGTATCAGCCTGAGCTGGGAAAAAAGTCCTTCCGAAAGCGAACCGGGGTTCGGCGGATACAAGATTTTCCGCGCGGAGGGGACGCCCGATACAGTTTTCGATGAAATTGTGTCTCTGCCTCCGGGATCAACAGAGTTCGCGGATGTAACAGCAAAGAGAGGATTTTCCTACTATTATTATATCTCCAGTTTCGGCGACGGAAGCAATAACAACTCGGGTGTTGCTAATCCGACCGGACCATTAATGAGCAGCCGTTTTTATACTAAAACAAATATTGCCGCGTACCTTAGGCGTCAGGCCGGCGGAAATATGTCGGATATCAGGATAGTTCCCAATCCGTACAATATTAAATCGGCGCAGCTTAATTATTCGGGCGAACCCGATAAGATCATGTTCCTGAATATCCCCGGACATTGTACTATCAGGATCTATACGGAAAACGGCAATCTGATAAACACAATTCATCACGAGGACGGAAGCGGAGACGCGAGATGGAACTCGAACACTTCTTCCGGACAGGTTGTAGTTAGCGGAGTGTATATAGTCCACTTCACCGTAACCGAGGATTTCGCAGATCCAACGACCGGGGAGATAAAATACCATAAAGGGGATACCGCGTTTCAGAAGTGTATAATAATCAGGTAGCCGTGGACCGAAGGTAATTGGGATGAACCTGTTGGTGTCTATCTCGTTCAAACATCCTAAAAAAATTAAGCGAACCTATCATTGAGAGGTTCGCTTTTTTATGTCACCCCTTCGGGATTTATGATCCCTCAGCAATGCATGAAATATTATTACATCCCTTCATGATTTATTTATTTTTTTATTGATAATCAGTTGTGAACATACCCGTTTTAAAAATTCATCCCTTAGAGATTAATTTTTACGATTAATATATCCATTGCAACAAAATCATACCTTGAGTTTACAAGTCAATAAGAATCTTATCCCTATAAAACTCCGGAGGAGTGATATTATTGTAGATTAAATTTTGATTAAGAAAAACAGAACCCCGAAGGGGTGGCATTATAACAAGATTTTTATTTTAGAAACTCACCTAATCATGAATGCGTAATGTAAGACTTATGAAACGGTTGTATTTCTAACATTTTATTCAAATATTAAGGCTTAATTTTTCTCTTCATATTATAAAGGAGTGATCCAATATGGCGGAAAACAATTCACCGGCCTCCGAATTCAAGCCTTATATATCCGCTAAAGATTTCATCCCCGAATTTACTCTGAAAGCGGTTATACTCGGCGCTATCTTCGGAGTGATATTCGGAGCGTCCTCTGTTTATCTTGGACTCAAAGTGGGTATGACCG
Organism: uncultured Bacteroidota bacterium; assembly: GCA_963787005.1. Taxonomy (GTDB): domain Bacteria; phylum Bacteroidota; class Ignavibacteria; order Ignavibacteriales; family Ignavibacteriaceae; genus FEN-1297. Next base: position 51,912 of record CAWBBX010000088.1, read on the forward strand.
TAAGCGCGTCGATACCAATTGCCGTTCTCGCTATCTCGGTATTCAAAAAGATAGGCAACGCTACAATTCTTGAAAATAATATTGTTCAGACAATAGGCTCTGCCGGCGAATCTGTCGCTGCGGGTGTTGTTTTCACTATCCCGGCTCTTTTATTTCTTCCGGGCGGAATGGCGTACTTCCAGTACTTCCAGATATTCGTGCTTGCTCTCGCCGGCGGAATACTAGGGGTACTTTTTATGATCCCCTTGAGAAGAGCGCTTATAGTAAAAGAGCACGGCACTCTTCCTTATCCCGAAGGCACTGCGTGCGCAGATGTTCTGATAGCCGGGGAAAAGGGCGGCAACCTGGCGAAAAAAGTTTATTACGGACTCGGCATAGCATTCCTCTACAAACTTTTTATGTCGATCCTGGGATTGTGGAAGGATGTTCCGACTTTTGTGTTCGGAAGAAATTCCGCGCTGCCTAACGGTACTATCAACGGCGAGATTACGCCGGAGCTGCTCGGTGTAGGCTACATAATAGGACCGAGGATCGCCGGTATAATGGTTGCGGGCGGCGTGCTGTCGTGGATTGTCCTTATTCCGCTTATAACTTTAATGGGAGATAAACTGACGGCCGTGTTTCCTCCGGGAACTAAGCTGATTTCCGGAATGTCTCCCAGCGAGATTTGGAACAGCTATATCAGGTATATAGGTGCCGGCGCGGTAACATTCGGCGGACTGGTTACCTTGGTTAAATCAATACCGACTATAGTAAGCGCGTTCTCCGACTCATTCAAAGATATCAAATCTAACAGAGCCAACAAGCAGAACAACGTAGTTGAGAAAGTAGAAAGAACGTCAAAGGATATTCCGATTTCAATCGTTCTCGGCGGAAGCCTTCTGCTTGTTATCTTCATGGCTCTCATTCCTACAATTCCTACAAACCTGCTCTCGTCAATTATGGTTGTTATTTTTGGATTTTTCTTCGTCACCGTATCATCCAGGATTGTGGGTCTAATAGGTTCATCTTCAAACCCAGTTTCTGGAATGACGATAGCTACACTGATGGCTACATCGCTTATATTTGTCGGTATCGGCTGGACGGGCGATGTTTATGAACCGCTTGCTTTGGTGGTTGGTTCTATCGTTTGTATAGCGGTAGCTAACGCTGGTTCTACTTCGCAGGATCTGAAGACAGGTTACCTTGTGGGCGCTACCCCGATTAAACAGCAGATAGGCTTGATTATTGGCGTGCTGGTTTCCGTAGTCGCAATCGGATATACCCTGCTGCTTCTCGAGCGCACAGTAGGTATCGGACAGATAACCGCGCAGCATCCAGAGCCTCTTCCTGCTCCTCAGGCAATATTAATGGCTACGGTTATTAAAGGGCTCCTAAGCCAGAATCTTCCCTGGGCGCTTGTAATAATCGGAATGGGAATTTCTTTGGTGATGGAATTATCGGGAGTATCTTCCCTGGCATTTGCCGTCGGCGCTTATCTTCCTCTTTCCACAACAACACCCATATTTGTGGGAGGAATTATTAAATGGTTCGTGGATAAGAGAAAGAAATCAGCAGAGTCTGAAACCGGACCCGGTGCTCTCTTCAGTTCGGGGCTTATAGCCGGCGGAGCGATTACCGGAATTATTGTTGCGGTACTTATCGGATGGACTGTCGGACATGATCCCTCGGGAAACCCGGTATCGTTTATTGAAACTGTCCACCGCTCCGTGCTCTCCATTTTCGGAGGCAGCGGTGTAGGAACCTTGGCCGATTCTTTGGGCGGCTGGGGCGATGTACTCGGATTAATCTTCTTCGGCCTGCTTTCTTTCATGCTTTATAAGATAGCGATGGGAAAGGAAGAGAAAGTATAGACGAAGCTTTTGTGACTGGTAAATCTAAATTTACATAACAAAAGACGAATAGATTAAATGGGGAATTCGGCGGCACCAATTGATGCCAAGAGAGAACCATCCGCCAATTATAGGTGGATGGTTCTTCTTTTTTGTCAGCCTTGCAATGTTAGGCAATTATTATACATAACAGCAATGGACCGTAACGCCGAAAATAATTTTTCGTTTTGACCTATTCCAATAAGGACTGGCCGGGTTCAACCTTTTAATCGGATGGGCAAACTATTTCAGCGGAGAGTAATCTCTGGGAATGCGGATATTCTCCTCACTTAGTTTTCCGGGAGTTCTCTTCTCTTATTTATTGAGGAAATCGGTAACCGGTCCGGGCAGCCGCGGACTGGAAAACAGCATAGCAAAATAATCCGCTAATAATTAAAGTAAAAGCAGACTATCTTTACGGTGAATAATTTTATTTTCAATTCCCGCGCCGATATCGCGCATCATCCGGAAATGTTCTCGGGAAATATATATGCCCCGGCAAAGCGTTCTTAATTCCTTTTTAACCATAATATTATTAAGTTAACCTAAAGGATGTAAAGAGGTAGTATGCTTATTTCAAAGGCCTTCATCTTTATGATACTGTTTGCGGCTGTTTCATTATTCAGCACAACCAGTGCACAGTCGTTCGGTTTCGGCTGTCTGGGGTTCGTAGGCGGATACGGAGGCTACAGCTATCAAAAATATACCCCAAAAGGATTTAATGATTATATTACCTCGTTTAACTCGGATCATAACGATTCGTCTTTAGCTCCGATGGGGAAGTTCGGCATAGCCAGGGGATACAGGGTGGGATTAAATTTTTTCAGAGCCAACATTAAGGGGTTCATTCTCACGACCAAAGGTTTTTACCAGGCATTATCGGAAAAGAAAGAAGCTTATGTAAGTGCCGCCGGCGGATCTACCGTTATTTATGATCTGGAAATGAAAAACTGGGGAGTCGGTATTGATCTGGGAACCGCGCTTACAGGTGCATTGAGCTGGAAAGTAGTGGATGCCGCGGTGCTGTTCAATACCGCTTCATTCACCAATACGATGAATTCGCCAGGTCCAACAACATCTATATTAGAATATAACAGCGATAAAACCTACATAGGCTATTCGGTTGGCACAGGATTCATTCTCGCGATTATTGATAATTATATAAGTATAGAAGGAATGGCCGGATACACCGCGCTGAAAATCGATAAAATGCAGCTTAGCAACGGAACGATTTTAACGGCCGACGAGAATTCTTCCGAGCCGATGAAGAATTTTATTTCCGCGGGCGGATTTAACGCGGTGATTCAGCTGAATATAGGTTTTCCTCTTTAATAGAAGCATGGCAGCATGTTTGCATGCATTCATGCTGCAATGCAACCATGCTTTATAATTCTCGGCTCAATTATTTAAAATGAGATGGGGCTCTCTTCTAAATGAAATTAACAAAACTCGATCGTGCATCTGTTATAGCTGTTAAAGACTGTATGGGCGCTAAGCGCGGTGAGAAAATACTTGTCATTACCGATAACGAAAAACGTAAGATCGGGTATTCCATTTACAGTAACGCTAAGAGATTGGGCTTAGAGTCGCTGTATGTTGAGATGAAGCCGGGATCCGTTAACGGGGAGGAGCCGCCTTTCTATATAGCCGAACTTATGAAGAAGTTCGACGTAGTTTTCTGTCCCACTTCCAAATCTCTTACTCACACCGACGCCAGAAGGGCCGCTTCCCGCAGGGGGAGTAAGGATAGCTACTTTTCCCGGCATTACCGAAGAGGTGATGATAAGAGGGTTGAATGCCGATTACGAAAAGATAGCAAGGCTGTCGATTAAGCTTAAAAAGATTCTGGATAAAGCGAAACATGTAAAGATAACGGCGCCATCCGGCACCGATCTTACATTCAGCATAGACAAAAGGAAAGCAATAGCGAGCAAAGGACTGTTCCGAAAAAAAGGCGAAAGCGGCAACCTTCCTACCGGCGAAGCTTTTATAGCCCCTGTTGAAGGTACTGCCGAAGGCATACTGGCTGTTGACGGTTCAATGGCAGGGCTGGGATTGATTAACAAAGCGAATCTCAATATTAAGATTAAAAAAGGATTTGCGGAAGATATAACCGGAGGCGCTAACGCCCGCAAGTTGAGAACGATGCTGGATAATGTGGGAAGAGATGCTAGAAACATTGCGGAATTCGGTATAGGTACAAACGATATGGCTAAGCTGAGCGGAATACTTTTAGAAGACGAAAAAGTGAAAGGCACAATTCATATCGCTTTGGGAAACAATATAACAATGGGCGGAAGCGTAAATGTTCCTATTCACCTGGACGGTGTGGTTAAGAAACCTACGGTGTACCTTGACGGGAAATTGTTGATGCGGAACGGCGAGCTTTTAATATTATAACTATTATTAATTTTGTAACTTATCACTTGTAAAATCAAAAATCAATAAATTTTTTTTATTTTTTTTCCTGTCCTTTTCTCTTGTTTATTAGAATAATTTTTTGAAAATTTTTATACGGAAATATCTTTAAGAGGGTTTAAGACTCAGCCGTCAGGGAATCGCCCGGTTATCTGTGGCAGTTTTAATGGGATGATTTTAAATTCATTTTTTTTAGTTAAATAAAATTTCGGAAAGGTGAGGCTTATTAATTAATTTTTACTCTGCGTATTTACCGACTGTAAAACTTAATTTGACAATCAAAGGAAAAAGCATTAGGTTTTTTTTAGGATTAAAAAAATAAATGTTGCACACTAATGTTGGTCCTTTAATTTTAAAAGCCTGACCTAATTTTTCATGTCTCTCTGGATTTAATAAAGGAGTATTAAAGTATGAGGTCATTGTTACTCGTAGGCCTTCTAACAATCTTTGCTTATATAAGCCTTTCAAATGCCGCTTCCGGTAAAATAACTGGAACCGTCAAAGATGCGAATACAAACGAACCTTTGATTGGTGCGAATATTATCATCGAAGGTACCACGATTGGAGCCGCATCCAACGTTGACGGATATTACGTTATTCTTAACGTACCGCCGGGGACATACACTTTGAAAGTTTCCATGATCGGTTATGCTACCAGTACGATACAAAACGTACAAGTGAACATCGATCAAACAACAAATTTAGACATCCAACTTCACGGAAAATCGATTCAGACTCAGGAAGTTGTAGTTGTCGCTAAAACTCCGGTCGTACAAAAAGACGTTGCGGCCAGTACCGTTAATATTAGCGCCAAACAAGTTGAGAACCTTCCCGTAGCCAGCATTTCCAGCGTTGTAGGGCTGCAGGCAGGAGTAGAAACAAACGCCACGGGACTTGTGATAAGAGGAGGCGCCGTTAACGAAACCGGACTGATGCTCAACGGTGTTATGATGCGTGATGAGCGGACTAACAATCCTTTTATGGGCATAAGCTACACCGCTATACAAGAAGTGCAGGTTCAGACAGGCGGGTTCAGCGCCAAGTACGGCGATATACGTTCCGGTCTCGTAAACGTTGTTACAAAAGAAGGAAGCAAAAACAAATATACATTCAGTCTCTTGAGCCAGTATAGAGCTCCGAATCCGAAGCATTTCGGAATCTCACCAAATTCGGCAAATTCTTACTGGATCCGTCCTTACATCGACGGCGACGTGGCATTTTTCGGCAGCAGCTCTACTAATCCTGCTACTGGATTAAGCTACTGGTCTAACACGTACGCAAAACAAAATCCGGAAATTTACAGTCTCTACCAGAACGGTACTTTGAGTAAAACTCAGTACCAGGAGATTCTGCAGGATTTCGCCAAGCAGTACCCCGATTGGGAGGGATGGGTGGCTTACACTAATAAACTGCTGAATGACAGCGATCCAACAAATGATCTGAGTCCGGAAGCTGCCAGAAAACTTTTCTTGTATCAGCACAGAAGAGATTTAAACATTGTTAATCCCGATTACGTAATCGACGCTAGTTTCGGCGGTCCTGTTCCAATAGTAAGCCAATCACTTGGTAATTTGAGGTTTTTCGCGTCTTACAGGCAGACTCAGAATGAATATGTAATTCCGCTTTCCGAACCGGGGGTCAACGATTTTACCGGCCAGTTGAAGGTTACTTCGAATGTCGGAAAAGGTAAGAAATTAATGGTTCAGGGAATGATAGCACAGTCTACCGGAACCAACGATAACAACGCCGGAAGCCCGGGCATATTCAGCGGCACCTCTCCTTCGGATATTGCTGGAGGAACCGCCACTTCCACCGGTCCGCTAAGCCGTGTCAGCTACATCGACTCCAGAATGTTCGCCCCCAACTATTGGGCTCCGAGCACGATTGATTACAATGCTTTCAGCGGAAAATATACCAACGTTATCAGCCCTTCTACGTTTTATGAAATTCAGGTAAGTCAATTTACCTCTAAATATAAAACCGGTCCCGCGGCTTACAGGGATACGGCTAAGATTTATAAATTCGGCAACAGCTATTATACCGACCAGGCCCCGACAGGTTTCTGGGAGTACCCATCAACAGCTGTCGGAGGCATGAGGATGAGCGTTGGATTCAGCAACTCGCGCGACAGCAGTACTATCAGCTACTACCAGGTTAAAGCCGAGCTGCAGAGCCAGATCGACAAGTACAACCAGGTTGAAGCCGGCGGTGAATTCACTTATACAGACAATAACGTACACTATGCTTCGGTTGATACATATCTTCCTTCGGGCAGATCGAGATCAACATGGCATACTTTCCCGGTCAGGGCCGCCTTGTACGCACAAGATAAATTGGAGTTCGAAGGAATGGTTGCAACTCTCGGTTTAAGGCTGGATTATTCTAATCCGGGCGGCGACTGGTACGACTTCAGCCACTATACTTCGGCATTCGAAGCATCTTCTACACCGATAGATTTTGATACTGTACTTACTGTAATTAAGACAATCAAGCAGCTCGATCTCAGTCCGAGACTCGCTATTGCTTTCCCGATTACAGAGAACAGCAAGCTGTATTTTAACTACGGACATTTCAGGCAGATGCCTACTCCGGACAATTTGTATCTTATTAGAAGATATACCGATAACAACCAGGTAACAAGGGTAGCAGATCCCAACGCGCCTCTTCCTAAAACGATATCTTATGAACTCGGTTACGAGCAGAACTTGTTCGATGAATACCTGGTAAGACTTTCCGGTTACTATAACGATAAATCTCTTCAATCGCGTACCATAAATTACATCAGCAGAAACAGCAAAGTTGACTACAATATAGTACAGCCCGACAACTACGGCGATATCAGAGGCTTCGAGCTTTCTTTATCGAAGAGCCGCGGCAACTGGTTCCAGGGCTTTATTAACTATACATACGAAGTTAGTACTTATGGTAACTTCGGCTATGCTACTTACTACCAGAACCCGGCCGATCAGACAAGGTACGAAGCTACAACAACTTCTTACTATCAGACAAAACCGGTGCCCCAGCCTTACGCACGCGCTAACATTGACTTCTTTACTCCTGTCGATTTTGGACCGGCCTTAGGCAAGACACATCTTCTCGGCGATTGGAGATTGAGCTTCATAGCAAGCTGGCGCTCCGGATATCACTTCACCTGGGCCGGCGGCAGCAACATTCCGGGTGTTGTAAACAACTTACAGTGGAAGGATTATCAGAATGTGGATCTCAGGGTTACCAAATCATTTAATTTGATGGGTGTTGATGTTCAGCTTTTCGCCGAGATACACAACTTGTTCAACTACAAGTATATGTCCGGCGGCGGATTTGTTGACGCAAACGACTACTTGAATTATATGAAATCACTTCATCTTCCCGCTGGCGCAGTTACCCCGGCGTTCGGTTATGTAAACGTTCCTGGCAGCGATACTCCTGGCGATTACCGTACCGGTCCCTACGTTCCTTGGGATGTTATTGAAGCGGCACCTGCAGCCCAGAAAGATCAGTGGACTAAGGATAAGGCTTATATAGATATGCCTAACCAGTCGTATTTTACGTTCCTTAATCCAAGGGATATTTACTGGGGATTGAAACTTTCATTCGCCATCACAGATTAATTTGAAAACTCAGATTGAGGATTAAATGAAGTTAATTAAAAGAAATAATATTGCAGCGATTTTAACGTTTGCGGCAATTTTGTTTGCCAGCAGTAAAGTGCAAGCGCAGTACGAGAACAGATGGATGTCCGTCGGTTCGCTGCAAAGCTGGTACTCCGAGATCGGCTCGGAGATCGAGGAAGGCTACGTAAAAGTTCAGCAGTACGGTCTCCAGTGGCCTGCTATTTATACTTTGCAAGACATGCAGGCTGCAAAAGGCTTTTGGATCGGTGCTACAAACTTTACAGACGAAGGCGGAATCAATTGGCCTTATAAAGTAGTTCATGTAGGCCCCAGAGTTCCCGGAACGGGCGAATTCTTTCCGCAGGAATTTAAGATGGTCAGCAAATTTGATCCGCCTCAGGTTTATGTGGACAACGTCCCGTCATTTCTAAAACCGGTTGACAACGATGCAGTTGATCCGACCATGAAACCGGACCGTATGCTTATAAACGTAGCCAATACGCAGCTTGGTATAACGATGACGAGAAAGATCTACCAGTTCAGTCAGCAGAATAACGATAACTATATTATAAGTGATTATACGTTTACTAACACAGGCAATACGAACGGAGATCCCGCCATTGAACTTCCGAATAATACTCTCACCGGAGTATATTTCTACTTCCAGTGGAGGCTTGCTATCTGCGCCAACACCGGGTATGAAATTGGGAACGGTACGCGCTGGGGCATGAATACGATGAACGATGCCAGGGGCGACGGCGCTGCAAATATATCTCTATACGGCGATCCACCCGATCAGAGATTCAGGGCGCAGTTCTCATGGCACGGAAAATTCCCTGCGTTCTCTCAGTATGATAATATCGGCGGTCCTATATGGACTGTAACCACGGACATCTCGAAAGGAGATACGGTAGGAAGATTGGGAGCTCCGCAGTTTGTGGGTGTCGTTACATTGCACGCCGATAAATCTGCCGAGGATACTACGGATGATGTAAATCAGCCGTCAACAACCAATTATTTAAGTTCGGATGATCCGAACCTTGAATCTAACAACAGCGCCGATAATGCGGATAGAATGTCTTATGAATATCAGACCGCAATAGCGGTCGGACACGAATCACCGCGTCACGCCAACAAGGTTCAGCCCGACGGTAAATTCGACGAGCCGACAGGCGATCCCGCACTCGGTACTACCGGCGGTTTTTCCATAGCAAACGGCTACGGACCTTATACGCTTAAGCCCGGCGAGAGTGTTCATATAGTTTTTGCCGAAGCAGCTGCGGGACTCAACAGAGAAACCGCTAAAAGTGTCGGTATTAAATTCAAAAAAGGCGAGATCACCGCTAAACAGAAGAACGACTCGGTGCTTACAGGAATGGATTCTCTGTTTCAGACATTCAGAAGGGCTATTAGCAACTACGATAACGGTTTTAATATACCGCAGCCCCCGCTGCCGCCTAAATCTCTGAATGTAAACTCGGGCGGAGACAGGATATCGTTGTCATGGTCTCTTTACAGTGCAGATGCAAACATCGACCACTTTGAAATCTACCGTGCAACCGGCCAGTACGATTCCACTTATCATCTCTTAACTTCAGTACCGAACGGAGGTACGGATTACACCTACGACGATACTTCTCCCATACGCGGACTTTCATATTACTATTATGTGACGGCGATCGGGAAGAACGGGCTGCACAGCAGCAGGTATTATACTCAAACATACGACGCGGCAACGCTCAAGCGTCCTCCTGGACAGTCGATGAGCGATATAAGGGTGGTTCCCAATCCTTATAATATTTCTGCCGCTAAAACCTTAGGATACGGCGATCAGCAGCCGAACAGGCTTTATTTCTTCAATATTCCGGGACGCTGTACTATTAAGATCTACACCGAGATAGGTGAACTGGTTAAGACGATAGTGCATACGGACGGAAGCGGCGACGCTTACTGGGATTCCGTAACTTCGTCGAACCAGCTCGTAGTCAGCGGTATTTACATTGCCATTGTACACAACGACGCAACCGGCGAACAGAAGATCGTCAAATTTGTAATAATTAGGTAAACAGATAATAGTACACTAAGAAGAGTATTATAATGAAAAAAAATATTACAGTAGCAGTTATAACCTGCATTTTACTTTTGCTATTTAGTGAGACCGACTTTGGGCAGCAGCAGAAACTGGCGCAAACCGGAATGAAGTTCCTTAGCCTTTCTCTCGACGCCCGTGCAAGCGGGTTCGGCGAGGCCGTAACTTCATTGGATAATAATTCCGCTTCGATGTTTTACAACCCGGCCGGCATGGCCCGTTTGGAAGATTTCGCGAACGTATCGCTCGGAAGAGTAACATTCATTGCGGATATAAATTATAATTACGCCAGTGCCGCCTTTGCCCCTTTCGACGGTAATTACGGTGTTTTCGGAATTAGTTTCGAGAACGTCGATTACGGTACGTTCCAGGGAACGGTAAGAGCCGATAACGATCAGGGCTTTGTGGATGTCGGTAATTTTACTCCCAAAGCGATGGCGATCGGTGTCGGGTACGCAAAGGCGCTTTCCGAAAAATTTGCCATAGGCGGTGACGTCAGGTACGTTTACCAATCTTTAGGTACCAGCACTATTAACGTAGACAACAACGGTAATTTCGTTACCGAATCTAACTCTACGAACGTGCTTGCGTTTGATTTCGGTATGATCTATAAGACCGGTTTCAAGAGTCTTGATTTCGGTATGGACGTACGAAATTTTTCTAGGGAAGTAAGGTACAAAGAAGAAAACTTCCAACTCCCGCTCATGTTCAGAATGGGACTTTCAATGAATATACTGGATTTGACAGACATCAATAAAGACATGCACTCCTTGCTGTTGACGGTTGATGCGTCTCATCCGCGCGATTATCCCGAGCAGATCAGCTTTGGAGGGGAGTATACATTCATGAAACTTATTTCGCTTAGGGTTGGCTATGTTACTCCGACCGATGTTCAGGGCATCAGCGCCGGGCTCGGAGTAAAGCACGCTTTCTCGAGCTTTAATTTCTCTCTTGACTATGCTTTTACGGCATATAAAGAGTTTAAGAATGTTCACAGGATATCTGTTAATTTCGCATTATAAAAAACAGCTCGTAATGTTGTTTTTATGTTGAAAAATATAACTTGGGAAAAAGCATGAAAATAAATTCTTACAAACTATTCATTTTAACGGTATTTCTTGCCACCGTATCATTTGTTTATTTTACCGGCTGCACCGATAAGGGGGCGCCGAGTCTTTACGCCGACGTGCCTACGGGGCCAGTGGGAGCGACTCCGGAAATTACCTCGGTTGATCCGTCTGCTTCAGCCCTCGCCGGGGTAACGACAATTACCATAACCGGTAAGAACTTTTCTTCCGATTCGACTTCTGTTTTTGTTTACTTCAACGGTCAGCAGGGATCTTTGCGGTCGGCTTCTTCCACCCAGCTAACGGTTGTATCTCCTAATATTGTCGGTCCTGTCAAGATGAAGATCGCTACCCTGAACGCGGAGCTCTTCAGCAATGTAATCGATTATAAGCTTGAAGCTGCCGCCAAGAATGTATTCCCCGACGAGAAGAGCACTTTCGTTCTTCCTTACGGAATAACCTCCGATAAAGACGGCAATATTTATATGTCGGTTTACAACGGCGGCAACAAGGGAGTTAAAAAAATTACACCCGACAGCACTATAACCGATTGGGCATTACCGGGCGCCGAAACTTACTGGAACTCGATGCGCTTCGGTTCCGACGGTACTCTGTACGGAGCCAGAAACGTGAGAGCGGTCTTTTCGATGACGCAGGGCGGCTCGCCTGCTACATACGTTGTTCTGCCGAGCGGCGTATTTATAACCCAGCTGGAGTTCGATCCCAGCGGAAACCTCTGGGCTGCTGGCAAAGGCGGTATATTCAGAATAGATCCTCTTAAGGTTGCCACAAAGTTCGACTATGCTCCCGAGGTAACAGCAATGAGGATTTTTAAAGACGGCGGAACCCTGTATTTATATGTTGCAGCATACCAGAATAATTCGGCCACTATTCAGAGACTCCCGATCGATAGTCAAGGAAATTTAGGCTCAGCTGAAGACGTCTACAACTTCGCCGCTAATTTCGGACAAAACTTCAGGGTTACAGCTTTGGATTTCACGGCGGACGGCGAGATGATTCTCGGAACAAATTCACCTACACCCATTGTTATGGTCCATACAGACAATTCGTCGGAAGCTCTTTATCCTGCGGTTCTTCAGGATGGGGCAGTATTTAACTTTACCTGGGGTAAAGCAGGTGATCCTTATCTTTATTATTCAAGAGAGCAAACTTTGGACCCGGCTACAAGCGCGGTTGTTATTCCGCAGAAATTAATTCGTTTGAACATTCAGAAAGCGGGGGCGCCGATATATTAAAATTGGTTATTCAACCGTTCATATAGTTCATTGTCAAAATAAAAGAAGGAGTGATACATGAAAAGAATCTTTGCCACAATTTTTGTTTTCGCGCTTATGCTCAGCACCACTGCGTTTTCGCAGGGCTGGACATTCCAGGGATATTTTCCCGATTCCACTAATGCCAAAGGAAATACCGGCGCTCACGGCGTTGCTGTTTCTCCTGACGGCGCAGTTTGGATGCAGTTCTACGGCGCTACCGATAGCATTCTTCAGGCCGACGGCACCTATGGGAATACCAGAGCGGTTTATTCCTACAAAGCTGACGGTACGCAGGACTTCCCCCCTATAAAAACCGTTACGGTCGACGGAGAGACTGATACACTGTGGAACAGCTTCAGAGGTATGAGAGCCGATAATAACGGTAACATACTCTTTGCTTCTTATAATACTCTTTACCGCTTGGATTACAAGACCGGTGAAGGTATGAACAAACTGGTTTACATAGGCGGTACATTAACTGCTCCCGCAGTTGATGCAGCCGGTGATGTATTTGTCGGTCCCGTTATCCCTGGTAATCCTATCCAGGTATTCGGATCCGATTTCTCCGCTCTCGGTAACGCTATCGATACTTCGGTTGGGTATTCAAGGACCTTTGATGTTTCGGCCGACGGTAACACAATTTACTGGGCCGGATATACCAACAACGCTATCTTCGAATTCCAGAGAACCGATGAGTTCTCGCCTTACGTACTCGTTGATACCGTTATGAAAGGTCTCGCTTGCGAATCTATCGGATGGAATCACAAAACCGGATTACTCTGGGCCAGCTCAGGTTCAGCTGCCGGCGGTCTTCCGAACAACTATGTGGGTGCTACCACTAATTACTCCCCTTATGCATGGTACGCTTTCGATACGCAGACCTGGGAAGTTAAGGACAGTATTAAATGGCACTTCTATCAGGAAGGCGACGACGCCAGACCTAGAGGCATCGACTTTAGCCCTGACGGAAATACCGCGTACGTTTGCGCCTTCGGCGCTAGCACCTATCCTGCATTCGAGAAGTTTACCAGACCTTCTACCGACGTTCAGCAGCAGAGCAACGGCGTTGTAACGGACTACAAACTATCTCAGAACTATCCTAATCCTTTCAACCCGACAACCGAGATAAGCTACTCAGTAGCTAAATCAGGTTTCGTTTCGTTGAAGGTATACGATATGCTCGGAAGAGAAGTTGCAACTTTGGTTAACAGCGAAAAAGCAACGGGTAATTACACTGTTAATTTCAACGCTACAAACCTCGCTTCGGGTACCTATGTTTACCAGCTGCAGGTTAACGGTGTTATGTTAACAAAGAAGATGTCTCTCCTGAAATAAGGAAGCGTCTTTCGAGATCTTTAAAAGCCGTTCGCCCTAAGCGGACGGCTTTTTATTTATTGTAAAGGGGACAATCTTGCCGCGCTTGCAGTTTATCAGTTCCAAAAGAATTTCCCGCGATGACGGTCTCCTTAGTTTTATAACATGTTGTTTTACGGATATGTTTTTTTTGAGAATAATATCACCCCTTCGGGGTTCTGAAATATCGCGTTTAATGTTTCTACAATAATATCACCACTTCGGGGTTGGTTGATTGGTCTTTGAATACTTTTGCTACAATATTGTCACCCCTTTGGGGTTGGTTATATATAATGTCGTTTTTTCTAATGAATCCCGAAGGGATGAAATTATTGTAGATCAATTAATAAGGCAGGTAAAACGAACGCTGAAAGCGTGGCATTATAAATAACAATTTCATAAAATAACATTTAACGGGGGATATAGATGGCTGGAACATTTTCGCAGGTTTATATCCATGTTATTTTTGCGGTTAAAGGCAGACAGAATCTGATTTCTAAAAATTGGAATGAAGAATTATACAAATATATAGCCGGAATAATAAAAGGTAAGAACCAGAAAACGATAATAGTCAACGGGATGCCGGATCATGTCCACGCATTTATAGGATTGAGTCCATCTATGGCGATTTCTGATTTAGTTAGGGATATTAAAAATAATTCTTCAAATTTTATAAATGAAAATAGGTATGTAAAAGGGAAATTTGCCTGGCAGACAGGGTATGCGGTTTTTTCATATTCGCGTTCTCAGATAAATTCAGTATACAATTACATAAAGAATCAGGAAAAACATCATAAAAAGAAAACATTCAGGGAAGAATATATTGAATTGATGAATAAATTTGAGATCGATTATAAAGAAAAATATTTATTTGATTGGGTAGAATAATTATTGATCTTCAAAAAACTTAGGTTTTTATAATGCCACTCCTTCGGAGTTCCGGTTATCTTTTGTTCGAAGGTTCTACAATACTACCACCCCTTCGGGGTTATATATAATGTTGTTTTTTTTATGAAGCCCGAAGGTATGATATTATTGTAGATTAGGTAATAAGGCAGGTAAAACAAACGCTGAAGGCGTGACATTATAATAGACAAAAATATTTCATTGTCCTATTAAAACCCCAAAGGCTTGCCGGCAAGCAGAGGTGACATTATTGTAGCAGAACAAATAATCGAATAACATAATAAAATGCCGAAAGCTTGTCTTCCGCCAGGCTGGCTTGTAATTATTATTCATAAAAAAGGTAAACAAAAAATTGTTGATGATGAAAAAACACTTGTTGATTATATTTTCTATAATAATTCTGTTAAATATTTCCTCTTACGCGCAAACCGCGCATCCCAAGTTTGAATTCCGCGGAGCATGGGTAGCGACGGTTATAAACCTCGACTGGCCTTCATCTCCTAACCTTACTACGGAACAGCAGAAAGAGCAGCTTATCAGCATACTGGACAAACTGAAAGCGGCGGGCATAAATTCAGTAATATTCCAGGTGCGCGCCGAGAGCGACGCATTCTACGATTCGCATTACGAACCATGGTCGTACTGGCTTACCGGAAAGCAGGGCAGGGCTCCGAGTCCTTATTACGACCCCCTGAAATTCGCCGTTCAGGAGGCGCATAAAAGAGGAATGGAACTGCAGGCGTGGTTTAATCCTTACCGGGTGGTAAGAGATATTGCTCATGCATATCCAACCGCGCAGAACCACGTAACCAAAACTCATCCCGAGTGGGTTGTAACTTACGGGAATATAAAAGTTCTCGACCCCGGTATTCCCGCTGTGAGGGAATACATAACAAAAATAATTATGGACGTTGTTGGAAGATACGATATAGACGGCGTGCACTTCGATGATTATTTTTACCCTTATCCCAACGGAACACCTTTTAACGACGGTACAACCTTCTTTCTGTATCCCAACGGCTACCACGCGGAACATATTGCGGACTGGCGGAGAAATAACGTAAATCTTCTAATTAAAATGGTGCACGACAGTATCCAGACAACCAAACCCTATGTGAAATTCGGAATAAGCCCGTTCGGCATCTGGAAAAGTCGGACTCCGTCTGGAATTAGTTCGAGTTTATCATCTTATGACGATCTTTACGCCGATGCTGTATACTGGTTGCAGAATAAAATAGTAGATTATTTGACGCCACAAATTTATTGGTCGTTCAACGGTAATTGGGATTACGGTAAGATTATGAACTTGGTGGTCTACTCAATTAAACGGGAGACATTTTTATCCCGGACTTGCTCCGTACCATATTGGAGATACGCAGAATTGGTCTGCGAACGAACTGCCAAATCAAATTAAAGCAAACCGCGCAAATCCGAATGTTCAGGGGAGTATAATGTTCCGGGCGCTCGTAGGGGTTACGGATAATGAAAAAGGCTTTACCGACAGTCTAAAAAATAATTATTATAAATATCCCGCTCTTCCTCCGCACATGAGCTGGAAGGATAATGTACCGCCGAACTCACCCAAGAATTTAAAATATGCAAGACTCGGCAGTTCCGGCGTCAGCGCTTTAACTTGGGATACGCCGGATAAAGCAAGCGACGGCGATACCGCGGCAAGATATGTTATATACAAGTTAGATCATCAGGCCGCGTCCCAGCAGGATATAGATAATGCCGAGAACATTCTGGATATCACCGGAGTAAACGATGAAGTCCCGCCCTCGTCAGGAGGAACCGGAGCCGCAATTTATTTCGGCGTAACCGCGGCAGACAGGAATTCAAACGAAAGCCCGATTAGCAACATAGTAGCGGTCAATCCTCCCGGCAAAACCATGCTGGCCGGACCCGCGGACGGAGCGGTGAATCAGCGTGATACTGTTACGCTTAAATGGAATTACACAGAAGGATCGGCCGGATACAATTTAATAGTTTCGGCGGACCCGGCATTCAAATCAAATATAATTTATAACGAAAACGGCCTGCAGGATACGTCGACCGTTGTAACCGGTTTTACAGGGCTATCAAAATATTACTGGAGAATAAAGGCTTCCAACGCTGCCGGAGAGGGAAGCTTTTCCGAAATAAATTCCTTCACTACAGGATTCCCGACAGCACCTTCTCTGATTTCTCCGGCACACGCTACAACCGGTGTTTCTATGAGTCCTAATCTGGTCTGGTCTAAAGCAGACTCGTCGGAAAGTTACGAGCTTCAGCTTTCGAACTCATTAACATTTAATGAAAGCACAATACTGTTCGATACGACCGGAATTTCAGATACCACAGTTACTCTCAGCAAGTTGTTGAGCAATACTATTTACTTCTGGCGCGTACGGGGCAATAACGCATACGGGGCGGGAAATTGGTCCGGAAGTTTCGGCTTCAAGACATTAAACTACACTTTTGTGGACAAGAAGGATGATATTCCGACAAAATATAAATTGAAGCAGAATTACCCGAATCCTTTTAACCCGACTACTAGAATAAGCTTCGATATTCCGAGATCCGGGCTTACGACCTTGAAGGTATATGACGTCCTCGGCAATGAAGTCGCCGATCTTGTAAACGAAAGTCTATCGGCGGGCTCTTACTCCGTTTCGTTCGACGGATCCGGTTTATCATCGGGAATGTACATTTACATTTTAAGAAGCGGGGAGAAGGTTTTCAGCAGAAAGATGATACTTATTAAA
>CAWBBX010000089.1:0-14430 GCA_963787005.1 uncultured Bacteroidota bacterium
GGAAGCAAGGACAAAATTGTATTTACCCGGCAGAGCCAGGTCTCTTATGAACTCCTCTACGAGCAGACTGAACTGCAGGCTGAACTGCAGAGCGTCCGGCTGTCTCGAGTTGTCCTGGAAAAGCTTGTCCCTTTTACGTATAAAATCCTGCTTTGTAATAATTGCACCTATAGGATTTAAATGTATAATACTGCCGGGGCCTAACACATCGATACAAATATCGAGTTGTTCTAACAGTTTTTGGATTTCAAAGTTTGAAACTTAATCTTTTTTATACTCGGCTTTAACGACGGACGAAATTCCGCCGCGCACGTTGAAGTCGGCAGTGATAAGCATGAAGCGCGGTTTGCAAACTTTAACCAGATCATCCAATATCTTGTTCGTCACGCTTTCAAAATAAATACCGTCGTTCCTGTAGGAATTTAGATAGAATTTAAGCGATTTAAGTTCAATACAAAGCTTGTCGGGTATGTATTCTATCTTCATCGTAGCAAAATCGGGCTGACCGGTTTTAGGGCAAACCGATGTAAATTCCGGCGCGGTGTGGATTACAGTGTAGTCGCGCACCGGATAAGCGTTATCGAATACTTCAAGAATTTTTATTTTATCACTCAAGTTTAACCTCTAGTTCGTATTTATAAGTTTAACATTCGCAGGAACATCATTAATGATGTTCTTCTGTCATCGCTTAATTTGAAGATCATTTTGATTCCAAATAACTCGGTCTTACCTTATACATAATAGGATCTTCCACCCCGGCCGTCTCGAAGCCTCTCAGCCTAAGAGCACAGCTGTCGCAAACGCCGCAGGCTTCGTCCTCGTTCTGATAACACGACCAGGTAAGATGAAGCGGAGCTTTGAGCTCTAAGCCTTTTTTAACTATCTCCGCTTTAGATAAATTTATGATCGGTGTTTGTATTAAAATTTTTGTTTCGGGTTTTGTTCCCTTGTCTATCATTTCTTCGAATGCGGAAAAGAATTCCGGCCGACAGTCAGGATAGCCCGAAGAATCCTCGAAAACCGCTCCCATAAAAACCACCGACGCTCCGATCACTTCCGCCCAGCTTACGCACGCCGAAAGGATGTTTGCATTACGGAATGGAACGTAGGATGAAGGTATTTTCTTATTATTCAGGTCCGCTGCTGCTACTTCGATCTCCGAATCGGTTAAAGATGAACCGCCGATCTTCGCAAGGTGAGTATAATCGATAACGAGTCTTTCCTTCACACCGTAAAAATCGGCGACATCGTTGAAAGCTTTCTGCTCTCTCTTTTCCGTCCGCTGTCCGTAATTTATATGGGCAAATGCCATATCGTAATCGGGATTTGCAATCGCCGCCGTTACGCAGCTGTCCATTCCGCCGCTCACCGCAATAACGGCCTTCTTCTTTTTAACCATCTGCATTCAAACAATGAAAATTTAGGTCTTAAAATAAGAAAATAGACGCTCACAAAGTAGTGCCGGAAATTTCTCCTCCGGAGACATTACTTTAATAATAGCAAAGCGACCTTCAAGGTTTGGAAAATTTCTTGAATATAGTTTTTTAATATTTAACGTAGGGACAACTCATGGGTTGTCTCTACAGTTTCTATGTAAGACATTTGTTAATAAAAATTCAACAAAATGCCAATCACTTCTTAAATCCCGTTTTGGACGAAATGTTTGCAGCGAACCCATCAAAAGAAAATTATTCAAATCTCTTTAGGTATGGCTCCTGATTAAACTCCGGAAGTATTACACATCTTCTTCATATTTAATTGAAGTATATCCCCATCTTTAGTAATTTAAATTCTTAAAAAGTTGGATGTTTCGAAAACCGTCACAAACTCAGAGGATAAAATGCGAAAAAAAGTAATTGCCGGAAACTGGAAAATGAATAAAGATCTCACAGAATCACAAAACCTGATTTCAAAGATCGTGAGCGAACTTGGAAACGAGAAATTGAACTGCGAAGTTATCATTTGCCCCCCCTTCACTTCGTTGAGCGAGGCGGCAGGACTCATTAAAGGATCGGCCGTCAAATTGGGAGCGCAGAACATGCACTTCGAGGAAAACGGAGCCTTCACCGGAGAAATTTCAGCGGCCATGCTGAAGAGCGTCGGTTGTGAATTTGTAATCGCGGGTCATTCCGAGAGAAGGGCGCTGTTCGGAGAAACTGACCAGTTGGTCAATAAGAAGATTAAGAAGATACTCTCGAGCGGATTAAAGCCGATTTTCTGTGTCGGCGAAACGTTGGAAGAGCGTGAGAGCGGCGTGATGAAGGATGTGATTAAACGCCAGGTAACAGAAGGACTTAAGGATATCACCGCTAACCAACTTGCCAACATAATTTTAGCTTACGAACCGGTTTGGGCAATAGGCACGGGCAAGACTGCCACACCCGGTCAGGCCGAGGAAGTTCACGCCTTTATCCGCGGTTTAATCGAGGAAAATTACTCATCGGATGCAGCCGAAAATTTGACCATCCAGTACGGCGGAAGCGTTAAACCGGATAATGCAGCGGATCTCCTTTCTCAGCAGGATATCGACGGTGCTTTGGTCGGCGGCGCGTGTCTTAAGTCGGACTCGTTCATCGGCATTATCAAATCTGCGTAATTTGTTAGTATTAAACATCTTATAAGAACGGGCGACGGTGTGAAATATCGCCGCCTGTTTAAAATTTACATTGATTTCCCCTCCTTTCTTTAGTATATTTATCGGTTTAATATTTACAATTGAGGACGTACTATTCGGATGGGATTTCCCAAATACATTTCTCCAATTATTTTATTCTTTTTATTACTGTTAACCCACCCGGCAAATGGTCAGATAGTCTTTAGAGAATTGCCGAATTATCAAATTAAATTGTCGGATTCTACCTTTTTCGACATCAATAAAACCAGACAAATTATACCGTTGAACGGTGACTGGAAAGTCTACCAGGCGGGCGATAAAGACGAGAAAAAAGTCGACGTCAGTGTTCCTTCTATTTTCCAGGGAAACGGCGAACTGGTTTTCGAGAAAAAATTTAATCTAACCAACGGCCAGTTTCGCAATTATTCTCTGAGACTGAATTTCTTGGGATTAAATTATGCCGCCGATATTTCTGTTAACGGGGTAATTATCTACAGGCACTCTGGTGGACAGTTCCCTTTCGCGGTTGACCTTCCAAAAGACGTACTGCATACCGAAAAGCCAAATCGCCTTTCTGTTAAACTTTATTATAAGCTCGATTCGGAAAATACAATTCCCGTTAAACAAAGGTTTTTATTTCCCCAAAGCTTCGGCGGAATTATACGGGACGTTTACATACATTTAATTCCCAATATCGCGGTTTCCGGTATGAGAGTGTCATGCGATTATTTTCCGGGATCCAATAAGGCAAAGATCAGTATTCAATCGATCATAAATAATAACCAATTCCCGGCTTCTAACGATTCATCCGCCGGCTCCGGCGCACTTAATTTGAAGCTAAAGCTTATATCACCCGCCGGAAAAACGGAAGCTGCATCGCCTTCTTATAATTTTGAGCTCCAACGGAATAAAGAAAAAAATATAATTCAGAATATTGAAATAAGTTCACCCGATCTTTGGTCGCCTTCCAATCCAAGATCATACAAAGTTGTAGAGGAATTATGGAGCGGAAACCGGCTTTTTGATAAAACCGAAAGGCCGCTTGCCGTTTACTCTCTTAATACGGGAAAGGATTCCCTTTCTTTGAACGGACATCCTTTCATGCTGAAAGGAGTAACGTACGTACCGTCGTTCGACAAATACGGAGAGCTTGCTAACTACGACCGTATGGAAAAAGATATCAGGATGATAAAGTATATGGGCTTCAATAGCGTTAGGTTCGCCAAAGAAGTTCCTCATCCTTATTATCTTACCTTGTGCGAAAAATACGGACTGCTTGCCTTCATCGAAATCCCGGTAAACGATATTCCGGTATCTCTGGCGCAGAACCTTAACTTCATTACGCGCAGCAAAAATTATTTAATTAATTTTTTAAAGGCATATTCTCATTATTCGGCCGTAGCGGCAATCGGCGTGGGCAGTTCATATCTCGCGGACTCTCCCGCTCACATCGAGCTTATCAAAGCTTTAGTAAACGTCGTAAAGAAAGAAAGTCATAAGCTAACTTACGCGTCGTTCGCGGGACTTAACGAAAAGCCCATCGATAATCTCGACCTCTACGGGATCGAATTTCTAAACACTAACGCTTCTTCCGAACGCATGAAAATAAAAAAGCTTCAGGAAACACTGGGCAACGGTAAGGTGTTCATAAGCGGCGCTACGTATACGGTTAACGCTGGAAACTCCAATGGCTACGTGAACAAACATTCCTTTGAAGCACAGGCCAAGTATTTCGAGAATCTTATAGATTATACAGATAAAAATCCGATCGCCGGATTTTTTATTAACTCTATGTTCGACTATAGGGGCGATTTTGTCTCGTTAACCTGCGGCTATAACGCGAATAATTTATACCGTATCGGATTATCGGGAGAAGACAGAGGCACAAACAGGCTGGCTTACAAGGTCGTTTATTCCAAAATGCACAACACCGAGAAGGTAACAATTCCCATCGGAAACAGGAAAGACGACTCCCCGATGGTTTTTATCTTATTCGGATTATTGCTGGCACTGGTTATGGGAGTGCTCGTAAACTCTGGGAGGAAGTTCAGGGAAGATACGTCGCGCGCGTTGCTTAGACCTTATAATTTTTACGCCGACGTAAGAGACCAGAGAATGATGTCGGGTTATCACTCTACTATCCTCGCTCTTATTACCGCGGCAAACGCATCACTGCTTTTAAGTAATCTCTTATTTTATTTCAAGGAAAACATTGTATTCGAGAAAGTTCTTCTTGCCTTCGGCAGCCGCTCTTTGATTAAGGAAGCCGGCTACCTGGCATGGCACCCTGTTTCTTCCTTGCTTTATCTTACTTTAATTTTCGCCGCTGTATTAATTTTGTTTACGGTTATTGTTAAAGCCGCCTCATTTTTCGTGAAGACGAAGGTTTTCTTTTCCAGTGCATATTATACTATAATCTGGTCGTTTCTGCCACTGGTTCTTCTTATACCCGTCGGTATTATTCTATACAGGATACTCAACGCCGACATCGCCAATGTATATATTTACGCAGGTCTCGCGATTTTCACGGTATGGATTTTTTACCGGCTTATGAAGGGAATTTATGTTATCTTTGACGTTAACCCCAGCAGTGTATACTTTTACAGCATTTTGATCGTCCTCGTCATTATCGGCGGATTCGTACTTTATTATCAGGTTCACAGCTCATTTATAGATTACCTGCAGCTGACCTTCAAACAATATAAAATATTAGGATAAACCGGACAATTGTATCTATCCAAGCTAGAAATATTAGGTTTCAAATCATTCGCGCAGAAGACGCTCGTTAACTTCAACAAGGGCGTTACCTCCATTGTCGGTCCCAACGGATGCGGTAAGACGAACATAGTCGACGCAATTAGATGGTGCCTCGGCGAACAAAGAAGCGGCGCTCTCAGGAGCGATAAGATGGAGAACGTTATTTTCAACGGCACCTCCGATAAAAAGCCGATGGGAATGGCCGAGGTATCTCTTACGGTGCAAAACGACAAAGGCCTGCTCCCCACCGAGTATTCCGAAGTTACCATAACGAGAAGAATTTTCCGCTCTGGCGAGAGTGAGTATCTTCTTAACAAGAACGTATGCAGACTTAAAGATATTACGAACTTGTTTATGGATACGGGTATGGGCGCCAACGCGTACTCGGTTATAGAACTAAAGATGATAGAGACCATACTCAGCAGTAAGGCCGATGAGCGCAGAACCATGTTCGAGGAAGCTGCCGGAGTTAATAAATACAAGCTTAGAAGAAGGCTAGCGTTAAGGAAACTCGATGAGGTTAAATCCGACCTGACCAGGGTAAACGATATTGTGTCGGAGGTAGAGAAGAAAGTCAATTCTCTCGAGAGACAGGCTAAGAAAGCCGATAAATATAACAGAATATCCTCCACGCTTCGCGAGCTGGAGATCGATCTAGCTGAAAGAGAGCTTGCTCTTTATAACCTTAATCGAAGCAAGGCCAAAGAAATAAAAGAGGAAAGCTTCAAGCAGAAAATTTCCATCGAGTCGGATCTCAACAAACTTGAAGACGAGATACACTCCGTTAAAACAAATTTAAATGAAATTGAAGCCGAACTGAAGAATAAGCGCGCCGAGATAGCGCAGCAGACCGAAAAGATTTTTACTTCGCAGAAACATATTTCCGTTGCCGAGGAGAGAAAAAAATCTCTCGACAGAAACGTAGAGCGGTACAAGCAGGAGCTGGACGAACTCAATCATCAGCTGACCGAGAACGAAGAACTTATTGACGATGCACAGGCTTCCGTTGAAGATTTCAAATCCCGGCAATCCTTCAAGGAATCCGAGAAGGAAAAAGTAATTGAAGAGCTGGACCATCTGAAAGAAAAGCTCGAGGAAAAGAGAATTAACGTAAAGCGCCAGTCTGATCTCCTCCTCGACAAGTTCAAAGAGATAACCGGAAAAGAGAACGATCTCTCGAATATCGAGAAGACGCTCGGCGAAAAGAACAATGCCATTGAGAAGCTAAACGATAAGATCGGCTCGTTGACCGGCAACGTGGCCAAGACAGTCGGCTTTCTCGAAGAACTCGGAGGCGAGAAAAAGGAAACGGAAGAAAAGCTTTCGGAAGCCGAATCGTTCTATTCGCAGAAGCAGAGAGAAAAAGAAAAATTAGAAAAAGATCTATCGCGCCTCAGGGAGCGGGAGGTCGAGGATAAAAGTGTTCTCAACGGTTTGAAGGATAAGATCAATTTTATTCAGACGCTTATAGATAACCTGGAAGGAGTCTCAAAGGGAGCGAAATCTCTCCTTGAGGATGAGAGTTGGTCGAAGGGCGATAAGACCTTGCTGGCTCACATAGGTAATTCATCCGACGAATACCGCTTTGCGATAGAAGCATCGCTTAAGAACAACCTCAACAGCATTCTGGTAGAATCGATCGATGATCTGAAGAACGGAATCGATTACTTGATATCCAACGAAGTCGGCAAAGCATCTTTCTTCGTCCCCGGAATGAACGGCACGCACGAGAGCGGTACCTTAAACAAGCTGGTTAAGTTCGTCGAAAAGCGGAAGATAAAAAAGCTGCAGCAGGAAGAAGGCTTTCTCGGCTGGGCTAAGGATTTCATCCAGACCGAAGACAAGTGGATGTCGTTTTTCGAGAAGGCGCTCGGCAAAACCGCTATTGTAAATTCGCTGGATACCGCGTTCGATCTTTCCGGAAAGTACGGTAAGTTTAATTTCGCCACTCTTAACGGCGATTTCCTCGACTCTACTGGCGTTGTTGAAGCGGGCTCGGCACCAAGGCTGGACGATTCTCTTTTTGGAAGAAAACAGTTCCTCGAACAGCTCAGATCGGAGTTCCCCCAAAAGGAAGAGGCACTTGAAAAATTAAAAGGAAACATTTGGAAACTGGAGGAGAAGATCGGGGAGATCGACTTGAAGGTGCTCTCCGAACGGGGCAGGATGCTTGTAAACGACCTTGCGAACATAGAGAAGCAGATAGCGCAGTTTGAATTCGAAAAGAAGAAGGCGAACGACGAAATTGATAAAACCAGGCAGGAGATTCAGGCGCTTGCGGACGAGTCGAATATACTCGACAACGAAAGATCAAGACTTAGTGGGCTGCTCGAATCTCAGCAGAACGAAAAACTTGAAGCGGAAAAACATCAAAAAACCCTTGAAGAAGAATTTAAAAATTCGGAAGGAGAATATAATTCCTCCGTCTCCCGCCAGAACAGCATTAATCTTGAACTTGAAAGATTGCTCGGCGAGAAAAAGAACACGGAAAATTCCATTACCCGCGCCCGGCAAGCGATTGAGAACATTAGAAAATCGATCTCCAAAAGAGAAAACGATATCTCAACGTCACAAGAAGAGTTGAACTCGCTTGATAACGTACTGGACGAAAGAAGTATAGAACTTGAAGGGTTTGAAAGCGGGAAGGCCGTGCTTCTGGAGGAAGAGCGTGAAATAGATACCAGGTATAAAGCGGTTAGAGCCCAGATATCCGAAATGGAATCGAACCAGAGCAAGTTAAGAAAAGAAAGAGAAGCCGTATCCGATAAGATACACGAATCGGATATGACGCTAAGCGAACTCGGAATGAAGATAAACAATCTGAAGGAAAACATTCAGGAAAATTATTCGGTTACTCTCGAATCCAAAACGTTTGAAGATCTCGACAGCTTCGACTTTAAATCAAGATCCGAAGAGGTACATACTTTAAAACAGCAGGTGAAAAATCTCGGACCTATCAACCTGCTCGCTTACTCGGAATTCGAAGAAGAGAAGGAAA
The DNA here is from genome assembly GCA_963787005.1 of uncultured Bacteroidota bacterium. GTDB lineage: Bacteria > Bacteroidota > Ignavibacteria > Ignavibacteriales > Ignavibacteriaceae > FEN-1297. The sequence continues at coordinate 8,370 of CAWBBX010000089.1, forward strand.
GATTTGAATTCCTGAACGGGCAGCGCAACGATTTAATTGAGTCGGAAAAGGATATCATCAAAACCATAGAAGAAATAAATCAAACTGCACAAATACAGTTCATGGAAACATTCGAGAAAATCCGCACAAACTTCATCAATATATTCAGAGGTTTATTTAATCCCGGTGATGAGGCGGACCTAAGGCTTGAGGCCGAAGTCGATCCGCTGGAGGCTAAGATAGAAATTGTGGCAAAGCCTAAGGGAAAGAGGCCCACGTCTATTGAACTTCTCTCGGGAGGAGAAAAAACCCTGACCGCAACGGCACTTCTCTTTGCAATCTACCTTGTTAAGCCAAGTCCTTTCTGTATCATGGACGAGGTCGACGCACCTCTGGACGACGCCAATATAGACCGCTTCTCTAAAATCATTCGCGATTTCAGCAGCAGTACGCAGTTCATCGTGGTAACGCACAATAAAAGAACGATGGAAGCGGCAGATACTTTGTACGGCGTTACGATGCAGGAAGAGGGAATCTCCAAACTTGTCAGTGTAAGATTTAACGAGGATTTAGATTTTGTTCAATAACCGCGCAGTGGTTTATAAAAATATTTCGGGATTAAAAATTTATTCAACGGCTTTATTGATCTTGACGGCGGTGCTTCTTGCCGGCGGATTTTCAAGATCATTCGGTCAGTGGGTAAACGATCCTTCGATAAACACCAGGCTTGTTATAGACGCAGCGGACCCGATCGATATTTCCGCTGTTAAAGATATGCGAGGCGGGGCCTTTATTTTTTGGCAGGACAATAAGAACCGGTTCCAGGGAAAGGTGTGTTTTATGCACGTCGATGCAGACGGTAAAATAAGCTTTAGGGCGGACGGTAAACAGGTATCCGATTTATCCGGCTCTTCGGAGAACCCGGTGTGCAGTGCGAGTCTGCCTAACAGCGCGGTTGTCGTTTGGAAAGATATAACCAATTCGGAAAACGGAGCCCTGTACGCCCAGCGGGTGATGAATAACGGAAATATGCTTTGGTCAAATACCGGAATAAAAATTACCGGCTCAAAAGATTTAATTAAAGACTACGCAGTTGCGTCGGACAATATCGGAAACTGTTTTATTTCCGTTGTGTCTAAGGGTATCGGTCTAAAAGGTTCTTCCAATCTTAAAGTTCAGAAACTGACCGCGGAAGGGAAAAAAGTTTTTACTCCTGATTCATCGGCTGTTTATAATTCGATCTACAGGATAAGTATGCCGCAAATCCTGCCCGACAATAAAGGCGGCGCTTTTATATTCTGGCTGGAAAGCAAACAGAGCAAGACAGTAATACTCGGGCAGCGAATCGATTCTACAGGCAAAGTACTGTGGGGAAAGAAACCCGTCGAGATTTCCGCGAAAGATCAAAGTGTTATCTCGTACAGCGCGCTATGCAACGCGCTTCCCGGCGCCTATATAGTCTGGCAGACGCAGGGTAAGGATAAGGATATTTATCATCAATTAATCGGCTTAAAGGGCAAGCCCCAATGGGCCCAGGGCGGCAAATTGATCGCTGCGCCTAAAGGGAACCAGGTTAACCCGCAGGCGGCGGCTTCGGATTCGGCAGTAATAGTATCGTGGACAAACGAGCAGGATAACAACAGGGATATTTATATACAGAAATTTAATAAGAAAGGCAGTCCGCTCTGGAAAAAACCGGGCATACCTGTCATCAAATATGCGGGCGAGCAGTTCGGCCAGAAAATTATCAGCGACGGCTCCGGCGGCTCGATTGCAGCATGGATCGACAGAAGAGTGGACAGTACTTACGCTGATATCTACGTTCAAAGGATTGATGCCAAAGGGAATCCGATGTGGGATTCACTTGGTATTCCTGCAGCGTCGAATTATAATTCACCCAAAAGCTATCTCTCTTTGGTATCTGATGATAAAGGCGACGCGCTTGTATTATTCAAAAACAAAAGAGATGATAAAAACGAATTGTACGGCCAGAAAATATTCGGTTCGGGTACATATGTTTCTCAGATGATAAGTTTTAACGCGCTTCTGGAAGGCGACTCGATTAAAATCTCGTGGCACTCGGCGAACGAAAGGAACAACACCAGATATACTATCGAAAGAACGGTTCAGGGTGATACCGGATTTTCGAACTGGATACCGCTTAAAACTTTCGTTTCGAGCGGGAGTAAGAAAGACAGTGAATACGAATACTACGATTCCCCCAACGTACCGGGTACTCTCTATTACAGAGTAGCTCAAAGCCAGGTCGGCGGCAGGCATGAATTCTCTTCGGTTTCTAAAGTTAATTATTTCGGCTCGTCATCTAGAATTGTTGTTGCCCAAAATACTCCCAATCCTTTCGCCGATTCTACTATAATAAGTTTTTATCTTCCCAAAGCGGCAAAGGTAACGGTTCAGTTTTTCGACAGTCACGTTGAACGGATTAGCGAAACAGAAAAGAAAGAATATCCCGCGGGCGAAAACCAGATTACGTTTTCGGCGCAAGGATTAAAACCGGGAATATATTTTTACAGGTTTAAAGCCAATGATTTTGTTGAAGTAAAGAAAATGGTAATTACAAATTAATTCCGTACCCCTATCCCGGCCCTGATGAACAGTTAAACGCTGTTCGTCGGGGCATGGGATGTTTACGGAACGGGGATTTTAGTTTCAATAAGGAACAAATGGATAAAGTATTTAAAGCATTCGTTGATTTCGACGGTACCATCACTAAGTCGGATGTAGGCGAAGCGATGTTCCGCAAGTTCGGGAATATCGAGAAGGTAAACGGTATTATCGAGAAGCTGCTGAACGACGAGATATCGGCCAAGGAATGCTGGCTTTCTCTCTGCGGCTCGGTAGAGAACCTCGATAAAAAATCGCTCGACGATTTCATCGGTACGATGGAGATTGACGAAACCTTCCACGAGTTTGTAGATTACTGCGAACGTTACGGGATAGAGCTTTACGTTCTCAGCGACGGCTTCGATTATTACATCCGGAAAATATTCGAGCGCGAGAATCTTCAGAATTTAAAAGTGTATTCCAATAAGATGGTAATTACCCGGGACAATAAGATTATACCCGAGTTCCCATATCTCGATTCAAACTTTAAGACTTCCGCCAACTGTAAGCGGAATCATATAATTAATCACAGCAGCGACGACGAGTTTACCGTGTTCATCGGCGACGGAAACTCCGACAAGGAAACTGCCCGCATCTGCGACTTTATATTCGCGAAGGACGGACTCCTGAGGCACTGCGAAATGGAAAGGATCACCTTCTTCCCTTTCGAAGATTTCCGCGACGTCATCGAAAGGATGGACAAGCTTAGATCGAAGAAAAGACTGAAGAAAAGATACCAGGCCGAATTAAAAAGAAAAGAATTGTACATACGCGAGTAAATTTCGCGGATTTCTTCCGCTTAATTTAACCGCATAAAAAAGTAAAAAATATATGTCATCAATAGCTTCAAAATTTTTTAAATACCGGAGTTATACTCCGATCCCGTTCCTTCTCGTTATGTTCTTTTACGAGGACGCAAACGTATGGAGCCTAATACTCGGTTTTCTCATAGCGGTGTGCGGCGAGGCGATAAGGTTCTGGGGTGTAAGCTGGGCCGGAAGTGAGACGCGGACTACCGGGAGCGTCGGCGGAACTTTTCTTGTCGTTAGCGGCCCGTTTGCTCATGTGAGGAACCCGCTGTACGTGGGAAATATTCTAATGTACCTGGGACTCGGGGTTATGTCCTTTGCCGTATTTCCTTACCTGCAGATAGCGGCGCTGCTTTTCTTCTTCGTTCAGTATCATTTTATAGTTACCGAAGAGGAAGGCTATCTTAGAAAAACATACGGCGATTCGTACGCCGATTACGTTAAGAACGTACCGAGGTTTATCCCCGGGTTTTCCGCTTATAAGCCCGGCGGCGTGGAGCAGCCGTCGTTCAGTGCCAAGGCCGGATTAAGATCTGAGAGAAGAACGCTGCAGGCTTTTACTATCGTTTCGATAACCATACTTCTGCTTTGGTTCTTTAGAAGAATGTAAGGGTACGGAAAAGAGTTTTATATGATGCATAATTTGATGATGATAGCCGGCGAAGTATCGGGCGACCTGCATGGTGCGGCGCTGATAACGGAGCTGAAAAAAATCGACGAAAGCGTGAATGTTTTCGGTATAGGCGGCGACATGATGAAAAGCGCCGGCATGAGGGAAAGCTTTCACATCAACAATATGGCGTTCCTCGGCTTTCTGGAAGTTATAAGACATCTGCCTTTTATAAAAAAGGTTCAAAAGGATCTTTTAAAGTTGGTTGAAGAAAAAGATATAAAAACGGCGGTGCTGATCGACTATCCCGGCTTCAACCTGAACATCGCTAAAAAGTTGAAAGCGATGGGAGTAAAGATTATTTACTACATCTCGCCGCAGGTCTGGGCTTGGGGCTCCGGGAGAGTAAATAAAATTAAGAAGCTCGTCGATAAGATGCTTGTCGTTTTCCCGTTCGAGGAAGAGTTTTATAAAAACTCGGGCGTAAACGTTGAGTTTGTCGGTCATCCTCTGCTGGAAAGAATCAGCGAGCATAATTTTATGGCGAAGGAAGAGCTTTTCGAAAAATTCGGGCTTAATAAAAATAAGGATATACTTCTGCTTCTTGCCGGAAGTAGGAAGCATGAGGTGGAGAAGATTTTCCCTGCTGCGGTTGAGGCTGCCGAAAGAGCAGCGGCAGAGTTTAATATGCAGGTAGTGGCCGCTTGCTCGCCGAATATAGACGAAAGTTTTTTTTACGGTACAACTCGATGCAAGAATTTTAAGGTTGTTAAAGGTTTCACGTACGATCTGATGAAGCATTCGAGATTCGGCATAATTAAATCGGGTACTTCCACGCTGGAAGCCGGGTTGTTCGGACTGCCGATGGTAATTGTTTATAAGACGAGCTACCTAACGTACCTTATAGGCAAAAACCTTGTTAAGGTAAATAATATCGGAATGGCGAACATAGTAGCCGGCGAAAAAGTTGCGGGCGAGCTGATACAAGATGATGTCACCCCCGATTCCATCTACAATGAATGTAAAACGATATTATCGAATACGGAAGTGTACGAAGACATTAAAGAGAAATTGCAAAAGATTAAAGAAAAACTCGGTTCCGCGGGGGCTTCTGCCAGGGCGGCCGTAATAATATACTCAGCGCTGAATGAAACTTAAAAAAATAAAACAAAGTGTTCTAAGACTGGCGGGACATTTTCTTCTATTCAACGTTGTAAACGTTCTTTGCGGTACTTTAAGAATTGAATACGGCAATAAAGAAGCCGTAGAAGAGTTCGAAAGAACAGGCGGACATTATGTTGCCGCCTTCTGGCACGGAACAATGATCCTGCCGTGGTACCTTTTCAGAAAGAAAGGAACCGTAGCTTTGATAAGCAAGAGTAAGGACGGCGATCTTCTCGCGAGGCTTTTGAAGCACTGGGATTACAATGTGGTCAGGGGTTCCAGCAGTGAAGGCGGAGATGTTGCTCTCGGCATAATGGTTGATTATGCTAAGAACGAATCGTCGATCGCTGTTACACCCGATGGTCCACGTGGTCCGGCTCGCAAGCTTAAGGCGGGAGCAGTAATAACGTCGAAGAAAAGCGGACTCCCTCTTACCCTGGTCGGTATAGGCTTTCAGAAAAAAAGAAAGCTGAAGAGCTGGGATAATTTCGAGATCCCTTTACCTTTCTCGAAAGCTAAGGTTATATACTCCGAGCCTATTACGGTTAGAAAGGATTTAAGCTACGAGGAGACGTCTCAAATTATTGCAGACTGTGAGCTTAAGCTGAATGAAATTCAGGACGAGGCATCTAGATTTTAGGCATGAATGCATTGCGGCATGCATCAATGCTGTTCATGCAATCATGCTTTAATTTTGTAAGAGATAATTAACGTGTTGTTCCGTTTTTTATAAACGAAACGACTGATAGAAAGAGTAATGAATTTTTTAAGAATAATATTGCTGCCGCTGATTCCGGTATACGCGCTTGTAACTGCGGTCAGGAATTTTTTATTCGACAAGAACATATTCAAAAGCAGTAAACGGGATACCTGG
>CAWBBX010000090.1:0-8126 GCA_963787005.1 uncultured Bacteroidota bacterium
TCCGCCGGAAGCTTCAGCAGACGCGAGCTTTCTCCTTATTCCGACATAGACTTAATGTTTATTTCCGATTCGGTCGACGACAACAGCGCCGCAATATCTGGGCTTGTTACCAAGTTCTGGGATAACGGGCTGGAAGTATCTCATACAGTGCGCGACTTTTCGGATATAAAAAAATATCTCGATACCGATCTACACACGTTCACACAGTTCTTTGAAACCCGTTTCTTGCTGGGTTCCGAAAAACTATACAACACCTGGAACAGTAAGATCTTCGAATTGATAAACGAAGAGACTAAAATTAGTCTGATAAAAGATCTGTTTGAGGATATTAAAGGCCGTTACGTAAAATACGGAGACTCGCCCAAGGTCCTCGAACCGAACGTAAAGCTTTCCGCCGGCGGACTTCGCGACTTCCAGGCTATCGAGTGGGTTTATATTCTTAACAGTAAAACATTACTCAATAAACAGCAGGAGGTATCGCAGGCCGAAATATTCGTCGATCTTCTCAAAGAAAATAATTATACAACGCCTAAAGAATGCGACCGCCTGCTCGAAAGCTACAAACTTATTTTAACCGTCCGCAATCTTCTTCACCTAATCTCTCATCAAAAGAACGACAGGTTCGAGTTCAACGCACAGAAAAGGATCTCGGCCATAATGAACCATCATAAAAATTCTCTCGCTTATTTTATGCGGGATTATTTTAAAGCTTCGAATATTATAAACCGCTTCTCTAAGTCGATGGTAAAACGGTTCCACGAAGAAATATCAAATCCGCTGCCGGATTCACTCGCTATCGAACTCGACGAAGATTTTATACTTAAAGGGAAAACAATATCTCTGGTTTCTAAAAAAGAACTTAATCTTTCTGGTATTCTCAGAGCATTCTATTACAGAGGTCTGCAGAATGCACACTTCGATGAAAACCTTCGTTCTACTATCGTTGAAGTAGTCGAGGATTTCAGCGACCAGAGCCTGATAGAACCAGAGTCGTCCGTGTTTTTCAGGGAGATAATGAAGCTTCCGAAAAACGTAGGGACGACACTGTCGGTAATGAACGAACTCGGCGTTCTCAAAGCTTTTATGCCGGAGTTCAGAGATCTTATAGGATTTCTGCAGCACGGGGTTTATCACTGCTACACTGCCGATGAACATACTCTGATCACAATTCAAAATCTTGAGAAACTTGAAAAAGATAATACGACACTCGGAAAGCTTTATAGCAGTTTGAAGAACAAGGAAACTCTTCACCTCGCGCTGCTTTTTCACGACATTGCGAAACCAATCAATATTTCCGGCCACGAGATAATCGGCGCGGAAATGGCTTCCTCGATAATGCACCGTCTCGGTTACAGTGAAGAGGAAATTGACGAGGTCTCTTTTCTCGTGAGAAATCATCTGGTGATGGAGCAGGTAGCCTTCCGAAGAAATCTTAACGATCCCGAAACTTTGAATAACTTCACTGCCAGGTTCGGAAACACTAAAGAGCTCGATCTTCTTTACATTGTCACTTACGCCGATTTGTCGGCAGTGAATCCGGCAGTGTGGACTTCCTGGAAGAGCGATCTTCTTACGGAGCTTTACACAAAAACAAAATCGATGTTCGAAGAACAGATGTCGGGCGAAGAGCTGCTGATCTCAAGCATATACGTTGTGCCGAAGGAAATAAGCAAGCACTCACCGGTTATATCCGAATCTCACGTGAAAGAACATATAGATTCAATCAACGACATCGCGTACGCTCATCAATTTTCAGAAAAGGAAATTGCGAAGCACGTGGAGGAAATCCAGAAGGGTGTGAGCATTTCCGTTCTATTTAAAGAGTTCGACGATTTCACGAATATAACCGTCATCACTAAAGATTTTCCTTCGCTCCTTTCAAAGCTGTGCGGTGTCTTTTCTATTAACGACGCAAACATACACGACGCTAAGATCTTCACACGCAAGAACGGAATCGTAATTGATACCTTTAACGTAACAGATTTCAGGACCCACCAGACAATCGAAAAGGAGAGATATCCGAAGATAAAGAAAGATCTTAAAGCGGTGGTTACCGGACTCCTGCAGCTTAACCAGGAATTCGCCAGTATGAAATCGAGATGGTGGAGAATTGAGAACAAGCTGTTCAAAAGATCTGGTAAGGTTAAAGTTGTGTTCGAAACTCACGAAAAGTATACTATCATTGATGTCTTCTCTCCCGACAGGCTTGGGTTCCTTTACCAGGTTACAACAAAGATGAACGAAGTGGGACTTATAATTTACTTCGCGAAAATTTCCACAAAGGGAGACGACATTGTCGACTCCTTCTACGTGCTCGACAGGACCGGGAAGAAGATATCTCCCAATGACCACGAGTTTATAAAAGCCAAGCTAATAGACACAATCAACCAAATGTTATAGGCTGCAAATTGAATTTTATGGAAAAAGAAAAGCCGATCGGAGTGTTCGATTCCGGTATCGGCGGTCTAACCGTAGTAAAACGAATTTCATCTATTCTGCCGGAGGAAGATATAGTATACTTCGGCGACACTGCACGCGTACCCTATGGTTCTAAATCAAATCAGACCGTTATAGAATACTCCATTCAGGACGCGAACTTTCTCATCAAGAAAAATGTTAAAGCGATCGTAGTGGCATGCAACACGGCATCTTCGGTCGCTCTGGATGAATTGCGGAAGAATTTTTCCGTGCCGGTCATAGGCATGATCGAGCCCGGTGGGGAGATGGCGGTTAAAGAGTCGAAGAACGGGAAGATAGGCGTTATAGGAACACGCGCTACTATCGGCAACCAGGCTTATTCGAAACAAATTAAGAAGCTGGATAAAAATGCAGAAGTATTCGAAAGAGCCTGTCCGCTTTTCGTTCCTCTGGCGGAGGAGGGCTGGGTCGATCATCAAGCCACAAGATTAATTGCGGAAGAATATTTAAAAGAGCTGAGAGAACTAAAGATAGATACTCTCGTTCTCGGCTGTACGCATTACCCGATCTTAGCAAACATAATACAGGAAGTAATGGGGGATGCAGTAACGCTTATCGATTCCGGTATCGCTTCCGCGGAAATTGTAAGTAAAGAGCTCGACCGCATAGATCTTCATACGAATAAATCAGGCGAAGGTTATCACCATTTCTTTGTGAGTGATATTCCCGTTAAGTTCAAGGAAGTTGCAGAGCTGTTTCTGGGCAAGCCGGTGAAGGAGGTCAGGAAGGTGGATCTGGAAGCATTGAACGTTTAAGTCTATGTCTAAGAGTTAGTTTGAATTTCCGTCCTCGAAAATTTTTCTCAATTCTTCGTGATCAGTTGTTTTGCCGAGAGCGAGCATCAATTTTATTCTTGCCTTCTGACCGTTAAGATAATCCGCGTAAATTACACCAAGTTTGTGCAGCCATTTGCCTGCGCCGGGATAGCCGTAAACATCCTCAATATCACCCGCCGGACAGCGCGAGACAAGAATAACCGGAATGTTTTTTTCAACAGCGTACTTAATTCCTTCAAAAGCCGCGGGGGGAACGTTTCCTACTCCGAGAGCCTCGATGACAATTCCCGACGCACCACTGTCGGCCGAGTATTTAAAAAACTTTTCGTTCATACCGGCGTAAACCGTCAGCATATCTACATTGGAATTCAACCCGTTTGCCTCAATAGTCTCCAGCTTTCTCGGCAGCCTGTTCAATATGGCTCTTTCGTTCTGAACAAACCCGAGCGCGCCGAAATCGAGACTCTGGAAAGTATCGACCTCGTCGGTGTAAGTTTTAGTTACCTCACTTGCGGCGTTTATCTCGCCGTTCAGGCATACGAGTACGCCGAGATCGCGGAAGTTTTTATTAAGGCAGATGTAAATTGCGTTGAGGAGATTTCGCGGACCGTCCCAATCGGGCTCTGAGCTGTTCTTCATCGAGCCGATAACAACTATGGGAATCGAAACTTTTAAAGTAAGATCGAGAAGATAGGCGGTCTCTTCCAATGTGTCGGTGCCGTGAGTAACAATCACGCCGGAATATTGTCCCTCATTGATGAGGTTTTTTATCCGTCCGGAAAGTTTAAGCATCAATTCAGGGGTCATGTGCGGACCGGGATATTTTCCAAAATCGTAGCAAGTAATATCGGCAAGCCGCATAGCATCCGGAATTTTTTCCATAAGCTCTTCGCCGGAATAGCGGGGCACCGCACCGCCGGTCTCTTCGTCTATTTTCATAGAGAATGTTCCGCCGGTGAAAACGACCAGTATCTTTTCCATCATTTCTCCGAAAAATCTGTCCTTTAAATATACAGCAAAGAATAATTGTATGAAAAAGTTTAAATATACATTTGCGAATTAGCGGCAAAACAAATAAGCCGCGAATGCGCTAATAAAATTCTTGTGATGCCGCCGAACTTTGACTTGAAGATAATTTAATCTTAAACTATGTTTAAACATTAAATTTAGGAGTGATTATAATGTTAATGATAGAAGACGTTGAATTAACGCCGAACCCGCACGCGCTGAAGTTTATTCTGAACGAGAAGCTGCTGAGGGTAGAAACACGCCAATTTCACAACCCCGGGGAAGCGGAGAATGATCCGCTGGCCAAAGGAGTTTTTGGTATTGAAGGTGTTGTGTCGGTGTTCTATATGGATAAATTCGTAACGGTTGAAAAATCTAAAGAGGCTAACTGGGGACAGATACAGAGACCGCTGATAGAATTGCTGAAAACTATCGATAAGAACTCCATTCCGGAGGAAAAAGAAGTTGAATCTATTGATGAAAACTCAAGCGAACTCTTAAAACAGATTAACGATCTGCTCGACAGAAACGTTAGACCCGCTCTGGCAGGCGACGGCGGCGGACTTCAGGTTTTGGGTCTTGAAGGTTTCAAAGTGAAGATACATTATCAGGGCGCCTGCGGCAGCTGTCCCACCGCAATAAGCGGAACTCTTATGGCTATCGAAGGTTTGCTGAAGCGGGATATAAATCCCGCGCTGGAAGTTGAAGCAGCGTAAATAAAAATTAATTTGATAATGAAGCCCGATCTTTTATTAATAGAGATCGGGCTTTTTTTGCTTGTGTTTTATTGAGAACACCGTGTTTATTTGAAATTTCTTTTATATTTTTTTTCCGTCAAAATATTTCCCCGCGATTGTCTTCAAAATTTTATAAATTAGGTAAAAGAACTTACCCCGGACATCGATTATGAAAAACTTAGAAAAATTATTCTACGCTTCTTCAAAAATTTCCGGAATAAACTTCAAAATTCTTTCTTCGGAAAAAGGGATTAAAAACATCCGGATGAACAGCAAAGACAATCCCGAAGAAATAAAATCCGCTACGAAACTGCGCACAGACGATCCATACATGTGTGGTATATTCGATCAGCTTGAGGAATATTTTAACCGTAAGAGGAAGAAATTTGAACTGCCTCTCGATATCAGCGGAACCGATTTCCAAATGAATGTGTGGGAGGCGCTCAGCAAAATACCTTACGGGAAGACGATCAGCTACAAGCAATTGGCTAGCGGACTCGGGGATTTAAAACTAGTAAGAGCGGTAGGAAGAGCGAACGGCTCAAATCCTGTTCCTATCGTAATTCCTTGTCACCGGGTAATAAATTCCAACGGCGATCTGGGCGGTTATTCGGGCGGAACCGGTATTAAGGAAAAATTATTAGAACTGGAAGGAAGCTTGAGCCTGGAACTTTTCGGTAATTAACCGAAGTTACCCGGGGACCGTCTATTTTAGGATAAACCTTGAGGGTTGCTTTTAGAAACCCTCAAAGGTTACACAAAAAAGCATCCTTCAAGGATAGAAGAGTGACTTCAGAAATTAATAAAAAAGCGCCGATTCGAAATCAACCGGGTGAAACTGATTATAAATAAGTTAGATGGCAAATAAGTTCTCATTGTTTTATATTTAATAGAGTAAAAAAGACGATAAAATGAACAAAACCGGACTAAAAAAGAGAATTGTAAGCTCATTAAAAGGGCAGGCAGAAATCGAAAGAATAATAATATTTGGCTCTTTTAATAGAAGCGATTCTCCGAATGATATCGACATTGCGGTAATACAAAATAGTTCAGACAATTATTTAACGCTTGCCTTAAAATACAGAAAACTTATAAGAGACATTTCAAAAGAAATAGCAATCGATATATTCCCGATTGTAAAGGAAAATACAAATAGCTTTTTCACCAGCGAGGTTGCCTCCGGAGAAGTGATTTATGCAAGAGGAAACTAAGAATTGGATAACATATTCGGAAGAAAATCTTGAAGCCGCAAAAGTTCTCTTTGATAGTGACCTCTATAATCCTTGTCTTCATAATATTCAGCAATCAATAGAAAAAGCCTTAAAGTCTCTTTTTATTGAAAAATCCATTCCATTTTAAAAGACTCACCATATTTTAGAATTAAAGAATATTCTTGAAAAGAATGGTGTAGTAATTGAATTGACAGAAGATGAGTGTGATTTTATAGATAGTATTTATTTACCAACAAAATATCCAATCGGAAGCGCACTTCCATCATTTTATCCGAATAAAGAAATTTGTAAAAACTCTCTATCATTGGCAGAAAGAGTAATTAAAGAAGTAAATTCTTTATTATAATTGCCACCTAACATGTGCCTCAACCCGACAGCATTTTCGCATACGGCGATTTACAAATATTAGAAAGATCAGCTCCGTTTCGGCATTCTGTTCAACGAACTACCAGTTAGGCGAAATTAACTCGCCTTCGGTGCGTGTCGAGAAAATATACGCTCCTCGGCGAGAGTAAAAAGCTAAATATTTGGCAGTTGTGTCAATTGCAGCCCGTCAGTTCCGGGCTGACGGGGTAGGCGTAACGCCGTTCGAATCGACGCATCGCTAGTTTATGCAACTAATTCTTCGTCTATTGAAAATCCCTCGTCTTCGCTTTCCTCAAAATACATTTGTCCCCTGTTATTTTGAAGCAGATGATTCAACTCATCCTGGAAGAAGAACTTCTCTTCTCCAAAAGCTGGCCATAGCTCCGAAAGCCACGTTGCGTTTGGATCGTACTTTGCGAAGAAGGGCCGCTTGCACCATTCGGGATTCCTTGCCTGTATCAAGGTAAGTACGAAAACCTTTTCACCTTTTATCTCGGCAATTCCTTCTATAGCTACCTTGCCGGGGAGAGCCGACATCGAAGGTCCGCGCACCGTACGGCTTAAGCCCGACACCTGCGTGTAAGCATCCCTGAAAATATTATAAGCTCTCGCGAGAGGAATTGCGAAATAATTCTTTGCGCCGGTGTTCCTTTCTACGAAGAAATAGTAGGGAATAAGTCCGAGCTTCACCTGATCTTTCCACATGCGCGCCCATATTTCCGGATCGTCGTTAATATGCTTGATGAGCGGCGATTGTGTTCTGATTTCGGCTCCGGTATTCCTAATCCTACGGGTTGCTTCCTGCGCAACTTCCGTGGAAAGTTCTACCCAGTGATTGTAGTGTCCCATTATCGCGAGGTGCTTGCCGGAATTCACGACCTTCTCAAAGAGACGAAGCACACCGTCGGCTTCCTTATCGGTTACGTACTTGTACGGCCAGTAAGCGACCGATTTTGTTCCGATTCTTATAGAACGTATGTGATCGAACTCCGGACCGAGCAGAGGCTCTATGTATGTCTGCAGGTTTCTGAGACCCATTATCATAGGATCGCCGCCGGTTATAAGAACGTCGGTTATGTACTTGTTCTGCTTCAAGTATTCCTGAAACCGGTTCGATTCGTCCGTTGCCATTCTTAAATCGTTCATACCTACGAACTGCGCCCATCGGAAGCAGAATGTACAGTAAGAGTGGCATGTCTGTCCGCTCGAGGGAAAGATGAGAGTTGTTTCCCTGTATTTGTGCTGCATCCCCGGTACGGGCTCATCATCAAAAAAAGGAATGTTGGCCGTCATCTGACCGGCGGGGTGCGGATTTAATTCCAGGCGGATCTCGTTTGTCATCTGTTTAATTTCAGAGGGTGTCAACCCGCTGTTCAAAATTTCCGCCATCCTGTTGAACTGATCCTCCGTCAGCATATCTTTCTGCATAAAAGTAAGCTGAAACATGGGATCGTCGGGGATATTGTTCCAATCAATCAGTTCTTCAACCACATAATTATTTGTGCGAAACGGAAGTACATTCGACGCAG
>CAWBBX010000091.1:0-96195 GCA_963787005.1 uncultured Bacteroidota bacterium
TCCGATCGGGATTCTAAAAGCGGTTTGAGTTGATGGTCAAAAAAGAAAGAATCAGACTTTTAAAAAAAGGCGAAGTAAAGAACGGTCCCGTTATTTACTGGATGAGCCGGGATCAGAGAGTGCACGACAACTGGGCGCTGCTTTATGCGCAGTCAATTACACTGAAAAATAATGTTCCTCTTTTTGTGGTGTTTTGTCTTGTCCCGGATTTCTTAGAAGCCACTATCAGACAGTACGGCTTCATGCTTAAGGGACTTCAATTTATAGAGAACCAATGTGCAAAATTAAACATACCTTTTATTCTTCTTACAGGCGATCCTTCGAACGAGATTCCTAAATTCATAAATAAAACCGGCGCGGGAATTCTTGTAACCGATTTTGATCCGCTGAAGGTAAAGAAGAGCTGGAAGAGAAACGTTTCAGCAGAAATTAAGGTTCCCTTCTATGAAGTCGACGCTCACAATATAATCCCTTGTTTTTACGCGTCGGATAAAGAAGAATTTGCCGCATATACAATTCGTCCCAAACTGAAAAGATTACTGCCCGATTACCTAGATGAATTTCCTGCAATAAAAAGGATGAAGATAGACGCCGGTATAAAAATCGAAAAAATTAACTGGGATAAAATAGAGGCTTCGCTAAAAGTAGACAGAAACGTGAAGGAAGTCGACTGGATAAAACCAGGCGAACTCGAAGCGCAAAAATCCTTGCATTATTTTATTCATCATAAATTAAAATCTTATAATGAAGGAAGAAACGATCCCAACGCGGACGCGCAGTCGGATCTTTCGCCTTACCTGCATTTTGGACAAATATCGGCGCAGCGTATTGCTCTTAACGTAGAACAGTATACAAAACAAAGTCCTTCCACCGGAGCATTTTTAGAAGAGATGATTATCCGGCGCGAGCTTTCCGATAATTTCTGCTATTACAATTCTTCATACGATTCATTCGACGGGTTTAAAGACTGGGCGAAAAAAACTCTGAACGAACACAGGAAAGATAAAAGAGAGTATGTTTATTCACTCGATGAGTTCGAGAAAGCAGGGACTCACGAGGATTTATGGAATGCCGCACAAAGGGAGTTAACTATTAGAGGAAAACTGCACGGGTACATGAGAATGTACTGGGCTAAGAAGATATTGGAATGGTCGGCTTCGCCGGAAGAAGCTTTGAGCACTGCAATATATTTAAATGATAAATACGAACTCGACGGCCGCGACCCGAACGGCTACACCGGTTGCGCCTGGTCGATCGGAGGGATACACGACAGAGCGTGGGCCGAGCGCCCGGTCTTCGGCAAGATACGCTACATGAACCGAAGCGGCTGCAAGAGAAAATTCGATATTGAAAAATATATTAATAGATATTTGTAGAAAATAAAGTTAAGAGGCATAATTTTAAGTCAGAAATTCTAACAAGTCCTTCTCCTTTTAGGATAAGGACCACATGATGAGGTCAAGTGTTCTTATGTAATAAGAAATAATTTAATAACCTTTCCCCGCGCAGGGCTGGTTCAAAACGTGGCACAGACTATTAGTCTGTGCAATAATAAACTTGAAAATAAATAAAACCTTATAATAGACCGTTCTTATCTTTTTTCAGTATCTGTTTTAACTTAGAATTTGGAAACTTTTTAATGGTTTAAAAGGAATTTAAAATGCAAAAACGACCTAGACTGCCCGAATGGGACATACTATTTCACATCAAATCGATACACAAACCCGGCGCGCTCGGAAAGCTGCTCAGCGTAATCGGCGAAGAGGGAGCTATAGTGGGAGAGATTACAACGGAGTTTGTGGGCAAGACATATTCGTTCAGGAATATAACTGTTTCCGTTTATGATGAAGAAAATTTGAAGAGCTTAATAGCTGCGGTCCGTGATAAGACCGAAGCGAATATCTTAAGCTACGAAGATCTCGTTTATGAAAGACACAAAGGCGGTAAAATACACTGCGGAAGAAAAGCGGATGTAAAGACAATCTGGGATCTTCGCTATATTTATACTCCCGGCGTCGCCAGAATATCAAAGGAAATTCAGGCCCGTCCGGATAAAGCCAGGGATTATACCAGTATATCGAATAGTGTGGGAATTTTTACAAACGGTACGCGCGTGCTCGGGCTAGGCGATATCGGCGTGCTTCCCGCAATGCCGGTGATGGAGGGGAAAGCCGTTATATACGACCAGTTCGTCGGAATAAGCGCGGTTCCCATTCTCGTCGATACAAAGGACCCTGACGAGTTCGTTAATATAGTCGAAAAAGTTTCGTCGACTTTCGGCGGCATTCATCTGGAGGATATAAGAATCCCGGATTGTTTTTACATAGAGGATGAATTAATAAAGCGCCTTAATAAACCGGTGATGCACGATGACCAGCACGGCACGGCGACTGTGACTCTCGCCGCCGTGATTAGCGCTCTCAGGCAGACGGGACACAGCAAGGATAAAAACTTAAAAGTCGCGCAGATCGGGCTAGGCGCCGCGGGCTTCGGAATAGCGAAGCTGCTAATGGATTACGGACTTAAAGTAACCGGAAGCGATATAAACGAATCATCGAGAAAAAGACTCTCTGATTACGGCGGAAATACCGAGGAACTCCAAGAAGCAGTAAAATCGGCCGACATTGTTATTGCGACAACCGGCGTGGTAGGGCTTATCAAAAAAGAAATGATCAAGAAAGGTCAGATAGTTCTAGCGCTGTCGAATCCGATACCTGAAATCTCCCCCGAAGAAGCGATTGAAGCCGGTGCGGCATTTGCGTCCGACGGGAAAAGCATTAACAACGCGCTCGCGTATCCCGGACTTTTCAAAGCCGCCCTCGAGACGAATGTCCAAAGCATTACAAGCGAAATGAAGATAGCCGCCGCTGAGGTTATTTCTTCTCTGGCCGACGAAGGCGAGCTCGTTCCGAGTCCCTTCCATCCGGATGTGCATAAGAAGGTAATTGAAGCAGTTAAAAAATCGGTTAAATAATTCTTTGCGCCTTAGCGTCTTGGCGTGAGTTTTTTCTCACGCAAAGTCGCAAAGACGCTAAGCCTGCAATGTTTGCCTGCTTTTGGTGTTTATAATATCGGCCGGAATTATTAACTTTGCCCACTAAGTTTTATTACCCCACAAATCATTAGCGGAAATGATGAATTACAGCGTATTATTATTTTATAAGTATGTGAATTTTAAAGACCCGGAAATGTTCAGGGATGAGCATCTAGAATGGTGCACTTCCAATGACATAAGAGGTAGAGTGTTTATCGCCTCGGAAGGCATAAACGGCACCGTCTCCGGACCGAAAGAGAAGATAGAAAAGTATAAATCACTTCTGAGGGACTATCCCGAATTCAAAGACATTATCTTTAAAGAAGACGAGGCGGATGATCACGCCTTTTACAAGATGCACGTGAGGGTGAAGAACGAGATAGTTAATTCGTCGCTTTACGGTACATCTTTAGAACACGGCGGCAAAAGACTTTTGCCCGAGCAGCTCCGAGAATTTTACGAGAGCGGAAAAGATTTTATCATTGTGGACGCACGCAATTGGTACGAGAGCAAGGTAGGCAGGTTCAAAGGGGCAGTTACCCCGCCGATGAAAAATTTCCGCGATTGGCCGAAGGCGGTAGAAGAGCTGAAAGATTACAAAGATAAAACCGTGGTTACTTACTGCACCGGCGGCATCCGGTGCGAGAAGGCGTCCGCGTATATGGTGGAGCAAGGTTTTAAGGATGTTTACCAGCTCGACGGCGGTATTGTAACATATACTAAGAATTTTCCCGATACCTTCTGGGAGGGCGGTATCTGGGTATTCGACGAAAGAAGGGTTGTGGAGCCCAACAACGATCCGTCTTTAAAACATATTACAAAATGCCATTACTGCGGAGAGGCAACTTCTTATTATATAAACTGCCACAATCAAAACTGCGACAAGATTATTTACACCTGCCACAAGTGCAAGGTCGAGAACGAGTACTGCTGTTCGGATGAATGCCGCAAGTCCGAAAACAAAAGAGACCGGTTCTGGGGATAATAACACGCTAATTTTTTATATTACCCGTAATAAAAAAGGGTAATATGGATTTAGATGCCGTTGAATATACTGCATGGGACCGGGTTAAAAATTGGATATTGTCTCTCATCATTCTTCCCGTAGGCGTTTACCTTCTTTTAAACAGGGGACATTACACCTGGATAGACAACGCCGATCTGGTGATACACGAAGGCGGGCATTTCGTATTCAAGTTTTTCGGTATTTTCATTTACGCCGCCGGCGGCACATTAATGCAGATAATCCTTCCTTCTCTCATTGCATGGTACTTCTTAAGGAATTATTACAGGCCGGGCGTACAGCTTGCCCTGCTTTGGCTCGGACAAAATCTTATCAATATAAGTGTCTATGCCGCTGACGCAAGATCTATGAGACTTCATCTTCTGGGAGGGAACAAAGTATTCCACGACTGGCATTTTATGCTGAGCCGGATCGGAATGCTGAATTACGATACTGAGATAGGGTACATTTTTTTCGGCGCCGCGGCGGTAATTTTTTTGGTGGCCGTTTTAATGCCTCTCATAATTAAAAATTAATTTATAAATTACTCCCCGCCATAATATTTTTTATCATGAAAATCTTTATCCTAACATTATTAATAATTTCCTCAGCCTCGGTATTGATATTTGCCCAGGACGGTACTGTTAAATCATACTACGGTGGGGACACGCTTAAATCGGAAATAAATTTCTCAAATAATATTCGCGAAGGCGCGGCGAAATTTTACTACAGGAACGGAAACTTGAAGGAGGAATTAAATTACGTTAACGGCAAAGTCGACGGCCTGGTGAAGGAATATTACCCTTCCGGGAAGATTAAGAAAACATACGTCATCGAGAACGGCATGAGAAACGGTCCTGCTTCTCTTTTCGATACTAGCGGAGTTTATATAAAAGATTTAAAATACGCGCAGGGAAAGTTAGTAAAGCGAAAAAATACTTTCGAAGAGAAAGAACCGGATAAAATTGCGGCTTCTAAACAAAGCAGGACAAAGGATTTTATTAAGGTATCTCAAAATCTTCTGAAGAAAGGAGAGGAAACCTCACACAGTGTACCGCAGGTAACTGAAGAGAAGGCGCTTAAGAGTGATCCGGCTTATTACCTGACTGCGGAGGTTATGCCCGAGCCGGTGGGGGGCATGAAGAAGATAATGAATAAGCTTGTATATCCGGAAAAAGCGAAGGAAGACGGAATACAGGGAACGGTTAAAGTTCTTGCTTTTATAGACGAGGACGGAGAGGTGACGCACGCGGAAGTCGTTCAGGGCATCGGGCACGGCTGCGATCAGTCGGCGAAGATTGCCGTGTTTTACACAAAGTTTAAGCCGGGACTTCTGAAAGGCAAACCCGTTAACGTTCAGATGGTCATCCCGGTTGAGTTTAAATTGAAAGAGAAGAAAAAAAACTCATCCTTTTGGGACATTTTTTAATCTGAATCCTGTTAGGACATTTCTGAGATCATTGTCGATATCTGAAATATCGACAGCGTAATTGTTGAGCTCTCTTCTGAGAGGATAATTCTTCCTGAGCTTATCGAAGCTAACCGGCCGTTCATCCGCTTTCATATTTATTAATTCCCGCAGATTATTATCGTCTCTCTTAATCGGATATATTTTATTGAACAAATTATAAAGAAGATGTTCTTTTTCTTCGCTTAAATTGAGACTGATAAAATTATCCTCAACTTCCGGAAGCGCGGGTTTCCAGCCGTCTTCCTTTCCGAGAAATTTACTAAGCGCATCGTAAATAAAAGATGTTCCGTTCACCTTCCCTTCTAGCGAATAGCCCGCGATATGAGGCGAGCCTATGAATACTTTATTCAAAAGATCTGTGTTTATGTCGGGCTCGTTCTCCCAGACATCCAGAATAACGGTGAGATTTTTCTTTTCAATAATTTTAAGAAGCGCGGGATTATCAACAACCTGTCCTCTGCAGGCATTTATTAAAATCGTCCCGTCTTTCAATCTTTCCAAATTATCGGCGTCGAACATGTGATAGGTTTTGTCGATCCCGTCCATGTTAAGCGGAACGTGCAGTGTAACGATGTCGGCATCAAATATATTTTCGAAGGGAACATACTCGTCACTGCCGGTTTTTCTATGCAGGGGCGGATCGTTCTTTAAAACTTTCATACCCAGCAGAGGCGCCAGCCTCGCAATGCGGCTTCCGATATTTCCCACACCTACAATGCCGATCGTCTTTCCTTCGAGTTTGAAGTTTTTTTCAACAGCAGTCTTCAATAGAGCCGTAAAAACGTATTCGGCTACCGCATCGGCGTTGCAGCCTGCCGCGTCGGAAAACGCGATGCTTTTTTCTTTTAGATATGATTTGTCTATATGATCGGTTCCTATGGTTGCGGTACCGACAAATTTTACGGGCGTTCCTTCAAGCAGATCTTTATTTACTTTTGTAATAGAACGTACTACAAGCGCGTCGGTGTCCTTTAAAAGATCCTTAGTAATTTTTCTGCCGTGACAGAGAGTAACTTTACCGAAGCGGGAGAATGCCTCTTCCGCGTATGATATGTTTTCGTCGGCAACAATGTTCAGCATTATTTGTTTTCCGAAATATTTTCAAAAAATTCAATTCTAATTTAAATAAATCCGCGTACAATTATAGATATCACAATGATCCCACACGGAATATTTAATCGATTTTTGCGATTGTTTTTTCAATTATTAAAACTTATTTTGAGATTCATTTCATAAAAATGTTTTAAATAAAAATATGCAATAAAAAAACCATAAGCCTTTTAATTCAATAGGGAGACCACAATGCTAAGCCAATTGCTTAAACCCGAGATAAAAGCTTTGATAGATGAGCGGAAACTTAGCACATTAAAGGAGATTATAAGCGAGTGGACTCCCACCGACATTGCCGAGCTTATGGCCGAAATCCCCGAAAGCGAGCAGGCAATTATCTTCCGCCTGCTTCCTCACGACCTTGCTACCGATACTTTTGAATACCTCGATTTCGAGTTCCAGAATAGTCTTCTCAAAGCCATGGGAAGAGAAGAGGTAACGTCTATTCTTAACGAAATGTCCCCTGATGATAGAACGGCACTGCTCGAAGAGCTGCCGAGCACTGCGGCAAAACAGCTGATAATGTACCTTTCAACCGAGGAACGAAAGGTTGCGCAGACATTGCTGAACTATCCCGAGAACAGCGTCGGCAGGCTAATGACTCCCGACTATGTTGCTGTGAAACCGGAATGGTCAGTAAAGGAAGCTCTCGATTATATAAGAGAAAACGGGAAAGACAGCGAGACATTAAATTTGATATATGTCGTCGACAGCAGGGGAAAATTAATTGATGATATACGAATTCGTGAGTTCCTGCTCTCTCCGCTCGAAGGAAAAATAACGGATCTGATGGACGAGAATTACATCGCGCTTCACGTTGCCGACGATCAGGAGACGGCGGTAGAAGTATTTAAAAAATACGACAGAGTTGCGCTTCCGGTTGTCGACGCATTCGGCGTACTCATCGGTATAGTAACGGTGGACGACGTACTCGATGTTGCAGAAGAAGAGGCCACCGAAGATATACATAAACTTGGCGGCGTGGAGGCATTGGAAGAATCATACGCGACTATCTCGCTATTCGACATGGTTAAGAAAAGGGCCGGCTGGCTGAGCATTCTATTCATCGGTGAAATGTTTACCGCTACGGCTATGGGATTTTTCGAAGGTGAGATAAGCAAGGCCGTTGTACTCGCGCTCTTCGTCCCGCTTATTATATCAAGCGGCGGAAACTCAGGTTCACAGGCCGCTACTTTGGTTATAAGGGCAATTTCTCTCGGTGAAATTACTTTAAGAGACTGGTGGAAAGTAATGAAGAGGGAAATTCTAACAGGTTTATTACTGGGCGCTATCCTTGCCGTTATAGGTTTTCTTAGGATATCGATTTGGCAGGCTACTTCAGGTATGTACGGAGGATACTGGTTCTTCGTCGCTCTTACCGTCAGCTTTGCGTTAGTCGGCGTTGTACTTTGGGGGACTCTCATCGGTTCTATGCTTCCTATCATCCTTAAAAAATTGGGATTCGATCCCGCAACATCATCCGCTCCTTTCGTAGCAACGCTGGTAGACGTTACGGGACTGATAATATACTTCAGCGTCGCGATTGTATTGTTGAAAGGGAAACTACTTTAGCACGCCTTTTCCTTCTATTATAAAACTGTTTGTCATGTATTCATTTGGTTAATTTGCAACCTCCTATTTTACAAACGGATAGGGGACCTCGCATTAAGATTATACTTTATAGTTAAACACAATGTTCGTATGTTGCAGAGGGATTTTTGGTACTTTAATCGGAACGTAAATAGTTAATTCCATTTTCTTTTTTTATAAACTCGATCAGTAATTAATATTATAGGTTGCGGGAGCCGGTAAAATTTTAATGCATTATCTTAACTAATTAATTATCAAACAGAAAAATTATGGAACTCACAAAAAAAATAAATAATAAGTCGGCGGTAATCGGGATTATCGGGCTTGGATATGTCGGCCTGCCTTTGGGACTTGAATTTGCGTCGAAGGGGTTCAAAGTTATCGGCTTCGATATCGACCCTAATAAGATTCCGGTTTTAAATAGAGGGAAATCTTATATAAAACATATAAGCGGCGACAGAATTAAGCAGGCTGTGAAGAGCGGAAAATTTGCCGCTACTTCAGATTTTTCCAGACTGCCCGAAGCAGACGCAATAATAATATGTGTGCCGACCCCTCTTAACGAACACCGCGAACCGGATATGACTTACATAGTGAGTACGGCGGAAGTAATTCAAAAATATCTTAGAAAAGGTCAGCTTGTATCGCTGGAATCGACAACCTATCCCGGCACAACCGACGAAATTCTCCTGCCCATGTTCGAGGAAGCGCCGCTGGTGCAGGCTTCGAACGGAAAGAAGAAAAGCACTGCGAAGAAATTTAAAGTAGGAAGAGACTTTTTCCTTGCTTTCTCACCAGAGCGCGAGGATCCAAACAATTTAAATTACAATACGGCTACAATTCCTAAGGTGGTCGGCGGAGTAACTCGCAAATGTCTGGAAGCGGCCGACGCGCTTTATTCGAGCGTTGTCGTTAAAACCGTACTGGTGTCCTCAACCAGGGCCGCGGAAGCGACGAAGCTTCTTGAGAACATCTACCGCTCTGTGAACATCGCTCTTGTGAACGAGCTAAAAATGGTCTTCGATAGAATGAGCATCGACGTCTGGGAAGTTATTAATGCAGCCAGCACAAAGCCGTTCGGCTTTCACCCGTTTTATCCCGGGCCCGGGCTCGGCGGACACTGCATCCCGATCGATCCTTTTTATCTTACCTGGAAAGCTAGAGAGTACGACGTGCACACAAGGTTTATAGAACTTGCCGGGGAAGTTAATACTTATATGCCTTATTATGTTGTGGAAAAAACCGGAGAAGTTTTAAATAAATTCAAGAAATCTCTAAAAGGAGCAAAGGTATTGATGCTTGGTATCTCCTACAAAAAAGATATTGACGACACTAGGGAATCACCCTCACTTCGCTTGATCGAACTGCTGAAGGAAAAGGGAGCTTCCGTGAACTATAACGATCCTTATGTGCCTGTGCTGCCGAAAACACGCAAGTATAATTTCAATTTAAAATCGGTGCCGCTGACTAAAGGAAACCTAGCAAAGTACGATCTTGTTCTGCTCAGCACCGACCATACGGACTACGACTACAAGTTTATTGCCGCAAATTCCAAGGTGGTGCTCGATACTCGAAACGCTTTCGAGAAAAACGGCGTTTCGAGGAAAAACGTTTATAAGTCGTAATAAATTAATATCTTGCTGCAGATAATCAATTTTGTCATTCTGATCCCGGCTTGTCGGGAGAAGAATCTCAATTATTATGAAGATATTTCGCTTCGCTCA
This sequence comes from uncultured Bacteroidota bacterium, assembly GCA_963787005.1. GTDB lineage: Bacteria > Bacteroidota > Ignavibacteria > Ignavibacteriales > Ignavibacteriaceae > FEN-1297. The sequence continues at coordinate 9,933 of CAWBBX010000091.1, forward strand.
ATATGACATATTCATCATTTGAATGGCTTCGGTATCAGAGTAAAAAAATTTGAAAATTTTTACAATAAAAGGTTAAGCGGATGAAAGGCATTATACTTGCCGGCGGTTCCGGCTCCAGACTATATCCTATTACCAAAGTTTACAGCAAACAGCTTGCTTTAATTTACGACAAGCCGCTGATCTACTATCCTCTTTCCGTTCTTATGCTCGGCGGAATTAAGGACATCCTGATAATTTCAAACGCGGAAACAATCCCTCTTTATAAGCAGCTTTTCGGCGACGGATCGCATCTCGGACTCTCTATCGAGTACGCCGTTCAGGACGCGCCAAACGGAATTGCCGAAGCGTTTATCATCGGCGAAAAATTTATAGGCGGAAGCGACGTTACTCTCATTCTCGGTGATAACATATTCTACGGATCGTTAACATTTATGTACGGCGCCATAAAGAACAACGAGGGCGCTACGATTTTCGGCTACCAGGTCAACGATCCCGAGCGCTACGGTATTGTTGAATTCGATAAAGAAGGCAATGCGCTTTCGATAGAAGAGAAACCCAAGAATCCGAAATCGAATTTTGCAGTTCCGGGAATATATATATACAACAGGGATGTTGTAGAGATATCTAAAAACCTTGAACCTTCCGCGCGCGGGGAGCTAGAGATAACCGACGTTAACAAGGAATACCTGAAGAGAAAGAAATTAAGAGTAGAAAAGATCGGACGCGGGATCGCGTGGCTCGATACCGGAACTCCCGAAGCGCTTCTTAAAGCTTCTTATTTCTTCGGAGTAATCGAAGAGAGGCAGGGACTGAAGGTCGGCTGCATTGAGGAAATTGCATACAAGATGAATTTCATCGACCGCGAAAAGTTTACCGGATTGATAAACTCTCTTCCGAAGTCGCAGTACAGAGAATACCTTGAACGCGTCTTAAAAGAAAATTAAACATCAGAACTATACTGGAACCTTCAAGGTTACTCAATATAATGTAGTTACTTAAATAATTGAAAAACCTAATTTGCAACCTTGAAGGTTGCACATAAATTGTTTAGAAATTAGCATGAAAGTTACCAAAACTGAAATAGGGGATCTTCTTATAATCGAGCCCGACGTTTTCGGAGACGAGCGCGGATATTTTTTTGAATCTTATAATCTTAAAAAATTTGAAGAGCAGGACCTTCGCCTGAACTTTGTTCAGGATAACATTTCAAAATCTAGAAAGGGAACCGTTAGAGGTCTTCATTACCAGACGGGGAAATCCGCGCAGGGAAAGATGTGCTTCGTGATTAAAGGAACCGTGCTTGATGTTGCCGTCGATGTCAGGTTCGGGTCGCCTACTTTCGGAAAATACGCTGCCGTGGAATTGTCGGAAGATAATCATAGGCAGCTGTGGATACCTCCCGGCTTTGCGCACGGGTTTTCCGTACTCTCAGATGAAGCGGTTTTTCAGTATAAGTGTACGAACTTTTACGACAAGCCGAGCGAGAGAGCTATCAGGTACGATGACCCGGATTTGAACATTGACTGGAAGGTAAGTGAACCGATAGTTTCCGAGAAAGATTTAAACGCTTCGGCATTTAAAGACATCGAGCAGGACTTCAAATTTTAAACTCTTTGTGAAACTTCGTGCTGCTTTTATTTCACAAAGTAACACGAAGGAAACACAGAGTTACACAACGCATTTTTTCCCTTTCGTTCCATTTCTTCGTAAATTTAAAGCTGAAAATACGGAGTGTACGATGAAAGTCCCATTACTAGACCTCAAACCTCAATATCAATCATTAAAAAAAGAGCTCGACGAAGCCGTCCTTAATGTGGCGGAATCACAATATTTTATACTCGGTCCCCGGGTAGCAAAACTCGAAAAAGAACTCGCGGAATATCTCGGATGCAGGCATGCGATCGGCGTTTCATCCGGAACAGACGCGCTTCTTCTGGCTCTTATGGCACTGGATATTAAACCCGGCGACGAAGTAATCGTCCCTACTTACTCGTTCTTCGCTACCGCCGGAGTCGTTTCCAGAATGAACGCGACTCCCGTGTTTGCGGATATAGATCCGGTTACGTTCAACATAAATCCTGTTGAAATAGAAAAAAAGATAACGAGAAAAACAAAAGCGATAATCCCGGTTCATCTATACGGACAAAGCTGCGAGATGGACGAAATAATGAAGATTGCCGGAAAGCATAATCTTTACGTGATAGAAGACGCCGCGCAGGCGATAGGCGTGCATTACAAGGACGGAAAATCCGTAGGTACAATCGGGCACATCGGATGCTTCTCTTTCTTCCCTAGCAAAAATCTCGGATGCTTCGGCGACGGCGGACTTGTAACAACTAACGACGACGATCTTGCCGCAATGCTCACGATAAAAAGAGTGCACGGCGGAGAGCCCAAATATTATCACAAGGTAATCGGAGGAAATTTCAGGATCGACGCCCTGCAGGCCGCGGTACTTTCCGTAAAGCTGCCTCATCTAAATTCGTGGTCGGAAAAGAGAAGACAGAACGCAGCGCTTTATACAAAGCTGTTTACAGAAGCCGGGCTTTCGTCAGGTGAAGGCGCGACCGGGTTCAGCGATAAAAATAAAGTACTTCTTCCTAAAGCTGTGTATAAAAACTCCGGCGCGGATGTAACTCCGTTTAACTATCATATTTATAATCAGTATATTATCAGAGTTCAAAACCGCGACGGGCTGCGCGAATTTCTGGGAAAGAACGAAATCGCTACTGAAATTTATTATCCCGTTTCATTCCACGAACAGGAATGTTTCCTGGAACTCGGCTATAAAAAAGGTGATTTCCCGGTAGCGGAGAAAGTAGAAAGTACTTCTTTGGCTCTTCCGATTTACCCGGAACTAAGCGATGATCAAATTAAGTTAGTCGTTTCAAAAATAGGCGAGTTTATTAATTTATAATGAAGAAAATCGGTGCTGATTTATGTCGGATAATTCTCAATATAAAAACAAAAAAATATACATAGCCGGACACAAAGGGATGGTCGGTTCCGCCGTGATGAGAAATCTGCAGCAGGGTGGATATACGAATATTCTTACCAGAAGTTTTTCGGAGCTGGACCTGATGCGCCAGGCGAAGGTAGAAGAATTTTTTGAATCGGAGAAACCCGACGTTGTGGTTATTGCAGCGGCCAAGGTCGGAGGCATTTTAGCTAACAATACTTACAGGGCGGAATTCATTTACGATAACCTGATGATAGAATCGAACGTAATAAATTCCGCTTACAAAAGCGGTACGGAAAAGCTTGTCTTCCTCGGAAGTTCTTGTATTTACCCGAAGCTCGCTCCGCAGCCGTTAAAAGAAGAATATCTTCTTTCCGATTACCTTGAGTTTACAAACGAACCTTACGCTGTTGCAAAGATAGCCGGAATCAAGCTCTGCGAAAATTATTACAGGCAGTACGGCGCTAATTTTTATTCTGCCATGCCGACGAACCTTTATGGTCCCTTCGATAATTTTAATTTGCAGACTTCACATGTACTGCCGGCGCTTATCAGAAAATTCCACGAAGCAAAGGCGAATAAAAAAGACGAAGTTACTATATGGGGTTCGGGGAAGCCGAAGCGAGAATTTCTTTATGTGGAAGACCTGGCGGGGGCGATAACGTTCCTCATCGAAAATACAGACGCGAAAGATCTTTACGAAAACGGTATCTCGCAGATAAATATCGGAACAGGTGAAGATCTCACGATCAGCGAGCTGGCTTTAGTTATATCCGATGTGGTAGACTTTGAAGGAAAGACTGTATACGATTCATCGAAGCCCGACGGAACGCCGCGAAAGCTTATGGACGTTTCGAGAATTCATTCACTCGGGTGGAAGCACAAAACATCGCTCAAAGAAGGAATCAAAAGAACCTACACTTGGTATCTGGAAAATTTTGTAGAAAAATAAATTTCAGAGGTAAAATTGAAAAAAGCTCTTATTACCGGTATAACCGGGCAGGACGGCAGCTATCTCACCGAGATACTTCTTGAAAAAGGATACGAGGTACACGGCATTATCAGAAGAAGCAGTTCATTCAACACCGGCCGCATAGATCATCTTTACAACGATAAAAACATTCTTAATAAGAAAATGTTCCTGCACTACGGCGACCTGGTGGACACAAGCAACCTCAACCGTCTTCTTGAAAAAATTGAACCGGATGAAATTTACAATCTAGCGGCGCAGAGTCACGTTAAAGTTTCCTTTGAAGTTCCCGATTACACCGCGCAGGTAGACGCACTCGGTACATTGAGGTTTCTCGACGCCATAAGGGAAGTGGGATTAAGACAGGTGAAGTTTTACCAGGCATCCACAAGCGAGCTCTTCGGAAAAGTACAGGAGATACCTCAGTCGGAGAAAACACCGTTCTATCCGCGCTCGCCTTACGGCGTGGCGAAGCTCTACGGTTACTGGATAATCGTAAATTACCGCGAAGCTTATAACATTTTTGCGTGCAACGGAATTCTTTTTAACCACGAGTCGCCGAGAAGAGGGGAAACTTTCGTAACACGAAAAATAACAAGAGCCGCTTCGCGCATATCGGCGGGAATACAGAAAAATTTGCTGCTCGGAAATCTTGATGCTAAAAGAGACTGGGGCCTCGCTTCCGAATACTGCGAGGGAATGTGGAGAATTCTTCAGTCCGATAAAGCAGGCGATTACGTGCTCGCCACGGGAGAAACCCACACCGTAAGAGAATTTACCGAGCTTACTTTCAAGGCGCTGGGAATTGATCTCGAATGGAAAGGAAATGGTCCCGACGAGAAAGGCTTCATTAAGAAAATTGATTTTGATATAGCAAAGAAGTTGATATCTTATAATTCCGCAGATGGTGCTTATAAACTCGACTTCGACAAGAACCTGAAAGAAGGTGCTGCCGTTATCGCCGTCGATCCAAATTACTACAGGCCCACCGAAGTTGACATGCTGATCGGCGATCCTTCAAAAGCTGAGAAGGAGCTCGGCTGGAAAGCTGAAACAAAATTTAAGGATCTTGTTACGCTGATGATTAAATCGGATATGGCGAAGGTTCTGCAGAGAGGATTTTAGCCGGTCTGTTAAACGGTATATACAAGTTTATCCGATATCAGCAGCCCGTCGTTATTATTCCCGCCGGTACATTAGCACGCAGGACAATTATGTAAGCGTAGTGTTAATTTTATCTAATTCGTGAAGCCAGGCCGTCATACTGCCGGAGAAATGCTGTGTAGAAATAATCCTTACCGCTTTTGTGATAAGCCCAAATTAGGTTTAAATTGGATTGTCTCTTAATTTTCTTTGGGAAAAATGATGAGATCAATCATTAAAACTGTGCTCTTAATTGCTGTTTTTCAATCATTTATATTCGCCCAGCAAGATCAGGGAAGAAAATACAACGCCTACTCGGGTACAATGGTTCTTACCGTGCAAGGAGGACCAACTTTTGGCCAAACGGATTACTCGGGATTAAAGCCCGATTATTTCGGAGGAGCCTCGCTTGAATATTTCCTGCCGACTTACACCAAAAGTTCTTTCGGTATCAGATTGTTCGGCGGCGGCGGTTATATTTCCGGTAAAGACGTTACTATGGTTCCCGCCGAATTCAGAACAAAATTAAGTTTTGCGGGAGGCGGAATTGTTTATGCCCTTTCTTTGGGCGATGACGTTTTTCCCTATCTGTTCGCCGGCGCTTCTTATCTCCGCTTCGATCCTTACGGGAACAACGGAGTAAAACTGCCTAATAACGAAGCCGGAGTTTATAAAAAGTCCGAGATCAATTATAATGGCGAAATCGGATTTAGAATAATGCTTACAAGCAATCTCAGCTTTAACTTGAGCGGGGGAGTCCAGCTCAGTCCTAACGATTATTTAGACGATAAATCTCTCGGAACAAATAATGACATGTTTTATTATGCCGCGGCGGGATTCTCATTTTCATTCTTTGCGGATGAAGATTCAGACGGCGACGGCGTAATTGATAAGAAAGATATGTGCCCCGATACGCCGGAGGGTATAAAAGTAGATAAGAACGGCTGCCCGCTGGATTCGGATAATGACGGAGTACCTGACTACAAGGATAAATGCCCCAACACTCCGCGCGGCGTACAGGTGAATCAAAACGGCTGCCCGCTGGATTCGGACAACGACGGCGTGCCCGACTATAAAGATATCTGTCCCGATACACCGCAGGGCGTTAAAGTTGATGACCTTGGCTGTCCGCTCGATTCGGACGGCGACGGTGTTCCGGATTATATTGATAAATGTCCTGACACTCCGGCCGGAGTAAAAGTAGATAACGAGGGATGCCCCGTTGATTCTGATCTCGACGGAGTTCCCGATTATAAAGATAAATGCCCCGGTACTCCCGCGGGAACAAAAGTAGATTCAGACGGCTGCCCTCAAATAAATAAGGCTCCTTTAACCGAAGGAAAAACTCACGAAGTAAACAAGCTGGTATTGAACGCTTCAACCGGGTTCGGCTCGGGCAGCTCTTCGCTTCTTCCTTCAGCGTATTCCGATCTTGATATGATTGCGAATGTAATGCGGCAAAATCCGGACAGCAGATGGAAGATAGTGGGATATACGGATAACGTCGGCTCCGAGGCGGCAAACGAAAAGCTGTCATATTTAAGAGCCAGATCAGTACTTCAATATTTTTTGTCGAAGGGTTTGGGTGGGGATAGATTTCAGGTGAGCGGACTCGGTGAAAAATATCCGGTAGCACCAAACTCAACCGCGGCCGGCCGCGCTAAGAACAGAAGAGTGGAGATCATCAGAATTAAATAAGAAGAAAAGACTTTTAATTTTTCCCAAAAAATAAAAATGAGGTAATCATGTTCGACGATAAATATAAATTTACTTGCGTAGAAAGATTTCTAAAATATGTAAAATACGATACGCAGTCTGATGAGGAATCAACGTCCTTCCCGAGCACGGAGAAACAAAAAGTATTATCTAAAGATCTTGCGGAAGAGTTAAAAAGCATGGGACTAAAAGACGCGCACATGGACGAGTGGGGCTACGTTATGGCATCTCTTCCGGCCAATACCGATAAGGAAGTGGACCCGATCGCCTTCATTGCACACGTAGATACCTCCCCCGCGGTATCGGGTAAGAACGTAAACCCGGTAATAAATAAAAACTACCAGGGCGGCGACATAGTCCTGAAGAACGACAGCAGCAGGGTAATAAAGGCAAGCGAAAACCCGGAACTTGCCGGTATGATCGGGTACGATATTATAACCACCGACGGGACCACTCTTCTGGGTGCCGACAACAAAGCCGGAGTCGCCGAGATAATGGACGCTGTAAATTACTGGCTCACTCATCCCGAGGTTAAACACGGCCCGGTTAAAATTTGCTTCACGCCGGATGAGGAAGTGGGCAGGGGCACCGAGAAAATCGATCTCAAAAAGCTCGGCGCTAAGTACGGATATACGGTAGACGGCTCGAGCCGCGGCGAATTGGAAACAGAAACTTTCAGCGCTGATATGGCTGTTATAAAATTTATCGGCAAGAATATTCATCCCGGATACGCTAAGGGAAGAATGGTTAATTCGATGAAGGTGGCTGCAGCGTTTTTAGACAGTCTTCCGAAGGATACACTTTCTCCTGAAACCACAGAGAAAAGGGAAGGCTTCGTGCATCCCGTAGCTTTGAACGGCAACGAAGAACTGACAATAGTTAAATTTATCGTGCGCAGCTTCGAGACGAAAGTGCTGAAAGAATACGAGGATATATTGAAAGATCTCGCGGATAAAGCCGTAGCTAAATTTCCCGGAGCTAAGCACGAGATTGAAATAGTTGAGCAGTACCGCAACATGAAGGACGTTCTGGACAAGCATCCGCAAATTGAAGGTTACGCACTGGAAGCGTTAAATAATCTGAAAATAGAACCGATTATGCATCCCATAAGAGGCGGCACGGACGGGTCTAAACTTTCGTTTATGGGACTACCGACCCCCAACATCTTCGCCGGCGAACATAGTTTCCATTCGCAGCTCGAGTGGGTCGCCGTGCAGGATATGGAAGTCGCGGTTAAATACATTATAGAAATTGCAAAAGTCTGGGAGCAAAAGGCATAAACGTAAGTTGTTTGTTGTGTGTGGTTTGTTGGTTTGAATTTTGCGTAGATAATTTATTTTATCTTTTAACTTGGGGGTTGAAATGAAAAAAGAATACGTTAAAACTAAGTATGAAGAATTGGAAGTTTATCAACTTGCAGATTCTTTATCCGATATGGTGTGGGATATTGTAATAGAATGGGATTATTTTGCTAAAGATACTGTCGGGAAACAACTGGTCCGTTCTTCTGACAGTATCGGTGCAAATATCGCCGAAGGGTCCGGAAGGGGAAGTTACTCTGATTACGGAAGATTTATAAAAATTGCCAGAGGTTCTCTGTTTGAGTCCAAACATTGGTTGAAAAAGGCTTTCAAACGAAAACTGATTACAAAAAAAATATTCGATGAAATGGAATCGCTTATTAACGAGCTTATTCCTCGTTTGAGCACTTTCGTAAACTATTTAAATAAGAGATCAAATTCGATTAAATGACTCAACAAACAACAAACCACATACAACAAACTGTCCCCGAGCTTATGGCCCCCGCGGGCGATTGGACAATGCTCACAACTGCGGTTAACGCCGGTGCTGACGCCGTTTACTTTGGTGTAGACAAGCTTAACATGCGCGCCAAGGCCGCAAATTTTACCGTGGACGAGCTTCCGAAGATCGTATCATTCTGCGGGGATAAAAAAGTTAAAACATATCTAACGCTTAATACCGTTGTTTACGAAGAAGAAATAGGTGAGCTTGACGAGATAGTTAGGGCGGCAAAAGATGCGGGAGTCAACAGAGTAATCTGCTGGGACCTCGGCGTAACTGAGATCTGCAGAAAGCACGATATGCAGTTCTGTGTTTCCACTCAGGGTTCCGTAGCCAATTCTCTGAGCGCTAATTTTTATAAATCGCTCGGTGCGGAGAGGATCGTACTAGCGCGAGAGTGTTCACTTGAAGAAATTAAAAAAATTAGAGCTAACACCGATCTCGAAATCGAAGCTTTCATTCACGGCGCGATGTGCATCGCCGTAAGCGGAAGATGCTTTATGAGCCACCATCTTTTCGGAAAGAGCGCCAACAGGGGCGAGTGCATTCAGCCGTGCAGAAGGGAATACGAAGTTTATGATCCCACTATCGGTAAATCGATGATAATGGGAGAGGATTATATTATGTCGCCCAAAGATCTCTGCACCATCGAATTCATCGATAAATTAATTGAAGCGGGCATAGATTCGTTTAAGATAGAAGGCAGAAAGCGGAGTCCCGAATATGTGTTTACTGCCGTATCGGTGTACAGGAAAGCCATCGACTTATATTTTGATAGGAAGCTGACGCCCGGAATAAAAAAAGAACTTCTCGATGAACTGGAAAAAGTTTACAACAGGGGATTTTCTTCCGGGTTTTATTTCGATACTCCCAGCTCTGCAGATTACGCAGATATATACGGAAGCAAAGCAACCACAAGAAAAGAGTTCGTCGGGAAGGTCGTCAATTATTTTAAGAAATCGGCTATAGTTGATATTACTTTGGAAGCCGGCAAAATAAAAGTCGACGACGAACTTTTAATCATCGGACCTACGACCGGCACTGTGAAATTTAAGATAAAAGAATTAATGCAGGACGAGTCCATGATTTCGGAAGCGGAAAAAGGTGCAAGGATTACGAGTCCGTGCGAAGATACCGTACGTACAAACGACAGAGTTTACGTGATGAAAAAGGTTATTAGCGAATTCGCGGCAGAAGAAAATGGCCACTAATGCGCTAATAACTTAATTAAAATATAATTCGAATTCGCCGGTTTGCCTGCCGTACAGAAATGTCAGCCTAATTTTTATCTCCTCTAATCGGTACAACTTCAAATATTTATCGATCATAATACAATTGGGTCGTTTCTATTTTTTCCATTACCTCAATAAGGTAATAAGATTGTTTTTTATCAAGGTTTGATATTGTTACTAAAGTTATCTCTTGCATAAGGTTATATTTCGATAAAGAATGTTGTACAAACGAAAATGAATGTATTCAAACCTTATAATATCATTGCAACCTTAGTAGCAAGATATTACAAGAATATACCAAACCTTATCACCTTATTTTTATTTTACTTACAGATTTCAACATGCACAGTTAAGATTATGCCTATGAGGCCCTGAAGGCGGGTTCGCAAATCAAACATGATTGAAGTTCAAATTTATTACCGTCTCACTCAAACTGTTCCTTAAATTTTTCAAACTGCACCTTTAAATCTATCCAGCTCGTTCTTCACGTTTTGAAGTTCTTCTTCAAGATTCAATATGCGTTCTAGATTTTCCTCGGACTGTGATTTTGTCTCGGGTACCGGTTCGATGACCGGCGCACCGGAAAGAAGATGAGCATAGCGGGCTTCCTTCATGCCTGTTTGCTTCGGCAGCTTAGCTACGAGAGGCTCTTCTCTGTTGATAAGATTTTGAAGCACGTCGTCAACTTGAGATAAACTATCGAATGCGAACATTCTGCCGGTTCGTCCTTTTATCTCACCCGGAGTCTGCGGCCCGCGCAGCATAAGCACGGCCATTACGGCAGTCTCTTCCGGACTGAAGTTCATATGCTCCGTAAAGATCTGACGGTATTTAGGAACGCGCATATCCCCGCCCGTAACTCTGGATACAAGAGATTTATCGCGCAGCTTTGCGAGCGTTATCTCAATTTGAGTTTCATCGAATGCGGTAACCGGATCGCGGTTGGATTTTTGATTGCACGCGTTCTTCAACGAATTTAAAGTTAGAGGATAATATTCGGGCGTTGTCAGTTCCTTTTCGATAAGGGAACTTATGATGCGGACTTCTTCGAAAGATAAAAGCTGATCCATACTTCAAATAGTTTAATTGATAAAATTTGAAGTATTATAATAGTTTAAATATTTCTCTTTTTCAATTTCACCTTAATCTTACACTTAGACTTAAACTTCTCTCCCGTATATCCAGCTGAATTTTTCCGGCTTCTGTGCGAGCGAAATTCTGCCGGCTACATTCAGGTATCTTTCTGAGAGCGTGCACAAATAGTCCTGGGCTTTCGCCGCCAGGTCGGAGAGTCCGGTAAGCTTATCGATTTCCCATCCTTTAACTAGGTTGCCGATAATTTCTGCATAATCTTTCGCGGTATAGACCCCGATTCTCTGCGCGACGTTGGAGAACTTTGTGAATAGATTTTCTTCTTTTCCGTCTTCCATCAGATCGGCTGGCATTATAATTTTTATCTTCATCATTTTAGCGAAAGAGAGGATCGCCTGCGCGGGATCGACTTCGAATATCTTCGACATGAAAAGCTTATATGCTTTTTCATGGCGAGCCTCGTCGCCTGCTATCAAACCGCAGATTTTCTGAAGCCTCTCGTCGCCTTCTTTTACCGCGAGCCGGCCCACGTTTGTATGTGATATTTTTGTAGCTCTTTCCTGGAATGAAGTATAGATGAAGCCTAAGTACGGATCGTTTTCGGTACCGGGATTAAAGCCGTTGTTGATAAGATTATGAATTGTTACTTCCATCGCCCTCATATTCACCCTTCCGGTGAGATAAAGGTACTTGTTCAAAAGATCGCCGTGCCTGTTTTCCTCGGACGTCCAGCCCCTGCTCCACTTAGCCCAGGCGCTGTTGCTGTTGCCCGTAATATCGGTTACGCCCTCAAGACGGTTGAGCCAGGTTTGGTAAGTAGGCAGGGCTTCTTCCGTAACCGTATCGCCCACTAGCACTACAAGCAGCTCGTCGGGCAGAGCCGCGGCCCTTTCCCTGAATTCTTTTACCTGGTCGCGCCAGTCTTCCGCAGTCATATCCGGAAGGAAATCGCTTGGCTGCCAGCTTTCGTTAACAGGTTTTAATAGTTGGGAAATGTTTTCTTCTACAAATCCTTCGATGCTTTTAATTACTTCAAATCTTGAAGCGATGTTTTTATTTTCAGTCATGTATCCGCTTTTCTGATGGGTGGTTAATTTTAAAAATAAAACGTCCTGGACAAACATCCAATTAAATTAAGCTAAGAACATGTAAAAGTTATGTAAAACTATGATTCCGCCTATTTTGATAAACCTCCGTAATTGCTTATTTTTAGCCGTTATTTATGAACTTTCTGCTCGATTCCGGACGTATATAGTCCGGAGATTCAATAATTATTAAGAAACAAAATTATTATGAGACTAAGCAAATCATTTGTACCTACCCTGAAAGAAGTACCGAACGACGCTGTCGTTAAGAGTCATATTTTAATGCTACGCTCCGGAATGATACGCATGATCTCCGCCGGAATATATTCATTCCTCCCCTTAGGATATAAGGTCGTTAAGAAGATATCTCAAATTATCCGCGAGGAAATGGACGCGATAGGCGGACAGGAATTCCATTTCCCCGCTTTAAATCCGCGCGAGATTTGGGAAGAGACGAACCGGGTGGAAGCTTTCGGCGATACTCTTTTCCATGTGAAGAACAGGGACTATGTTCTCGCCCCGACACATGAGGAAATTGTTACTTACCACGCGAGAAACGTTCTGAAATCGTATAAAGATTTTCCGCAGATCTGGTATCAGATACAGACGAAGTTCAGGAACGAAGCACGCCCTCGCAGCGGCGTTATACGCGGAAGACAATTTTTAATGAAAGACGCCTACACGCTGGACTCAAGCTGGGAAGGATTGGATAAAGGCTACGCTCTTCACGACGGCGCGTACCGTAAAATATTCGACAGATGCGATCTCGATTATTTTGTGGTAGGAGCTTCCAGCGGCGCTATGGGCGGCACGGGTTCGGAAGAGTTTATGGTAAAGTCCGAGGCGGGTGAAGATACCGTTGCTTACTGCGAGACGAGCGGATACGCCGCCAACGTTGAAGTTGCTACATCCAAAGTCGCCGCCAAAGCGCGTGATGAGAAAAGCGAAGAGATTAAGGAGATTCATACGCCGAATGTTAAATCGATAGACGAGCTTTGCGAGTTTCTTAAGATCGATGAAACTCAGTGTGCCAAATCCAGGGTTTACATTTTTAACGGGCAGGCGGTTCTTATTTTGATGCTGGGCAATGACGAGGTAAACGAGACAAAGTTGGAGAAAGTCCTCGGCGGCGGGATCAGACCGGCTCACCCGGAAGAACTTGCAGAGATAACAGGCGCGGATGCCGGCTCAATTGGACCTATAGGATTTAAAGGAAGAATTATAGCCGACAACCGGCTGAAGGACGCTAACAATCTATTCAGCGGCGCCAACAAGAACGATTACCACTTGGGCGGAATAGATCTTAAACGCGACGTGAAGGATCTGGAATACGTAGATTTAAGAAAAGTGCAGTCGGGCGAAGGCTGCCCGATAAGCGACGGAAAACTGGATGTGTTTACGGCAATTGAGCTGGGACATATTTTTAAGCTCGGTACAAAATACTCCGAATCGATGGGAGCAATGTTCCTCGACGAGAACGGCAAAGAGAATCCGATAATTATGGGAAGCTACGGCATAGGCGTAGAGCGTGTAATGGCGTGCTACATAGAGCAGCATAACGATGAGAACGGAATTATATGGGATAAGACACTGGCGCCGTTCCAGGTGCATCTTCTCGCATTAAATATGAAGAAGCAGGGTGTATCCGACGCGGCGGATAAATTATATAATGAGCTTACGGAAAAAGGAATCGAAGTAATTTACGACGACCGTATCGACGCGCAGGCTGGATTCAAGTTTAACGACGCCGATCTGCTCGGTATGCCGGTGCAGGTTGTAGTAGGTGACCGCAAACTGAAAGAAGGCAAGGTAGAAGTGAAGATACGCAAAACCGGTGAAAGATTTGATATTCCGTTGGGTGAATTGTATACTAAGCTCGAAGAGCTTTTATAATAAATTTAAACCTCCGAGGTTTTTAAAACCTCGGAGGTTTGGGTTAACTTTTATTTTTTACAAGTTGAAGGCCGGGGATTTTACCCCGGCCTTTTTTTATTTTGAAGGGACAGGTTTCATAGCCCGGTAATAAGTTCGATATTTAGTTGAATTTGTTATCCGGGTCTAGAGATTGTTGGAAAAGTTTGTTTGTTATTTATGTAACTCTTTCAGAGTAACTTAAATTCTGGTTGATTCCGGACCAGGGGTTTCACCCCTGGCTGCGATATATTTCCCCTTCGGGGAAAATAATTTCTATACAAGCTGTGTATTAATAATGTCAAGTTGATTAAGCAATACAGCTCTGAAGGAGCGAAATAACATAGGCCGGGGCGAAGCCCCGGTATAGAAATCAAACCAAATTGTTAAACCCTGAAAGGGTGGAATAGGTTCTTGTATATTTTAAACCGTGCGTCTCACCCCTGGCAGAGATCTATTTCCCCTTCGGGGAAAATAATTACGATTATAACAAACCTGTGGATTAAATAATGTCGAACTGATTAAGCATAACAGCTCCGAAGGAGCGAAAAAACATAGGCCGGGGAACCGCCCCGGTATTATAAATCCAATATATTAACCGAACCTTGAAAGGGTAACATTATTTTTTTGTTGATCCCCCAACCACGGGTTTCACCCCTGGCTGAGTTATATTTCCCCATCGGGGAAAATCCCCACATTGATATACACAATAGAACAACCTGCTACTTTATTATATACTGTTGAAACAGTTAAATCGATAAAGTTGCGTTTATATTCTCCCCGGGATTAATCCCGGGGAGAGCGGTTAGAAATATAATTGCTAACCGTTTTAACGGTTTTCAATTATTCCGCTTCCTCTGCCTTCGCCCTCATAGAATCCCATATTACATAAGAACACAGCAGCGCGAACATGATTAATCCAACCAGTTCCGCCGAGTGTGACTCGTACCAGTCGTTGTTAATCCAGTTGAAGCCGAAGTACCTGAGCAAAGCGCTCACCACTCCCATCAACGCACCGCCGGCGATGAATCCGGACGCTATTAATGTACCTCTTTCTTTTCTTGCCTTGTTAAGCCCCTCATTCTTGCTTCTGGTAGAAACGAAGTGTGCGATGAGTCCGCCTACAAGAAGAGGCGTATTGAGCTGCAGCGGAATATACATACCGAGCGCGAACGCCAGAGCCGGTACGTCAATAATCGTAAGAACCAAAGCCATCAAAGCGCCGGCTATATAAAGGATCCAGGGGGCGGGCTGGTTGGACATTAAAGGCTGTATCACCGCCGCCATAGCATTTGCCTGCGGGGCAACTAAAGCGTTTTGACCGGTAAAACCGTATGTATCGTTCAATAAAAGTATAACCCATCCAACGGTCGCGGCTGAGACCAAAGTACCGAGGAATTTCCAGCGCTCCTGCTTGTAAGGAGATGAACCCAGCCAGTAACCTATCTTCAGGTCCGTTATAAAACTGCCTGCCATGGAAAGAGCAGTACAAACTACTCCGCCTATAATTAAGGCTGCTACCATTCCCGCGGTGCCGTGTAAACCTACGGACACAAGAATAATGGACGAGAGAATGAGAGTCATTAAGGTCATCCCGGACACCGGGTTTGTCCCCACAATTGCAATAGCGGTTGCTGCTACGGTAGTGAAGAGGAATGAGATTATCAGTACTATCAGCAATCCGATCAGCGCATAGAACCATCCGTTGACCACACCGAGAAAAAAGAATATTAATATCAAAATGCTCGTACCTATTATCGCAAGCGCAATGAATTTCATCGTCAGATCTCTGTGCGTTCTTAGCTTATCCTCTATAGCGTTCTTCGCGCCTAATATTTCTTTCGCGGCAAGTGAAAATGCGGTGGAAACTATCTTCGACGAACGAATGATTCCTATTATCCCCGCCATAGCTATACCGCCAATACCTATCTGCCGGACGTAATTGGAGAATATTTGCTCGGCAGACATATCTTTTATCAGCAGGGTAACATTCGCCCCAAGCGGATGCGCCAAGCCCTGCCCGATATAAGCGACTAACGGAATCAGCACATACCAAGCCACGAAAGAACCGGCGCAGATAATCGCGGCATATTTCAATCCTATTATATAACCCAATCCGGTAACCGCGGCGCCCACATTAATCTTAAATACCAGCTTTGTTTGATCCGCCAGTTTTTCGCCTATCGGAAGTACGCGCGAGGAAAAAACTTCGTTCCACCACCCTAGTGAAGCCACTATAAAATCGTACAGGCCGCCGATGATTCCGCTGACAACTAATATTGAAGCCTGCTGTCCGCCTTTTTCGCCTGCTACAAGAACCTCTGTAGTCGCGGTCGCTTCCGGGAAAGGATATTTACCGTGCATATCTTTTACGAAATATTTCCGGAAGGGAACTAAGAATAATATTCCGAGTACACCACCGAAAAGTGAGGCGAGAAATATTTTATAGAAATCGGCATCAAGGTTAAGAATATAGAGAGCCGGTATTGTAAATATCGCTCCCGCTACAATAGCGCCTGAGCTCGAGCCTATCGACTGTATAATTACGTTCTCGCCCAGAGCGTTCTTTCTTTTGGTTGATGCCGAGAGTCCAACAGCGATTATGGCTATCGGTATTGCGGCCTCGAACACTTGTCCTATTTTCAATCCGAGATAAGCGGCGGCGGCGGAAAAAATGATCGCCATTATCACGCCCCATAATACGGAATAAGAGCTGACTTCCGGCACGGTTTTGCCCGGCGGCATCACTGGTACGTATTCTTCTCCCTGTTTCAGCTCAGTATACGCGTTCGATGGAAGTCCCTTTAGATTCTCCCCGTTTATGTGTGTTTCACTCATAATAATATTTCCGATTTTGATATTTGATGATGGTACGTATTTACATTTTCATTTTTTTCTTTTTGTTTGTCGACTTTATTATAGTCCAATTCCGAGCCGAACATGCTGTGAGGTATCATGAACACGGCAAGCAGGAGAACCGCTGCTCCGATAATATATAGTTTCGGTTTTTTAAATTTATAAAGAGCGACGGCGGCCAAAATCCATCCTATAAGCGCTATCAGTGTTTTGTTATCGGTCAAATCCATGCCGAACGGGAAGCCCGTCCACAGCGCACCGAAGGCATACAACTGCGTGATAGGGCCAAGGATAATTCCGCCCGCAATTAAAAATCCCAATGTCCACGCGGTAAATTTTTTCAGTTTCGGTTCTCTGCTGAAGCATTCGAGAGCGGTTCTGGTGGAAAGCAGCATCGTGCCGAACATCGCAAGAATGTGCGGGATTAAAATGAAGAGCGGAACGTCACCTTTAAATCTTACCACAACAGAGCCGGAAGGCGGAACCGATATCTGCTGTTCGCCCGAGCCGAGAAGAACCGAATATTGCAGCTTTCCGGACTGCAGGCTGTTTGGGAAGATAGGCCGAAAGCAAGCCGTCTCTGTAGTGCATCACTTCGGGAGTCCACGCGTCGTCAGTCTTAAATCTCTTCCACATCAAAATACCGGAGACGTCAGGATTATTTGTTTTAATAGAAACCGGACAATCCTCCGACGTGCTGTGGCTTCTGTTCAGCTTATAATTAATTATTTCACCGTTGATGTTAACACTTCCCGAAAGAGGGTACGTAGGTCCTGTGATTCTTTGATAATAAGCACTTGCTAACGTTACTGCGAAAGCTATGATCCAGAACAGGAAAGTTCTCCTCATAAGTCCCCATCTTATTATAAAGTTGTGTTAAAATTAAGAAGATTTTGGCAGAGGAAAAAACAAAAAATGAAAATTTATGTCGGAATTTGTTGTAGTTTTGTAATATTAAAATTAAGTCTAAGCAAAGGTAAATATAAATTATGAAAGGTAAGCTTTACCTGGTTGCCACACCTATCGGCAACCTGGAGGACATAACCCTTAGGGCGCTTAATATTATGAAGTCGGTTGATTTTGTAATCTGCGAGGAGATAAAGGAAGGCAGGCGGCTGCTGGCGAATTACAGGATAGAGAAGGAACTTTTTCCGCTCAACGAGCATAACGAAAAAGACGTGGTGAACGATATCCTTTTGAGGCTGGCTCAGGGACAAACGGCCGCTCTGGTATCCGACTGCGGAACCCCGCTCTTCTCCGATCCCGGTCATCTTCTTGTTGAGCTCTGCATCTCACAGCATATCGGCGTGGTGCCAGTTCCCGGTGCCAACTCGCTTCTACCCGCACTTACCGGATCGGGGCTCGACTTCGAGAAGTTTTATTACTACGGCTGGCTCTCTCCCAAAAAGCCGGAAAGAAGACAGCAGCTTTACCGGCTGAAAAACATAAAAGAAGTGATCGTTCTTCTGGATACGCCTTACAGATTGAAAAGTCTTCTTGCCGATATTGTAAAGATGCTGGGCAAACACGTTCATGTAGTCCTGGCATTCGAGCTGACCATGAAAGGCGAAAGATTTTACCGCGGGTCGGCTGAGGAACTGCTGCGCATAGCCGAGCAGAATAATTTAAAGGGGGAGTTCGTGCTGCTGGTGGATAATAAATAATTAATCGATTAGTACGTATTTAAGAGGAAGGATGGAATAATGGAATGTTGGAATAGTGGGTCTTATTTGACCTTTGGAAATGTCCTTGTATCTTCCCATTACTCCATTACTCCATTACTCCATTACTCCATTACTCCATTACTCCATTACTCCATTACTCCAACATTCCATCATTCCTTTCCGCAGTTTGTAAAGGATTAAAAAAAATATAATGCCGTTTAATTGAATTAACCGGAAGGGGAAACCGTTGTCATCAAAACTATGCCCGAAAATTATTCTTGAAGGTACCCGCCTTACATTTAAAACCGAGATCGCGTTCGAACTGAACAAACATCCGCGAATAGTCGGACCGAGAAAATACAGATATCATTCGCCATTAATATCCGCAGAGTGGTGCGCGTTCACTAACTTTCCTTGGGGGAGAGGGCTTATAAATTTCGAGCCGCAGGAGGAACCGCTCGCCATGGAAACTTATCACACCTGGCTCAGACTTTTCGAACTGCAAAGATATTATTCGTGGATAGCAGACCGTTTTCATATTTCCACCAAAGCATATCAGCTTCAGACTTACGGAAAAGAATACGATCTCAAATGGATAGACGACAGGCTGAACGCACTGGGATTTCAATTGGTTTTCTGTACACGCACTCCGGGATCTTTTATGACGGCAAGGGAAGAAAGACTGAAGGTATCGGGCAAGCCTTCGCAGTACAACGATCTTTCCGTGTTCATTAAAGAACAGGAGCTTATGAAAAAGCTTGTCGCCGAATCTTCGATGCCGGTGCTCGAGCTGGATGTTTCCGATAATAACGTTAAGATTGCCGTGGAGAAAATAGCGGATTGGATGGAGGAAACCGGCGGGCTGTATGCGAAATAAATAATATTTTATTGATCCTCTACGAGGATCGGGAAATTATTTTCAATGCATATCTACAATAATTGACCGTCTACGACGGTCGGCGGTTTGGAATACTAACACTAAATTTTGGCAAATGTACAGTATAACGAGTTAGCGCTTCGAGTGCAGAGACATGATTGCTAACAAGTCCTTCCCATCTTAGGGGAAGGACTACAGGATGAGGTTATAGTACTATACAAAATTCTACAATAAGCTTGACCATCTACGACGGTCGGCGGTTTGGAATACTAACACTAAATTTTGGCAAATGTATAGTATAACTAGTTAGCGCTTCGGGTGCAGAGACACAATTGATAACAAGTCCTTCCTATCTTAGGGGAAGGACTACAGGATGAGGTTATAGTACTATACAAAATTCTACAATAAGCTTGACCGTCTACGACGGTCGGCGGTTTGGAATACTAACACTAAATTTTGGCAAATGTATAGTATAACTAGTTAGCGCTTCGGGTGCAGAGACACAATTGATAACAAGTCCTTCCCATCTTAGGGGAAGGACTACAGGATGAGGTTATAGTACTATACAAAATTCTACAATAATTGACCGTCTACGACGGTCGGCGGTTTGGAATACTAACACTAAATTTTGGCAAATGTACAATATAACGAGTTAGCGCTTCGGGTGCAGAGACACGATTGCTAACAAGTCCTTCCCATCTTAGGGGAAGGACTACAGGATGAGGTTATAGTACTATACAAAATTCTAAAATAAGCTTGACCGTCTACGACAATCGGCATTATCGATATATCTCATCGCCGACCAAATGCTCGGGGCTGATGAACATTTCATATAATATCACCTCCTAGAGGTAATATTATTGTAGCAATAATCAGAGCCCTAATTTTAAATCCTCGTAGAGGATTCATAGAGAGTTCTTCAAATTATTCGGCCCCATCTTTTATCATCAGTGCAACATTTTCGATATGAAATGTATGAGGAAACATATCCACAGGCTTCGTTTTTATTAATTTATATCCCGCATCGCACATTATCTTTATATCTCTTACCTGCGTCGTAGGATTGCAGCTTACGTAGACTATTTTCGCCGGCGACAGATTTAAAACATCATTTACCGTGTTGCCGTGCATGCCGCTTCTCGGCGGATCGAGAATAACTACATCAGGTTTCGGGATACCCTTTTCTTCAACTTCCGGCAGAAATGATTTATAAAGATCGGCGGCTATAAAATGAACATTAATTATTGAATTCAACATTGCGTTCTCTTCCGCGTCCTTTATGGAAGATTCAACCGTTTCGAAAGCGTAGACTTCCTTCGCGTTTTCGCTTATAAAGATAGAGATCGTGCCCGCGCCGGAATAAAGATCGTACACGATTTCATCGCCGTTTAATTCCGCAAAGTTTAAAGCTGTTTGGTAAAGATTTTCTGCCTGTATTGTGTTTGTCTGGAAGAAAGAGTTGGAGCTAATCCTGAACTTATACTTCCCGATATTATCGAAAATGTAACCGTTGCCGAAATAAATTTTCTCGTAATCTCCGATTGCAACAGAAGCCTTCTTCGTATTAATGTTATTTATGATTGTGGTAATTTCCGGGAAGTTTTTAAGAAGATAATTCGTGTAGTCCTTCATCAGCAGATCGTCTTCAGATGCGGTAACAATATTTACCATCAGATCGGAAGAATGCTGCGACTGTTTAATGACTAGATGTCGAAGATATCCCTCATGTGTCTTTGTAGAATAAACGGGAATCTTTTTTTCTTTTAAAGAAGCTTCTAGTGGCATTGAGTATTCTGCTGCTCAGCTCAGATTGAAGGAAGCATTCATCAATGTCAAGAATTTTATCGAACATTCCCGGGATGTGCAGACCAAGCGCGAAATCCCTGTCAATTACGCCGCCTTTATTTATTTCTTCCTTTGTAAGCCATCTCTTATCCCCGAAAGAAAATTCCATCTTGTTGCGGTAGAAAAATTTATTTTCCGAGGAAATTATATTTTCTTTTTCGTATTCGCTGAAGCCGCCCATCATGCGGAATATCTCTTCAACTTGCTCCTGCTTGTATTTTAGCTGCATCTCATAATCAAGATCCTGCTGTTTGCATCCGCCGCACGTTCCGAAATATTTGCACCTTGCTTCTGTTCTAAATTCTGACGGAGTTATTATCTCAACCGCTTTCGCTTCCGAATACGACTTCTTTATCTTCCTGAGCTCGGCCTTTACGGTATCGCCGGGATAAGAGCCTGTTACAAACACGACGTATCGAACCTCGTTCATCAATCCTTCGTCTTTTTCCGCAGAAGGCTTGATCAGTTCCTTATTTACTTTTGCAATTCCTTTTCCTTCATAAGCATATTTCTCTATAGTTAGCTCGACCAGGTCGCCTTTCTTCAATTATCTGCCTTTCTTAATATTAACATTTTAAATCCAATGTGCTTATCAGCTCCGAGCCTGAGATAAGCGTTCGATTCGTGGCTGAGTTTCTTTAGGAATTTCTTGTTGAATGTTTTTTCCTCTTCACTCAGCTGCTCTATATTATTTTTCAGTAAATTTTCTCCGGCGGAGTAAAATTCTTTTAAGGAGTAAGAAAGATCTTGCTCGATTAAAATCTCAAAACCCCTGCCAGTGTAATAGTCATTTATTTCATTAACGTTTAAAGGCGCGAGTCCCGAGCTTTCCCAGATATCGGAGACAAACACGGGAGGATTTTTTTGAAGCTCGATATTTTCTCCGACACAAAAAATCCCGTCGGCTCTTAATATCCTCCTCACTTCTTTAAGTATTTTATTCCTTCGCGGAACCGATATTGAAGACTGCGCATACACAATATCAAACATGTTCTCTCGGAAATCTGTGTTGTCGAATTCCATCAGTCTGACCGGGATGTGAGATTCTTCTGCAAGAATAAGTCGGGACCGCAGAAGTGACGCGTTATCGTTCACAATAATCATTACTTTTGCCGCGTCTTCATCGTGAAAGACTTTTGCAATTTCTTCGCTGTTGGCTCCTATAATTAAAACGGACTTGTCTTTAACTTCCGTGTTCTTTAAAAAAGCCTTAAGCTGATTGTCGCTTCCCGGGAGAAATATTTTTTTTTGCATTTGATGATTTTTCTTAAAAATTTCCTAGACAGTAAAAGATAAACAAACTTATAAAATATTTTCTTATTTTTCTTATACAAAGGGGGAATAATGAAGCACTTCTTGATGTTTTTACTGCTTTTCCCGCTCACGTTCGATGTTACGGAGAAAGACAGCAGTAATAGCGGCGGGGAAAAGGGGAATTCCGGAGAGTACGTTAGAATAATCGGCGGTATCGGAATGGGCAGATATATAACCTGTTCCGATTATGTGGATTACCAGGAAATTGGGGTCTCTGCCACTAAATATAAGAGCAGCGGGTTTACCTACGGCGGAAATATTAATTTTATACGCCAGGGCTCTTCGCACAGAGTGGAAAGGAATGTAATTGCCGCCGGGTTTAACGCAGGCTATTACAGCAAATATTTTGAGATAAGGGGAGGACTCGGATATCCGTCGCTCCTTGTAGCGATGCTTCGGCTGGGACCCGAATATCTTAACGTTAATGCTCAAATAGGAAACAGCACTCCTTATTTATCAGGTAAAGGTATTTTTAGTGTCGGATTGAGTATAACGAAATATTTTGAAGCCGGGGTAAGCGGAAGTATGCCTTCCGGTTATTATTGCAGTGCGACTATTCCTTTTTCCGAAGAGAACAGCTTCCGATTTACGATGCATTATGTTCCGGAGAGCAGGGGAGAATACAGTTTCTCATTCGCGTTCGTGCATTTTGATTTTTAGTAGTTTGTTGAAGATTTGAATAATTTAAAGATTCAATTGCCGTCAGCTTTTCCAAAGGAATCCTTCGGATAGCTGACGGAAATATATAAATAAACTTCTTTACTGTGATATTAATTTACATTCCCCCCGTTTACATTGCCTTTCAGAAGGAGTTCAGTTATTTTTAATTAATAAATTTCCCAATCAGTTGAGGACACAATGAAATTACTATTAACCGCACTCCTGCTTATCCCGTTTATGATTACAGCACAGACGAAAAAACCGCTGACGGTGAACGATCTGTGGGCAATGAAGAGGATAGGGACGATGGACCTTTCGCCCGACGGCAAGACAATTGCCTTTACGGTAACGACTTATAGTATGAAGGATAACAAAGGCAATACCGATATTTATCTCATCGATTCTAACGGCAAGAACCTGCGCCCTTTGAAGAATTCTGATAAAAGCGAATCGGCACCGGAGTTTTTACCCGACGGTAAGTCTATCTCTTATATAGTTGATGACCAGGTGCATACCTGCAATCTCGACGGAAAGAACGATAAACAGGTAACCGGTCTTTATACCGGCATATCGGACTACAAATGGTCGCACGACGGCAAGAAGATGCTGATAATATCTTCCGTTTATGCCGATTGTCCCGACCAGGCATGCAACAAAGAAACCGATGAAAAGAAGAAAGATACCAAAGCCGACGTCCGCATCATCAAACATCTTATGTTCAGATCCTGGAACAGGTGGCTCAACGATAAGAGAAGCCATCTTTTCATGTTTAACCTGACAGCGAATAAATATTATGATCTGAATTGGAAAATGCACAACGACGTTCCGCCGCTTGATCTCGGCAGCGGTAATGATTTCAACTTCTCGCCGAACGATAAAGAAATCGCTTACACCATGAATCCCAACGAAGTTGTTGCTACAAGCACGAACAATGAAATTTATACAGTAAATATTGCCGACGTTAAGTCGAACGAAAAAGTTCCCGCGAAAAAAATATCCAAGAGTATGGGAGTGGACAATCAGCCGGTTTATTCGCCAGACGGAAAGTACATAGCTTTCTGCTCTATGCTGGTGCCCGGACACGAATCGGATCAGCAGTTCCTTTTCTTATACGACCGTGCTGCCGGCTCACTTAAGAATCTTACAAAGGGACTTGATCGATCGGTAGGACAAGTTGTGTGGTCTCCGGATTCGAAAACAATTTACTTCACAGCCAACAATGAGATTTTTAATTCTGTTTATAAAACCGATGTCGCTACCGGAAAGACCGAAGTGATTTTGAAAGATCACAGCAACACGGGACTTATTGTTTCTCCGGACGGAAAGACAATTTATTTCAAGCAGCAAAAATCAACCCGGCCTTATGAATTATTTTCGATGAACAGCGACGGCGGAGACGTAAAGCAGATTACTCATCTTAACAAAGAGCGTCTGGCGAATATAGAGATGAATCCGGTTGAAACTTTCTGGTGCGAAGGAGATCAGGGGCACAAAGTGCAGTCGATACTTGTTAAGCCGCCGTTCTTCGATCCCGCTAAAAAATATCCTTTGATATTTTTAATCCACGGCGGACCGCAGGGCCACTGGGAAGATGATTTTCACTACCGCTGGAATACTGAACTGTTCGCGTCTAAGGGATACGTAGTAATCGCACCCAACCCTACAGGCAGCACGGGCTACGGACAGGCTTTTACGAACGCGGTATCTAAAGACTGGGGAGGAAGGCCGTATAACGATCTGATGGACGTGTACGATTACGCGTTAAAGAATTTTAACTATATTGATTCCAAGAATACTTTCGCCGCGGGCGCTTCCTACGGCGGCTTCATGATAAACTGGATCGAGGGACATACCGACAGGTTCAACGCTCTCGTCTCTCACGACGGCGTGTTCAATACAGTAAGCATGTACGGAACAACGGAAGAACTCTGGTTCCCCGAATGGGAATTCGGAGGAACGCCCTGGACGAACAGAGAGCTTTATGAAAAATGGAATCCGCAGCGCTTCATTCAGAACGCGAAAACTCCGATGCTGATAGTTGAAGGCGCCCACGATTACAGGGTGCCCGAAGAGCAGGCGTTCCAGCTTTTTACATCGCTGCAGAGACTGGGAGTAGAGAGCAAGCTGCTTTATTATCCTAATGAATACCATTTTGTTACCAAGCCGCAGGACGCTAAAGTCTGGTGGAATTCCATTTTTGAATGGTTCAAAGAACATAAAAAATAGGAGTTGTTATGGAGGAAAATGAGCTTAATTACGATGAACTGGAAGAACTGGACGAGCTTGATTTCGGGGGTGAAACCGAACACGAAGTTGATGAGAAAGTAAAATTCGTTGAAGAAAACCTCTGGATCAAACTCGAAAGGGTCGGGAAGAAGATCTCATTTGCGAGGGACATACTTGCTTTGGTAAATTATATGAGAGATCCATTAGTCTCTTGGCACAGGAAAGCAATTGTGGTAGCCGCTTTGATTTATTTTATATCACCAATAGACGCAATTCCTGATATAACTCCTCTTGTCGGTTATCTCGATGACCTCGGTGTGATAACTGCCTTGCTCAAATTCCTCGGCAGCGAGCTCGTTCCTTACTACGATTCTAATTACAGAACATAACCGTTATAAATTATTTGCGGTTAAATTTTTTTCAGGCGGGACCGCCTGCCGGACAGGCAAGCGCGGACCCGCCTTCATTTTTTTATATCATTTTCGGCGGCGGAAAATCCCGTCCGGTATTTTTATTTAATTAGAGTGAAGGTTTATATGAATTTTAAAGTAACTAAAAATGAAACTTTGTTTAAGGGGAAGGTATTCGATCTGGTGGTTGATGAGATTAAATACGACAGCGGAAACGGCGGTATTAGGGAAGTCGCGGTTCATCCCGGCGGCGCGGCCGTATTGCCGTTAAAAAGCGACGGAAAAATAGTGATGGTAAAGCAGTTCCGTTATCCTATGCAGAAAGTACTGCTCGAACTGCCGGCAGGAAAGCTTGAAAAGGGTGAAGATCCTATGAAGTGCGCAGTCAGAGAGCTGGAAGAGGAAACAGGATACAAAGCAGGTAAAGTAAGAAAGCTCGGCGCTATAGCTACAACCCCCGGATTTTGTACTGAGATACTTCATATTTATCTTGCCGAGGATCTCACGCCGGGGAACCATAACAGGGAAGAGGGGGAGTACGGCATGGAGATATTGGAATTTACTTTGGATGAGATTAAAGAAAAAATAAAATCCGGTGAGATATTCGACGCGAAGACGATCTGCGGCGTAATGATGGCGGGGCTGTAAACGGTTGAAACCGTTGAATGGGTTTTTGTTTCAACATTGCCCCCGCGATAAATCGCGGGGAGAACCGCAAGAGATAATTTATTTTGGGAATGTAAATAGGTTAAGGTAACAAACTACTTCCATTTTCTACGGTTCTCCGCCGGATTTATCCGGCGGTAAGGTTTTCCTCCACCGCTTCTCCTGCAAACGGTTTTAACCGTCTAATGTATTAATATTTTTCTTGCAGTTTTATCCCAAAATGATTTTATTAAAAAAAGTTTAAACTAGAGCTCTATTCTTCTCCAGATTTACCCGGCGCGAAGCTTTTCTCATTATTATCCTGCAAGCGATTAAAACCGTTTTATGTTTGGTGGTCATCCTATACCCCGCGATAAATCGCGGGGAGAATGTAACCTAATGATATTATCTGTCTCAGGGGAGTGTCTCAGACCCATCCTTACCCGATAAGGCAATTTTAAGAGATCTGTATTAGGTTGAAATCTGAAAAATGTTCTTATTTTAATTTGCGGATTTATCTGAGATTGTTTTTATTAAAACAAATTTAAATAAGACATCTAATCTTACCGTTCTCCGCCGGATTTATCCGGCGGTAAACGCTTCTCTCATACTTCTCCTGAAAACGGTTTTAACCGTTTAGTTCTATTGAGTTTTATTAGACATTTAAATGGGAGGTAAAAATGTCTATTCATTCTCACAACAAGATTTGGCTTCATTTAATTTGGGAAACAACGGGGAAACAGAAGATCATTCTTCCTGAATCGAGGAAAAAGATTTCCAATCTATTATATGAGTATAGCAGGAAGAAAAACATTTTTATGAAGATAAACTACGTTAATGCGGATCATGTCCATGCACTGGTAGATTTACCGACTAATGTAAATCCCGAGGAATGTATTAAATTATTCAAAGGCGGATCGTCATATTATATAAACAAGGAGGGAATTACTAAATTTAAGTTCTCCTGGGGAAAAGGTTACGGAGTATTTTCTGTATCCCCGTCGCAATTAAATAAAGTTGTAAGTTATATAAAGAATCAAAAGGAACATCATAGAGTTAAAACTTTTGAGGAGGAGTTTCAGTTATTTCTTAGAAGTTATGGTATCGCGGGTGGGAAAAACGGTTAAAACCGTTTAATGTTTTTTTTGTATCATGTACCCCCGCGATAAATCGCGGGGAGAACCGCAAGATATAATTTAATTTTGGGACTGTAAATAGTTTAAGGTAACAAACCACTTTCATTTTCTACGGTTCTCCGCCGGATTTATCCGGCGGTAAGGGCTTTGGGCAACATTTCAGGAAACGGTTTTAACCGTTTATTCATCCCCATTTTTGAAATTACACCTAAAATAAGCTAAATTATTCCCGTAAAATTTAATTGAGAATATGCTAAAATCGCTTAAAGTAAAAGACTACGCACTGATCGAAGAGATAGATGTCGAATTCGACAGGGGGCTGAATATTATTACCGGTGAGACGGGTGCGGGTAAATCGATTCTCATCGACGCGATGGGATTGTTGCTGGGCGACAGGGCTTCCACCGAGGTTGTCCGCAAGGGCGCGGTTAAGTCGATCGTCGAAGGAATTTTCAACGTTGAGGGAAATAAGAAGGTAAAGCGTATGCTCTCGGAAAACGATCTTGAATATTTCCCGGAGCTTATAATGCGCAGAGAGATATCCCTCAAAGGATCCAATAGATGCTTTGTAAACGATACGCCTGTTCAACTTGCGCTTATCAAAGAACTCGGCAACCTTCTCGTCGATCTTCACGGCCAGCACGAACATCAGTCGCTCCTGCGCACCGAAACCCACATCGATTTTCTGGACGAGTTTGGCAGTATCGATGATCTTAAGGAAGAATACCGGAAACATTTCGGCGAACTGTCTGCCCTAAACCGCGAGCTTGCTTCCTTGAAAGAAAGAGAAGCATCACTTAAGGAAAGGAAAGATCTCTACGCTTTTCAGATAAAGGAAATCGATGCCGTCTCGCCCGAAGAAGGAGAGGAGGATAAGCTAGAAGAAGAGCTGAATATCCTGGAGAACTCGGAGAAGCTGATGGAGCTTACTTCATCGATATATAATAAGCTATATGAAGGTGACGACTCGGTTAATGATTCTCTCGGCGAGATACAGGAAGCTCTTGAAGAACTTCAGAATATCGACAAATCATTCGTGGAGATAGGCGGCGAGTTCGAGACTGTACTCACTCTTATCGGCGACATCTCAAAATTTATGAGAGATTATAATTCGAGGATCGACGTCGATCCCGGCCGCCTTGAAGAAATGAGGGAACGGCTCAGGGCTTTGAGCCTGCTCAAGAAAAAATACGGCGGCTCGGTTAAATTGATAATTGAACACAGAAAGAAACTCGGAGATGAATATGATCTCGCAGAAAATTATTCGGGCAGCATAGCCAAACTCGAAAAGGATATTAAGGATCTTAGAGTAAAATGCGGAGCCGCCGCTGCCAAGCTTTCGACTAAGAGAAAAGAGATTTCAAAGAAAGTACAGAAAGAAATCCGCGACGTGCTTAGTTACCTCGGCATACCCGATTCGGTTTTTAATGTTAATATGATGAGAACTGAAGCCGACGTTAAAAAGGACGATTATATCCTTGCGGACGGTAAAGCCTATAAATACGATTCGTCCGGGATCGACGGGATAGAATTTTTCATCTCCACCAACGCGGGTGAGGACCCGAAGCCGCTCGCTAAGGTAGCTTCGGGAGGAGAAATATCCAGAATAATGCTCGGACTGAAAACCATCCTCGCCAAAAACGATAAGCTTCCGCTTTTAATATTCGATGAAATAGATACAGGAGTAAGCGGAAGGATAGCCCAGAAAGTCGGGCAAGCGCTTAAATCCCTGGCTGATTTTCATCAGATCATATCAATTACGCATCTCCCCCAAATTGCCGGACTGGCGGATCATCATTTTGCCGTAGAAAAATCTAAGCGCGACGGCAGGGTAGTTAGCTTTATTAAAAAGCTAAATGATGATGAGCGTGTTAAAGAAGTTGCAAAGCTCATGAGCGGTGAAGCTGTCACCGACGCGAGCCTTAAAGGCGCAAGGGAATTAATGGGACAGAAAAAATAAAAGGAAATTTCTCCCCCCTTCACACAACTGATTGTGCTTTAAAGTACTTAGCACATTTCTTAGTTGCATTAAATCTTGAGATTCTTCAAATTTATGCTGCGGATCATTTGCAATACTCTAAACATTTAAAGGCCAAATTGATGAAAAAAACTGTTGTTTTGTTTTGCTTATCATTATTAATTGCGAAACCTGCTTATTCACAGCAAGATCAATTCAGCGCACTGAGTGAAAGCGAAGTATCCAACTTTGCGCAGCCGCTTGCTACTACTTTGGGAACAGGATTAAACTCAGGCGGGTTTTACACCGCTCACATTCCGAGTTTTTTCGGTATGTCCATCAGTCTCCGGGGAATGATTATCTCTATACCGAGCAGTCAAATGACGTTTACTCCCAATCTTCCGGCAGGGTACAAAGCCGACCAGCCTACCCCGACGTTTTGGGGCGATAAAAACGGTACAATCTATACCGGGCCCGACGGTTATATTACATATCCGGGCGGCATTGATCAGAAGAGCGTTCCTTTCGGCGTACCGCAGGTTACGGGAAGTTTCATGGGAACAGAGGTTTTGATAAGATACCTGCCGAGTATAAAAGTGGGCGATAAAAATATAAATTATTTCGGCTTCGGCATCCGCCACAGCATAAGCCAGTATATTCCTTTAATTCCTGTCGATGTGGCGGTTCAGTTTCTTTACAATAAGCTGACGGTAACGGACGTAATAAGCGCAAGTACACTCGCATTCAACGGCGAGGTAAGCAAGACATTCGGAATTTTCACTGCGTACGGCGGGCTCCAGTACGAATCCTCAAAATTTGATCTCAGCTATACGATTAAGGGAGATCCCAACAGCGGAGATCCGGCACTCAGACAGGATAGGGACGTTAAGGCAAGCGTAAACGGGAAGGATAATTTCAGGGTAATAATAGGAGGTTCTCTTAAAGCGGGCTTTCTTGTTATTAACGCCGATTATAACATCACCAACCAGCCGGTAATTTCGGGCGGCTTATCATTTGAATTTTAAATGGAGAAAAAAATGAAAAAATATTTAATTAAATTATCCTTTGTTGCCTTATTAATTATGCCGTTTGCTTTTTCCGGCTGTATTCTCGATGCGCTGAATACGTTGACCCAGAATATTCCTATAACTCAGGAATTCACCGTAACCAACAGCACCGAATCGTCCTACTCGGAGACGGAAACCGCAGACTTAAGCAACTCTTCCACTTATCAAAAATACTCGGATAAAATAGACTCTATTACTTTCGCGCAAGCCCAGTTCAGAACTAAAAACGTTTCACCTTCTAATATGACTGGTAACGTTAATCTTACTTTAAAAGATAGTAACGGCAACCTTTTGTTCACTTATCCGTTAGGTCAAATTACTCCTGCTTATTATAAAACTACACCGTATCAATTAAAGTTATCATCGGCACAGATAGGATTAATTAACAACTACTTGTCAACGCTGTCGAATAAAAAGTTTCAAGCAACTTTATCCATTGATAATATTTCTCCCACACCTTACAGTCTGAACGCCGTGATAGACATAGCCTTTACTATGACGGTTAATACTCAATAGATAAGATCATTGTTTATAAATTTATTAATATCCCTGCGGTTTCCGCCGCGGGGATTTTTTTATATAGTGCTGAAAATATGGGTAATATTTTTAATAAGAATGAAATAAAAAAGGCGGCCTGTTAAGCCGCCTTTTGAAGTTTTATTATAGTTAGTTGCAGTCTACGCCGAAATAAACGGTAACGTTTTGACCGTCAATGTTCGGATTATTATCGCTTGTTAATGTGGTCAGAACGCCGTTAATTTTAATTTCTCCGTAATACAACCCCGATGTATCGAAATTACTGGACAGTTCCCCGTTTGATCCTATCGTTACATCACCTTCATAAGTCTCGTTCTGGTAAGTAACCGAAACAGTGTATACGCCGGGTTCTATATTTAATGCTTCCCGCACCGTTTTCTATTACTCCCGGATGCTTATTGCCTTCATCACTTTTTAACCAGAAGACGTAGCTTGCAGATGACAGGTTGCCTATTGTGAGGGGATCGGTGTTTTTGCAGACCCCTTTTCCGGCAAATGCAATGTGGAATGTCTTAGGAATGGCACTTAAGTTAATTGTAACGGCATTTGTACCGCAGTCCGCTGTAAACCTGGAAGATACTTCAACTGTTCCGTATTTGAATACGTAAGTGTCGCCGCTGTTTACTGGTATGCTTCCGTTAATAAGCTCACTGCCGTTTATACTTCCTTGAGGAACCAGCTGTCCGGAAGAAACCATGTACAAGTCGAAGCCGTAAGAAGAGACTTCGCTCTGTGTGCTCTGCAGGAACGCGTCGCAAGCCCCGGTTTCCTTTCCAAGATAGTTATATTTATACGTAAGGGAATTAATACTTACGTTAGCGCTGTTGCCGTTCAGCATTACGCCGGAAATTTTACGCATTGAGCCGGAAGCGCCGCTTACCGTTCCTTCGCCGATCTGCACGGGCTCTCCCGTATTTGGGTCTATCGCGTAAACGTATAGTGCATCGCCGGGCTGGTAATTCAAATCGGCCGGGAGAGGCAGGCTCAGCTGAATTTTCTGGCTTGAATTAATTTGGTTGACCACCTGTCCGCTTTGATTTTGAATTTGAACCGAAAAAGACATTCCCGGCTGAAATCTTGTAGTGCTGTTAACGTTAAAGTTCTGCGACGCAACGTTGCTGTTTTCACCGGTAACTGGGGTTGTTGTAATAGTAGTTGTAAGGTTGCCGCTAACGGGACTTCCGGAAGCATCGGTTAGTTGTGTTCCGGGATTAATCGTAACCGTGGTGCCGTTCTCGGTGCTTACGTTAACTGTATCTGTTACCGTTCCGCTGTTATTGGACGAACCCGATGTATCGGTCTGGGTTACCGTGTTAGGGGGAGGAGCGGTGCTGCTCGTCAAATATACCGTCTTAGTTATAAATCCGTTACTGTTTAATGTTACTTTCGAAACATAATCATTATAACCGCTGCTTGTGGCGTTTAAAATTAAAGTAAGAGGATTGTCCTTGCTTATATTTATTCCGTCCGTAATGCTGAAACTAATGAATCCGTTTTTCGTAGTAAACTGAGTCTTTGGATTGTTGTTAACGTCGATTACCTTAGAGGCATTATCGCCTTTAAATGTCGCGGTTAAATTTCCCTGGATAGTATTCTGCGAAACCGCGTCGGAGAAAAACATTGTAACGGTAGTTGTCCTCGATATGGTATTCAATCTAACTTCCAGTCCCTTTGTCGGGTCCACAATATTACATTGAACTAGCGACAATCCGAGGGCAACGGTTATCAGGGCTACCGTAATCTGGTATAATCTAATCTTTCGCATTATGAAAACTCCTGTCAAAATTTATAAATAATACCAAGGGCTATAACCGGATACCACTTAAACCAGCTGAGGTTTTCGTTAAGCTGCTGTTCCTGATCGGGAGCGGCCGAAGGTTCTATAAGCCCGCTAGCAGACAGATTTGCCGAAGGAGGGCCCTGGTAGAATGTGCCGATATCAAAACTGAATTTAAGTCCCGATCCTCCCGATGTCGGATTGCCGAGCCCGATTCCGATGTATGGCGCGACTTTGGGGAAATTTATATCTACGCTGAGGTTTCCCAGTTTATCGGGCGTATAAACATCTCCGCCGATGTTTTTTGATTTGGTCGGAGTTAATGTCATCGACGCTTTATTCAGATTCACGAAGATTCCAGCGCTGATTCTGAAAATGCTGTTTGTAAACGGAAACCAGTCGCCGAGAGCTGAAATCGACATCAAATTTAACTCTCCGGTATAGCGGTACTCATCACTAGAACTTCCGCCGCCTTTTAATGAGTTATAATTAAACCACGCGAATCCGAGTCTTGCATCAAAATTATCACCGATCGTCCGGATTCCCTCAAGGTTCAGCCCCAATGAACTGACTCGAAGACTTGCCGCGTAATCCTGTGCCTTTAACCCGCCGGCCGGTAAAAGCAGAAGCACGCAAAGAAGCATATACGGTATTTTTAGCTTCATAAAGCGATCTCCTTGATGTTATTATTTTTTTCTGAATAGAAATTTGTGAAACTTTAATATTGCGGAACGGTTGAAATATTTAGTAAAAAAGAATTTTAAAAATATTTTTTTAGAGTGATGTGAATTTTGATTATAAGAGCATCCCCTATGCAAAGGAAAATACACCCGACAAGATAATCAAAATTTCTAAGAAATAAACCAGAAACATGAGACTTTTTTTAAATCTTAACACATTCAATCCACCCGGGAAGGACAAATATACAAATGTGTTTGTACTGCGCTAAATTGTTTATTTTTGTATAATTAAAAAGAAAATATCTTAAATTATGCCTTTATAAACTCTTACGCTGTTCAATTACTTATTATTTTAAGGATAAAGACAATCTTGGCAAATTCGGCACTGTACGTACATATTCCGTTTTGCGACCATAAATGCATCTACTGTGATTTTTACTCAATTATTACTACCGACAACATTCACCCTTTTCTCAAAGGTATAACATCGGAGATAGAACATTACTCGGGCCTTTATTCTGAAGGAAGAACTTTCGGCTCAATATTTTTCGGCGGCGGAACTCCTTCTCTTATGACGCCGGATTATCTTCATAAAATTATCGCCGTACTCTTAGGAAAAATTTTAGCGGTCAGATGAAAATGCCGAAATTACAATGGAAACCAACCCGGGTACCGTAAATAAAAACAAGCTTAAAGAATTCCGCGAGGCGGGAATAAACCGGATCAGCATCGGTATACAATCCTTCCACGACGATGAGCTTAAATTTCTTACTAGGATACACGATAAAGCCGCGGGGATTAAAACCGTTGAAAACGCCGCAGTAGCCGGCTTCGAAAATATCAGCGTGGATCTTATCTTCAATCTGCCCGGACAAACAAAAGAGCGGTGGAATCAAAATCTTCTCACCGCCGCCTCTCTTCCTATAAAACATTTATCTGCTTACAGCCTAATTCTCGAACGCGGGACAATATTAAACAAAATGGTACTCGACGGAAAAGTTGTTATGCAGGACGATGATTACGACGCCGACCTTTACGAGATGACCATGGATTTTTTTGAAGAAAGAGGATTCCGACAGTACGAGGTTTCCAATTTCGCCAAGCCCGGTTACGAATGCGTTCACAACAATGTGTACTGGCACTACCGAGATTACCTAAGCTTCGGCCCCTCGGCGCATTCTTTTGCCGGCGGAAAGCGCTGGTGGAATTTTTCGAGTTTGAAGAAATATCTTTCGGAAATTGAGAAGAACGGGCACGCGGAAGCAAATCACGAATTCTTATCCGAAGAACAAAAGCTGAATGAGTACGTGATGCTCGCATTAAGAAGCAGCGGGCTCGATACAGAAGAATTCACGAAAAAATTCGGCGTGAATTGGATAAATGAGAAATATGATTATCTTAAAACTTTGGAAGATAAAAATCTTGCCGTAATCGACGGCGGCAAAGTGCGTCTTACTAAATCCGGCTACGCCGTCTGCGACGAGATACTGCGCCACCTGCTCTAATAACGTAATCAATACAAGCAACGATTCTGATTGTTTTTGAACAGAGAGAATGGAGTACTGGAATGTTGGAGTACTGGAATAGTGGGGTGCCGGATTAATTGTAATTGCTAATTTTATTCTTATACAACTCCTCCGAAGGAGTCCTTTGGACATTACTCCACTATTCCATTATTCCTCTTCACATGAGCTAAAACTTTGACTAAAATTATTATCTAAAAAACTTCACTGGATTATGTTTAAAATCAAACTCCACTGGCAAATTTTAATCGCCTTATTAATCGGAATTCTTTACGGGCTCTTCCTCACTGATTACGTTAAATATGTAACCTGGATGGGGGACGTTTTTCTAGAAGCCCTGAAGATGATTATCGTTCCTCTCATTCTTACCTCGATTATAACCGGAATTGCCAACATAGGAGACGCTCAGGATCTGGGTAAAATGGGCCTAAAGACCCTGCTATATTATATCACAACAAGCCTGCTTGCAATTTTAGTCGGACTCACTTTCGTTAACATTATACAGCCCGGGGTTGGAGCCGATCTTGGATTTTCGAAAAACGTGGAGGGAATTCATACCGCCTCTAAGGGACTCGGTAATTTTCTCCTGAGGTTAATTCCCACAAATATTTTCCAGGCGCTTGCAAACGGCGACATGCTTGCAATTATTTTCTTTGCCGTGCTTGTCGGTTTCTTCCTCACAAAGCTCGCACCCGAGTACAAAGATCCTCTTCTGAATTTATTTAACGGCGGGTTCGAACTGATGATGAAAATTACCTCATTCGTAATAAAATTTACTCCGTTCGGAATTCTCGGAATTGTAGCCGGCGTGGTAGCAGAACAGGCGGGAAATCTTATAGACGTTGCGGCAAGACTCGGCTTATATATGATGTCCGTCTTACTCGGGCTTTTCGTTCACGCCTTTATTACGCTTCCGCTTATTTTGAGATTTGCCGGGAAGGCCGATCCGTGGCGCCACTTTAAAACGATGACCACACCCCTCATCACGGCTTTCTCCACTTCGTCTTCTTCCGCTACTTTGCCGCTCACCTTAGATGCCGTAGAGAACGAGGTAGGCGTGTCAAACAAAGTAACAAGCTTTGTGCTTCCTCTCGGAGCAACGGTTAACATGGACGGCACCGCGTTGTACGAATGTATCGCCGCAATGTTTATTGCGCAAGCTTACGGCATTCATCTGGATTTCTTTCATCAGTTTATAGTGGTATTTACCGCGCTTCTTGCTTCAATAGGGGCAGCGGGTATTCCAATGGCGGGACTCGTGATGATCACCGTTATTCTTTCCGCGGTGGGACTTCCGCTGGAAGGCGTTGGTTTAATTCTAGCCGTAGACAGAATTCTGGATATGTGCAGAACCACGGTAAACGTATGGAGCGATTCATGCGGCGCCGCGGTTATTGCCAAGACGGAAGGAGAAACGATAAAAGTAGCGGTAAGATGAGAATTGCTTGTTGAATTTTTTTATATGTCATTCTGAATCCCGATTTATCGGGATGAAGAATCTCACAGTAATTTTAGTTCAATTTAATCTAATATTCTGACTTGTCTTACTTTCTCTCCTTTAATTATTGCCGTCGGTTTTAACCGACGGAATAGATTATGACAAACAAAAATGGCTTTAGCCACATAATAATAATGTATGAGGCTAAAGCCGGTTATATGAGGACTAAATTAAACCGGTGAAATAAAATTGTTTAAAATCCTTTTATATGTCATTCTGAATCCCGATTTATCGGGATGAAGAATCTCCCTGTATATTCTTAAGATTCTTCGGTCGTAGAACTCCCTCAGAATGACATATGCGGTAATTTAGAATTCATTAAGTCAGAGAAAACTACTTTATCAGCGGCACGCCAATACAGCAGTCCGGCTCGGTAATCTTCAGCAAGTCCGCAATTGTCGCGGCAACATCAACAATGTAAACAGGCCTGTTCACCGTCTGCTTCGGAACGTGCCATCCATAAAACAGCATCGGTACGTGGGTATCGTACGCGTAATAAGTTCCGTGCGAAGTACCCTGCTTCAAAAAATTGGGAAGATAACCCGGCTGAAGTCCGAACGCAATATCACCCGAGCGCACCATGTTAAATCCGTTTAACACTAAATTGGTTGTTGCCCTGGATGGCGTATGTCCTTCGAGATCATCCCTTGTAAATATTTCCGTTACCGCCGGAAAGTTTTGTCTTATATAATCGGCAAACGACTGCTCGACGAGATGGATATCCAGGTTCTTTTGCGCAAGCTCTTTGTAATCAAAAAATATTTGATTGTTGGAAAAGTCTGCAACTAAATTTTTATCCCCGAATTTTTTTCCGGCGAAAGCGTTCAAAGAATCTTCAAATGCTTTGGTACCGAGGCCGCCGGCGTTCAGTTTATGCTCCTGCCTGAAGCCGTTGTTTTCAACAACAGCGTGATCGGCAGTCAAGAATACAACGTAGTTGCCTTTTCCTACCTGCTTATCGAGAGCCGAGAGAAGCTGCGCTATCTGTGCGTCGAGCCTGATATAAGTATCTTCTATCTCAAAAGAATTAGGGCCGTACGCATGTCCTACAAAATCTGTTGAA
This sequence comes from uncultured Bacteroidota bacterium, assembly GCA_963787005.1. GTDB lineage: Bacteria > Bacteroidota > Ignavibacteria > Ignavibacteriales > Ignavibacteriaceae > FEN-1297. Next base: position 47,579 of record CAWBBX010000091.1, read on the forward strand.
GAAAAGCTGATAGCCAGGAAGTCGGTATACTTTCCTTCACCGAGCTTTTCGCCTTTCAGCGCCGCTTCGGCAAAATCAAGCACAATTTTATTTCCGTACGGAGTCGATTCGAGTGCAGCGTATTTTTTATTACCCTGTACCGAATCAAAAAGATGCGGGAAAGTAGTATTACCTTCCTTGAATACATCTTTTTCGCTTGCGCTTGCATCAGGCATGCTTACCTCGTAGTCCTTAAGCGGACGGGCAAGCTGCCAGCTGCCCGACATATATTTGTCCGCGAGTTTTTCACGGTTAAAAGAGTTTACCCAGTCCGGCAGTTTATCCATATAATAAGACGAAGTAATAAATTTTCCGTTGTTAGTATCGTACCAGTAAGCTGCGTTGGCAGAGCGTCCTCCCGGTAGAATAGCCGCGCGGTCTTTAAGCGAAATACTGACAACCCTCGACAAGAAATTATTAGAAAGTCTCAGCTGATCGGTTATTGTAGTAGCGAGCAGGCGGTGCGGCGACATCTTTCCTTCATTATCATCGCTCCCGACAGTCTTCACGGTCGGATCATAAGCGCAATAGACCGATTTGCCCGTTTCTTTATCGTACCAGTTGTTGGCTATTATACCGTGGTAGAAAGGAGTAGAGCCCGTGTATACCGAAGTGTGTCCCGGCCCGGTATAAGTCGGTACATAGTTAAAATGAGCAAACGTAAAATTGCTTCCATCGTTCATTAATCTTTTAAATCCGCCGTTATCGTAATAGGGATAAAACTTATATAGGTAGTCGTACCGCATCTGGTCAATAACAATGCCTACTACAAGCTTTGGTCTCGGTACTTCGCCGGAGTAAGCGAAGCCGGTAATTATTAAAAACATTATCAATAAAAAAGAGATGTTTTTTGATTTCATCGCAGGTGCCTTTATTAGAATGATGAATATACTAATTAAATTTAGTCCTATTTCAAACCGATTTTACCAGGAAGCTCGCCGATCTTTTTAATGGTGAAATCGGGAGCTTCTGCACTTAAAGCTTCTTCCGAACGGTAGCCGTACAGGGCACCGCAGGTTTTAACCCCGGCGTTTCTTCCGCAGTTTATGTCCAGCTCGGTATCGCCCACCATCAGCGCGTTTCCCGGCTGCTCGTTTAATTCCTTGCAGATAATCAGCAGCGGCTCGGCCGACGGCTTGTTGGCGATACCCGGCCTTCTTCCCATCACGTATGAAAAATATTTTCTTAATCCGAAATGGTCTATAATTTTGTCCGCCTGATCCTGTCCCTTTGTTGTGAGCAGGGAAATCTTAATATCGTTGCTTATGAGTTTCTGCATGACTTCAATTGTGCCGGGATATAACTCTGAAGAGTCTATAAAATCAAAATAAAAACTTTTATAAACTTCGATAAACTCATCGAAATCTTTAAGAGGTATGCCCATTTCATTAAAAATATCTACGAAGTGATGTCCTATTCTTCTATAAAATTCATCGTTCGGCAGGTCATCGGTTAGCTTTAGATACCTAAGAGATTTTAGTGTTGATTCGTAGATCGTTTTGTAAGAATTTACAATTGTGCCGTCCAGATCGAACGTCACGCTTTTTATATGATGGTTATCCATTTTCCCCGTTGTCGAGTTTTGTGTCTTCTCCATTAATACCGTTTTCACATTTTTCACCGCGGCAGCATTCGTCGATGTTGGTCCCGCAATTGGCACACTGGCCGTGACCGTGTACCCATATTATAGTTGTGGGCAAGCCGCACCGCAAGCAGACCGTAATATCGCTCTGCTTGATTTCTTTTTTGTTAAAGTTCTGCATGTGATTACTAATAAAAAATTATTGCTTGCTGTTAATCATATACCCGGTAATTACCAATTACCGAGAGGATAAAATATTTAATTCCTCGGTTTAATTCTACATTTTCGGCTGTTTATCGCATTTATTCTTTTATTAAATCAGTTTATTAGTTACTGGTATCGATTTCATAGACGAACATTTAAACTAAGGGGATGAATATCTCAAATATTTCATCCGTAATTAATTTTCCATTCGCATTAGGATGAGTTGTCGGGCCATTGCAAAAGGAAATAATTTTATCGAGGATTTTCAAAACTAACATTTAGAACCTGCTTTTTGAAATTTATTAATAAGTAGTTTGTTGATATTTGAACAATCATTAAAACAGCCCAGCCGTTCGCGCACATCCTGTGTTTGGTTTTTATATATGATACTTTTCCCGTCACAATTTAAAGGTTTGAATTCTTAAAGGTGAATCTTACCCTTCATTTAACCTCATATTTCTTTAAATTTATAATGCAAAAAATATCGGATAATCATTTTCCCGGAAAGCGAATATGAACATGAAAAATGAATATGATGTAATAATAATTGGAGCCGGACCGATAGGTCTTTCCTGCGGCATAGAAGCGGTGAGGAGAAAAAAGAGCCACCTTATCATCGAAAAAGGATGCCTCGTAAATTCTATCTTCAATTACCCGACAAACATGACCTTCTTTTCCACATCTGAAAGACTGGAAATAGGCGGCGTTCCTTTCGTCTCCCACGGCGACAAACCCACAAGAAGGGAGGCGCTGGAATACTTTAGAAGAGTAAAAAATTCCTGGGACCTTAATGTACATACTTATGAAAAAGTTGAGGAGATTAAGGAAGATAACGGCGGGTTCATCTTAACTTCCGATAAAGGGAAATACAGAGCGAAGAACGTTATCATCTCCACCGGCTTTTACGACATGCCGAATTACACTAACGTTCCCGGAGAGGAACTTCCGAAAGTAAAGCATTATTTTGACGAGGCGCATCCATACGCTTATCTTAAGATTGCCGTAATAGGCGCCGCTAATTCGGCTGTTGACGTTGCGCTGGAGACTTACAGACGCGGCTCCGAGGTTACGATGGTTATCAGGGAAAGCAAAATAAAGGACAGCGTAAAATATTGGGTTAAACCTGACATAGAGAACCGCATTAAAGAAGGATCTATAAAGGCATATTTTGATTCTTATGTGACCGAAATACGCGAGAAAGAAGTGGACATTAAAACACCGGATGGTATTGTTACAATTGAAAACGAATTCGTGTTTGCTATGACCGGCTACCATCCCGATTTCGATTTTCTAAAAAAAGCCGGCGTGAAAATCTCCGGCGAGCCTGACGAAGCCCCTGTTTACGACTCTAATACCTTTGAGACCAATAAAAAGGGCATGTACCTTGCAGGTGTCGTCTGCGGCGGAATGGACACGGGTAAACTGTTTATTGAGAATTCCAGGTTCCACGCCGTCAGCATTTTCGATCACATGGACATATCGCGCGCTGCAGGCCCCAAATAGGCTTGAGCCTAAGAAAGCAAGGAAATTAAGGCGCTTTTTATAAAAAAATAAGGCGGTTAATACATTGAATCCAACAAAATTTAAGGTTATTTTAAAACCTTGAATTTCGATTTGTTTTGTGCAATAATTAAAATTTAACGGAGTAAGTATGATTGATAAAATAAAAGAATTACTAGGAAAAGACGCAGACTCTCTGCTGAAGTATAAGGCAAAATTTCCGAAAGAACAGATCCATTTGCCGGGACCTGATTTCGTTGATAGAATTTTTGCTCAAAGCGACAGGAACATAAATGTGCTTAAAAATTTGCAATGGTTATACATGTCGGGAAGACTGGCCGGGACGGGGTATGTCTCAATTCTGCCGGTCGACCAGGGAATAGAGCACACGGCCGGTGCGTCTTTCGCGCCAAACCCTGAATACTTTGATCCTGAAAATATTATTAAACTAGCTATAAACGGCGGCTGCAACGCGGTAGCTTCAACGTTGGGTGTTCTCGGAATGAACTCGAGGAAATACGCTCACAAAATTCCGTTCATCGTTAAAATAAATCATAACGAGCTTATGACTTATCCTAATAAATTCGACCAGATTATGTTTGCCAACGTTGAGCAGGCATACGATATGGGCGCTGCCGCGGTGGGTGCGACTATCTACTTCGGTTCTTCGGAAAGCGACCGCCAGATAGTTGAGGTAAGCGAAGCATTTCAGCATGCTCATGAACTCGGACTTGCAACAATTCTGTGGTGCTACACAAGGAACAACGACTTCAAGACGAAGGAAAAAGATTACCATGTAGCAGCCGACCTTACCGGACAGGCGAACCACTTAGGCGTTACTATCGAAGCCGATATTATCAAACAGAAACTTCCCGAATGCAACGGCGGATTCAAAGATCTGAAGTTCGGAAAGTTCAACGAGAAGATGTACACTGAGCTCTCATCCGACAATCCTATAGATCTGACCCGCTACCAGGTAATTAACAATTACATGGGAAGGGCCGGATTGATTAACAGCGGCGGCGCTTCCGGCGCAAACGATTTTGCCGATGCCGCGAGGACTGCGGTAATAAACAAGCGTGCGGGCGGAATGGGACTAATTTCCGGGCGTAAGGCTTTCCAGCGTCCCATGGCGGACGGAGTTAAGCTGCTGAATCTTATTCAGGATGTTTATCTTGAGAAAGAGATTACCGTAGCTTAAACTAATCTAATTCTACGAAAAAGCGCCGGTGCGGGAACTGCCTGCACGGCGCTTTTTTTATGTCCTTTATAAAAAGATGAACGCTGTTATTACTTCTTACTCTTAATCTTAATCTTACTCTTAATCTTTTTCCTAACCTTCGTAATAGAGTAGGATTAAGATTAAGAGTAAGAACGTAAAAGTTAACAAATGATATTACTGCTTCTTCATCTTCAAAAGATAATCCGCTACTTCACCGAGCTGCTTCACGTCTATGTTGCTGAACGAAGGCATCATTCTTTCGGGGTATTTAGCCTGGTAGTTCTTAAATCTTTCCGAGCTCATATACGACGAAGGATTTCTTAGATAATTTATAAGTTGTCCCTCGACCAATAACTGTTTACGCTGTGAAGATCGGGTGCCATTTTAGTACCGCTCAGATCAGTGCCGTGGCAGCCTGTACAACCGAGACTAACAACAAGCTGCTCAGGCGTTGCTGCTTTTCCCGTACTCGAAGTTTCCGTCTGCATCATGCCCATGGGTGTGGGCTTCTTCTGAACGTCGGATCTTTTCGTTCCTTTTTCAAGAAAGAATAAAAGGAGGAACAGTACAAGTACTGCCGCCACCCATAATTGTGGTTTAGTCATTTCTTTTTATTAATCGTTGTTATAATATTCTTACTCAATCACGAACGAGGCGTTAACCACTGCGGTAATTGTTTTATCTATCGAAGACAAATCATTAATTCCGTAATTGGAAACCTGGTTTGAGAGCTTCGGCGTAATCTGCAGAACTCCCATTCTCGCGTTTGTCATCGGACCGAGCTTCCTGCCGGTAGATTCTGCTATTTTCTCGGCTCGTACCATCGCATCTTTTGCCGCGTCCGCCTGAATCTGTATCTTAAGCTCCGCCAGCTTCGTGTAATGATACTGCGGCATCTCTACCCTGAAATCTATCCCTTTTTCCACGAGAGAGGGTATATCGAGCGAGATGGATTTAATTTTATTTACGTCTTCCGATTGTATCTCTATTTGCTGACTGTAAACATAACTTTTAATATTGCCGGTCTGCATTCCGTTGGATCCGATCTCATAAACCGGGTAGCTGTTTACCGTTTGAAAATCTATCTTGTCCTTCGGAAAACCCTGTCCGGCCAGATATTTTTCCACCACCGGTATCTGTCCCTGCAGATTTTTATAAGCCGCTTCCGCAGTACGTCCTCTGCCCGTTATTGTTCCTTTCAGCACGCCGAGGTCGGATACGATATCCTGCTTCGCCGAGCCGGTTACGGTAATCGTCTGGTTCATCTTGTAATTTGATTTCCACGTAGCCGCCAGAATAAAAGCGGCTGCCAGAAAACAAACGCCCAGAATAATGGAAGGCAGCAGAAGGTTGTTTTTATTGTTCATCGTATTCGCCTGTTTTGAAAAATACTCACCGGTAAATTAAGTAATTAAGCAAACTTATCAAAAGCACTAATCTATGCCCGGATCTGATAAACCCGGCTGTTCCACGGATTCGTATATAACACAGATTAGGGTACTATAAAAGTATTGAAGAAATTTACGAATTACCGGATTGACGAATTATCTAATTCTCTGTCTGTTTTCAGTATGAAATTCGTTAACCGGCTTACCGGTAGGTTGGTCCGCTAATTTACTTTCTATTTTTTCGAATTTAATATTTGCTAATTTCGATGTAAAATATTTTTACAACTAGGTACATTCTACTTGTAAAGATTACATGATTCTATAACTGTCACTTGATTGCTTATTAAATTACGCTAAAAACTCACGGTATGATTCTTGTCCTATTTTAAGTGAACTTATTTAAGAATTGGGGGCACAATTCTTTTAACTCCAAATAAAATCGTTTCGTTTAGATCGCAATATTACTATTTGAATGAATTGTTGTGAATACAAAACATTTTAAACGCTTTTCTACGGGATTTCCGTAGATCATCTAGGAAGATTCCGTAGAAAAGAATACGTAAAAACACTGATTTGTTTAATAAAGAATACTTATATATTTGAAGTAAAAGAAAATGTTAGGGGACAATCATTCTCTAAATATTTTTCCTTTTAATATTATTATATCAGTTTATATTTAACCTAAGTATGACTATGAAATATTACTATCTAATATTTGCGGCTGTTTTATTTATAGTCTCTTTTAGTTGTAAAAGTCCTTCCGGGCCAGACGTAGGAGAAACAGAGCCGGATACAACAAGCCAGAACTTTTCCTTCGAAACTTATGAATTCGGTGACGGATTTGAGTCCAGTTACTTAAATGATGTATGGATATTTGATAAAAACAATATTTGGGCGGTGGGATATGTAAACGTTACTAATACAACCGGCCGAACAAATATCCTTAGATGGATTGGTGATAAATGGATAGGTTTTGGTCCTCAATTCAATAGTGCGGGTATATATGGCATTTGGGCAGCGGATTCCCAAAAAATATTTTTCGCTGTTGGCGCTGTAATAAAATACGAAAAGGGGAAATTCAAAGAGATGGAGCTAGGGGACCTTGGTTTTACTAACAATCAGGGTGTACATAAGCTTTGGGGTTCCAGCAACAGCAACGTCTGGGGAGTTGGTCCCTGGGGTACGATAGTACACTATGATGGGAGCGAGTGGAGTAAGGTCGACTTTGACCAGCAGTGGTATTTTTACGGAATAGCCGGTGATCCCAAATCCGGCGTTGCGTATGCAGTGGCTTCAAATCAACAATTTAATACGGTTATAGTAAGCTTGCAAAATAATTCCGCCAAAATAATCTATAACAGCCAAGATGATCAAAATCAACTAACATCATATTCGATAAAGCTGCTCAATTCAGATGAACTTCTGCTAGGATTCACAAAGGTGTGGAAATTTAATATTAAGGAAAAAACAACTAAGATCCTTTATACCCCTTCATCCGGCGATGCAGTCGTTGCTATGGCAATTAATCATTCCAAAGATATCTATTACTTTTTTGACAAGTACGGTCCCGGGGAAATGCTACTGCATTATAACGGCAATAGGTACATCGAAATAGATTACAGCAATAGATCAAATGTTATATACGGAGGTGCGTTTGCGATAAAAGATTTGGCGGTAATAACGGGCTTTTCAAATAATAAAGCATATCTGGTAGAAGTAAAAAGGAGGTAGGGACCAAAATATTATTATATAAAGATTGGGTGGTGCTGCAACACCACCCTTATCGGAAAACTACTGAAAGCTTGGTCGGCTTTTATGTCTCTTAATTAATAGAGATCGTTTTCCTTTTATTTTAAAATAACAAAATTCTATAAAAGGGGGAATATATGAAGAGGTATATTGTCTCAGCCATTGTAATATTTGCATTTTTCTTTTCTACAGAAGCTGTCTGCAACGTAGTCGGAGAATTATTATTTCATCCCATTAACCTAGCTAGGTACACAAACTTATAGTATTTCTGTATCAACAAATGACTATTGCTGGATTTGGGATACTACAAATAGTCAAGTTTCTTTGATGACTTTTAGCTTCTATCAGAGTGGCTTGGGTACTTCTACAACCGGATTTGATGAACCGAAGGATCCCAATAATGCGCCGTTAGGTACAATTCCCTGGGGCAAAATGAATTTCCAAATAGAAAGCTCTGACGGAGTATCTATTGGATTTACGATTGATTTAAGAGACTATGACTGGAGCCAGAATACATCTAAATATTCTGCTCACGACACATATATAAACATTGACTTTCAAAGTGGCTTCGCATTTTTATCGAAGGCACTTCCGGCGGATGTCTATGACTCCTCAAAACATCAGATGCTGGGCAATCTTGTACAAATTTGGTCTTTCTGGTCTCCTGGCTCCAATCCCAGTCAGTTACCTTTTAAAGTACCGATTACATTATTTAATAAAATAGAAAATACCGATGAAAGCTTTGGATTTCTAAGTTCTGGTAGTAGTAATATTTATTCGGGTAATGAGGGATATTTTGCGCATGATGCTACCGCGACCGTCTCTGTAGGGACTGTGGATACTAATTATAATAATGAGAGATACTATTCATTTAAATGGAGCAATTCTTCGGAAATAACTCCAGCGACTAACCAAAATATATATGAGTCTGATTTCAATTTCAGTACCACTATCGAGAAATTTGATAAATCCATCACTCGCAATTTCCGTACAGTGTATCCACTTACTGTTAATTTGAATTCCCCGGAAGGCAATAGTGCTATTAGCGGTGACGCACAATTTAAAGACCCCACAACTACGAACAATTATGTGCAGATAAATGTGACAACCAGCGGTTATGTCAAGAATGAAGCATTTTATAATTTAAATGAGACCATCAATAGTCAGCCAAATCAGCAATACGGAATTAAAGCGAATTCTGTAGTCACTTATAACAATAAAGTTTATTATTGGTACAGCGGGGACTTCAATACATCGGGTACGGATATAGTAATTACCGGCCCTACAACCAAAACCGCAAATTACAAAGGTCATCTAATTTCAAACAGTCAATCGGCAACAAGCCTTGGAAGCCAAAGGAAAATAGCGAAGGATTATAACGGTACTCTTCACATGGTTTACGTGTCTTTGGATAAAGTGTGGTATACATACTCAACGGACGGGGGCAGCACGTGGTCTGCCGAAGAGCGGATCTCCGGCAGCGGCTCTGCTTCCGAACCATGTATTGCGGCTTCCGGAGGCTCTGTTAACAACGATGTATATTTTGTCTGGCAAGAAACATCCGGCAGTACAAATTATTTGTATATAAGATCATTGAACACAATTACTACGCCGACAATACTCGATTCGGATGCTTCTTCTGTTACCCTTCAGCCGTCTATTGCTGTCTCATCGGATGAAAACAAGGTCCTTGTACTATATAAGAAAATGAATTCCGGGAACTATCAAATTCATTATAAGTATTCGACTAATTACGGCAGTACTTTCTCAACCGGCGGCGCACTTTCAATCGGTACGCCAATTATACGGGATTATCCCTCAATAGCGTGGAACCCGCAAAGCATTAAATTTATGGTTTCGACCAGCTATGCTTCCGGTTCTCTTTCAATTGAGCTTCTCAGCTTCAACGGTTCAACTTGGACGGATGAGGGAAATGTGTATTATTCAACTCAAGTTCCTAGCTCTACCCCTTATTCCCAAGTTGCAGTAGACGGAACCGGCAGAACACACATTACATGGATAGCCTACGATAATTTATATGGAACCGGCTCAGCCGCAATGCATCGAAGCATGCTGAGCGGAAGTTGGTCAACGATAAGCTTATTCCGTGATGATGTAATCTATGAGCCGTCTATAGTATATACATCAGTATGCGGACATAATGACGGAAACGGCGGAGCGTCAATATTTTATGCTGCCGGCAGCAGTCAAGTATTATACGATATCTATTCAACAGATAACTCAAGCTGGAACGGGATTAACTATATTTCCCCTTCCTCAACGATTTACCGGCCGGAAGCACTTGAAAAAGCTGCTCCCCAGTCGGTATCATATGTAGCCGTAAAGGGGACTTCTTTACCTTACGAAGTGAAAAGTCAGACAAAAAATAATTCTCAGTCCGGAACATATTACGGTACTTTAAAAATTGCTTCGAACAATGAAACCTCCGGTACCGGACGTAGAAATATCAAACTGTACCGGCGCATGGAAATTATAGATACTGTCAACGGCGGAATGCTGACGGTTCAATTCGGAAATATTTCCGGCAAAACCGTTTCTTTCACAGATGACAATAATGCTTCCGATAAAAAACTTAAATCATCCTTTATGAGTACTTCTCCTTTTATCTTCGATAGAAATGATTCATTGTTGGCGGAATACGGAGTTAACAGTAGAGGATGGAAGGATGATGCAAAACTTATACTTGATTTGATAGACCCTTCAAACGGGAGCGTGATTCGAAATATAGGAGAATATGATATAGATCCATCGATATCTACTTCGTTCAATGAAAATAAATTAAACAAGATTATGAATTGGCTGCAGAAGACTACGACCGATTTAAGTGTACGAATAGAGGGGCTGGATTATTAGAATTTGGTTGTAAATTATATAAATGTTCTGGCTTTCAGTGATGGTAATGGAACGACTAAAGAATTGCCCAAAGGCATAACTGAGATCGGGCAGAAACCTTCCATGTATCTTCTGAATCAGAATTATCCAAACCCCTTTAATCCCGTCACGGAGATCAGTTATCAGATACTTAAGAAAGGATTTGTTAGTCTAAAGGTATATGATATGCTTGGAAGAGAAGTAGCTAATCTTGTAAGCGGGGTAAAAAATGCCGGATATTACATAGCCAATTTCAACGGCGAGAATTTATCTAGTGGTGTGTATATCTACAGGTTGTCCATTAAGCTATATGACGGAAGCAAGGAATTTACCGCCGTTAAAAAACTGATGCTCCTTAAGTAGGCATTTTTCCTCAAATTAAAATAAAGCCCGGATAACGTATGATCCGGGCTTTTGATTATCTGCATTCCATACTGAACTAAAAAACTTAAAAATTTCCATCGCAGGCTGTCTTCTTTTTCCCTTCTTTTTAACATTAAACTTGAGTAATTGATAAATTTTCTTTGTATTCTACTTATACATAAAAATTTTCAGTAGAAAATGGAAAGAAAGCCGAATAAACTCATAAAGGAAAAAAGTCCGTACCTTCTCCAGCATGCATACAATCCTGTAAACTGGCATCCCTGGGGAGTGGAGGCATTCCAAAAGGCGGAAAAGGAAGATAAGCCGGTCTTCCTTTCTATAGGATATTCAACCTGCCATTGGTGCCATGTTATGGAAAAGGAATCTTTTGAGGATGAAGAAATCGCCGGCTTGATGAACGACGCGTTCGTGTCGATTAAAGTCGATCGCGAAGAGCGTCCGGATATAGACGGGATATACATGACCGTCTGCCAGATGCTTACCGGCGGCGGCGGATGGCCGCTTACGATAATAATGACTCCCGATAAAAAACCTTTCTTCGCAGGGACTTATTTTCCCAAGGAAGGCAGGTTTAGAAGAACCGGACTGAAAGAGCTTATCCCCCGGATAAAAGAAATGTGGGATGATAAAAGGGAAGAGGTGGTTAAATCATCCGGCGAAATTCTGTCGGTTTTAAAATCAACGACGGAGGGAGGCGACCTGGACGGGATTCCCAAAAGCGTTCTGGATACGGCGTTCGAACAGCTCTTCCAGAGATTTGATAAAACCTATGCCGGCTTCGGAAGCGCGCCTAAGTTTCCCACTCCGCACAATTTAATTTTTCTTCTTCGCTATTGGAGCAGAACGGGCGATGAAAACGCTCTTGAAATGGCCGAGGTTACTTTGGAAGCTATGAGAAGCGGCGGTATTTACGATCATGTGGGCTTCGGCTTTCACCGATACTCAACCGATAGACTGTGGCTGGTTCCGCATTTTGAGAAGATGCTTTACGATCAAGCGCTGCTGGCGGCTGCTTATACCGAGGCGCACCAGGCAACAAAGAAAAATGTATTTAAGAGAATCGCTGAGGAAATATTAACCTACGTTATGCGCGATATGACGGCTCCCGAAGGAGGCTTTTATTCGGCGGAGGATGCCGACAGCGAAGGAGAGGAGGGACGATTTTATTTATGGACCGAATCCGAATTGAGGGATATCCTCGAGGAACGGGAAGCAGAAATATTTATAAAAGCGTACGGTGTAAAGGCCGGCGGCAACTGGATTGATCAAGTTCACGGAGGTAGCAATGCAACTAACATTCTTCACTCCACCGGCAAGTACGGTGATCTGTCAAAATCTCTGGGAGAAAGTGAAGAAGTAATATCCCGCTCGTTGGAAACTTCTCTTCACAAACTATTTGAAATTAGAGAAAACAGGGAACATCCGCACAAGGATGATAAGATACTGACCGATTGGAACGGACTGATGATATCGGCCTTCGCTAAAGCCGCGCAGGTGTTTAACGAAAAAACTTATTTAAATGCCGCGGAAAAGGCGGCGGAATTTATTTTGAATAAAATGCGGGATGGAGGTGGAAGACTTCTTCACCGCTACCGCGACAGCGACGCAGGTTTAACCGCCGGTGCCGATGATTATGCCTTCTTCATTGCCGCACTGCTCGATATTTATGAGACATGCTTTGACCTGAATTATTTGAAGACGGCCTTGGATCTGCAGAAGGATTTTACCGAGCATTATTTTGATAATAAAAACGGCGGTTTCTTTTTTACTCCCGACGACGGCGAAGAACTGTTGATCCGAAGCAAGGAATTTTACGACGGCGCGGTTCCGTCCGGTAATTCGGTAGCCCTGTTGAACTTGATAAGACTTTCCAGGCTTACCGGAGATTCGAACTTCGAGCATGCTGCATGGGAAATTACCAAGGCTCTTCCTCATAATTTTATATCGGCTCCCTCGGCTTTTACACAGGCGCTCGTCGGTCTCGATTTTGCGTTCGGCCCGTCTTCGGAGATCGTCTTGGCCGGCAAAGATACAGAGGAAATGCTTCAGATTGTAAATAAATATTTTATCCCCAGAAAAGTTATGATTGTTCATTCCGGAGAAAATGAAGACCTAAAGAATATTTCCCCTTACGCGTTTGAGCAGAAACCGGTTAACGGCAAGACCGCCGCGTATGTATGCCGGAACTTTGTCTGCAATATGCCTTTGTTTGAGCCGGATGAGCTTAAAAAACTTTTGGAAAGCCTTTAATTTCATCGTGCTTTCTAAATACGGTAGAATTAGTCAAGTTTGAGTAACACTTCGTATCGAATCTTTATAGAATGTTTCATCCGCAAATTGTAAATTTGGGATAAGTCTTAACGGGTAGCGTAAATTTATATGATTTTCGATGCTCCGGAATTGTAGAATAAGTTTGGAGTAAAACTGGAACAAGATAACAAACTTATCCGGTCGCTTGTTCAAAATGCCAAGGCGGGGAATAACGTCTCGTTCGAGCAGCTATATCAGATGAACGTGGGACGAATATATGCCCTTTGCCTGCGCCTTACCGCGGATCCTTTACTATCTCAAAATCTCACGGTAGATGTTTTCCTCAGCGCCTGGAAGCAGTTCGGCTTGATGCGCAACGACGTGACCTTTACATCATGGCTTGTTGGAATTGCCGTTTACAACGTTCTCGAAGAGTTGCGTACTCACAGTTTGAGCGAAAGACTTGAAGGTAAAAAAGGAAAAGAGGGGAAAGCTTTCCCCAAAGACAAATCAAAGACCTTGATAGAAAACCGTATGGAGTCTATGATACTGGCTCTATCGGAGCAGGAGCGGATTGCCTTCGTACTCCATGAGCTGGAAAACTATTCCGAAGCGGAGACCGCGGAGCTGTTGGGGATTTCAACTCCGGAGGGGCATTCTCTCCTTGCAAAAGCGGCAAAATTTCTCAGCTCTGCCGACGGTTTTATCGGGGCTCTTAAACAGTCGATGGAGGAGCGCATCAAGATGCTTCCTCTAAAGATCGATCCTCCCGCCGACCTTTGGGAAGAGATATTTCAATTTATCAATTCTCTAAAATCCGAAGCTGTCCAAAAAGAAGAGGAGCAAAGGGAAGCCGAGGAAGCTGCTGCTGCTGAGGCGTTAAAGGAATCAAAAGAGGAAAAGCGTTTCCGGAAGCTTAAAGAAAAAGAGGAGCGGGAGGGAAAAAAACAGCAGCAAAATAAGGAAAAGAAAAAGCAAAAGGGCACTCTTTCCAAGATTCAAAAGAGGTATCTGAAATTAGCTTTCAGATCTATTGCCGTTATTATTTTTCTCACTGCGGTATACTTTATAGCTTTCAGAAGCGGTACCGGCTGGAAAGTTACCAATGCAGGCGGCGTAAGCACATTAGGCTCCAAGCTTATCTCGGGAACGGCGGATCTATATGAGGATGAAGTGCTTAGCACCGGTGAATCGTCCGAGGCTACTATTTTTATTCCCGATATCGGAAGAATATTTGTTAAGCCCCGCACCCAGATTACGCGGCCGGGAGGGAAGTACATGCTTAAACTACAGAGAGGAACTATTTACGCTATAAAAAAAAATGCGACCGTTTTTCTGCATATTGAAATCCCCGGCGGCGAAGTCTCCGATTATTTCCTCGGCGGTTCTTATACTCTATCTGTAGATGACCAGGGTATTTCACATCTCTTTGAGGGTGACGGCTGGGATCTGGTAACCTCCTACGGCGGTGAATCGCTGGTTCCGCCCAATTATCACTGCGAAGTAAGGCCGGGCATCGCACCCGGAATTCCGTACTCGAAAGACGCTTCCGAAAAACTAAAGCAGGCCGCTTTTCAGCTTAGCTTTGAGCGGGACGACAATACTCTTCTCCCTACCATTTTGGATGAGGCAAAAAAACACGATGCCGTTACACTTTGGAATCTCATAAAAAGAAGTTCCAAGGAAAAACGCGGCAGTATATTTGATAAGCTGAACGACATGATAGCTGCTCCCCAGGGTGTATCGAGGGAAGGGGTAATCAAGCTCGATAAAAATATGATGCAGAAGTGGCTTGCCGTAATGGGAGAGTAAAATTTTATACGGTCTAACCTTTGTGGGTTTTAAAAATAAAAAAGAGACCGTCCTAAAAGTCATATGTCATTCTGAACGAAACAAAGTGAAGTGAAGAATCTCAAGATTATTGAAAGATTCTTCGGTCGTTTCACTTCCCCGGAATGACACGGCATATTTTAAGACGGTCCCTTTGTAATAATTACTTTAGCCTTTGTTATTTCCTCTTCGGCTTATACATATGCGTGCTCTGCCCGAAGAATACTTCCGCCGCTTCCATTACCGTCTCCGATAATGTCGGATGAGGATGTATAGTAAGCTTCAGATCGGTTACGTTCGCACCCATTTCAATAGCAAGAACACCTTCCGCTATTAACTCGCCGGCGCCCGTACCGCAGATTCCCACTCCCAGTATTCTCTCCGTATCGGGATCGAGTATAATTTTAGTAACTCCGTCGCTTCTATCCAGTGTAGTAGCCCTTCCAGAAGCTCCCCAGGGGAACTTCGCGACTTCGTAATTTACACCTTTAGCTTTAGCCTGATTTTCAGTTAATCCCGCCCATGCTATTTCCGGATCGGTAAAGACAACCGCGGGGATTGCAAGAGGCTCGAATGCTACTTTGTGTCCGGCAATGGCCTCAACAGCTACCCGTCCTTCGTGCGATGCTTTATGCGCAAGCATCGGTTCGCCGACTATATCTCCTATCGCGTAAATGTTAGGATCTTCGGTTTGAAGTTTTTCATCTACAATGATCCAGCCGCGCTCGTTAGTACTGACATTCGTATTCTCCAGGCCGAGTCCTTTAGTCTCGGGTCTTCTGCCTATAGACATAAGTACATAATCGTATGTCTGCTCAATTACCTTTCCTTCGGTATCCTGTATCTTAACGCTGATACCGTTTTTTACTTCCTTCAGCTCAACAACTTTTGAGTTAAGCATTACCCTGTCGAATTTCTTTTCAATTCTTTTTGCCAGATAAGATACTAAGTCTCTGTCGGCTCCCGGGAGTAGTCCGGGCGTCATTTCAACGACAGAAACTTTTGTACCGAGCGCGTTGTAAACCGAACCGAGCTCAAGCCCGATATAACCGCCGCCTATAACCAAAAGGCTTCTCGGTATCTCCGGAAGATCGAGAGCAGTGGTTGAATTTAAAAGTCTCTTGCTGTTAATATTCAGAGAAGGAATTGTCGCGATGACGGAACCGGTTGCGATAATAGCTTTGTCTATCCGTATCTCTTCCGCGCCGCCCTCGGCTTTGTCTACTTTTATTGTTTTTGAGTTGATGAACTTCGCTGTGCCCTGAATATAGCGGATCTTTCTCTGCTTAGACAATATCCCGAGTCCGCCGGTAAGCTTGCCCACAACGGATTCTTTCCATGTGCGGAGCTTGTCCAGATCGATTTTGGGTTTTGCGAATTCAATTCCCCAGTTAGCCGCTTCTTCGGTTTCGTTTATCAGCTTCGCAACGTGAAGAAGTGCCTTGGAAGGAATACAGCCGCGGTAGAGGCACACGCCGCCGGGATTTTTTTCTTTATCTATTAATGTAACGTCCATACCTAAATCGGCTGCAAAGAACGCGGCCGCGTA
Organism: uncultured Bacteroidota bacterium; assembly: GCA_963787005.1. Taxonomy (GTDB): domain Bacteria; phylum Bacteroidota; class Ignavibacteria; order Ignavibacteriales; family Ignavibacteriaceae; genus FEN-1297. The sequence continues at coordinate 64,168 of CAWBBX010000091.1, forward strand.
TCCGCCCGGTCCGCCTCCGATTACCGTTAATTTTGTAGTAGCCATTTAGTAATTACCATTTGAATAATTATTATGAGAATCTCTTTATTTAATCTTATTTCTTGATCTTACTCTTAATCTTACTCTTACTCTTACTCTTAATCTTAATCTTACTCTTACTCTTACTCCTTTTTTTAAGTTAGGTCCTTCCGAAGATAAGGAGTAAGATTAAGGTGTATTAGTGATTCTAATTTTTATTAATTCTCCGAATAGTCCTCGGGGGAATCGTATACTCTATCAGAATTACTTTTGATCAAGCCTATAAGCATTGATACAATTTCAATCAACATTTCTTTGCCCTTTGTTATATCGTTGCTTTCTACCTTTTTTCGTCGTACAAGCACATCCAAGCATGCAGAACATTCTAGAGCCGAACCTCTCGATATATCGAAAAATCGGCACTTATCTTTTGAAGTATATTTACCATTTACCTCGGCAATGTTTAACGGTATTGACGTCGATGCTCTATCAAGCTGTTCACACGCACTAATTTTTTTGTCAATCATTAGAAGCAGATCACCTGTCCATTCCACAAAGTCCAGAGCAAGCTGATATACTTTCAATTTCTCATGATCAAACATTCTTTCCATTTTCACCCTCTTTTTAGTACATCTTCAATCTTTTTTATTCTTACCATTTATCTTAATCTTACTCTTTATTCCAGCTAAACTTGGAGGACAGAGAGAGTGAGATTAAGAGTAAGATCAAGAGTAAGATCAAGAGTAAGAGCAGAACTTTATGCTAGCCTTCGATCAAAATTTTCAGAGGCTGTTCTAAAGCTTCGCAGACCCATCTGAGGAATCTCGCCGCGTCGGCGCCGTCTATAATTCTGTGATCGTAAGAAAGCGACAGCGGAAGCATTAACCTGGGTTCGAAGTTTCCGTTATTATATACCGGCTCGAAACTGCCTCTCGATACTCCAAGGATTGCAACTTCCGGTGAATTTACAATCGGAGTAAAAGAAGTTCCGCCTATGCCGCCGAGGTTGGTTATCGTAAAACATCCGCCCTGGAGTTCATCCAGACTGATTTTTCTGATCCTCGCTTTTTCTGCCACGCTGTTTAGCTCGACGGAAAGTTCGATAATATTTTTCTTGTCCGCGTTTTTAATTACAGGGACAATAAGTCCGTGCTCGGTATCCACCGCGACCCCGACATGGTAGAACTGCTTGTAGATGATCTCCTTCTTCTCCATATCTATGCTGGTATTAAATTGCGGGAATACCTTCAGTGCCGAAGCGATGATCTTCAGAAGGATAGAGGTTACGGTAAGCTTTCCGCCCGCTTTTTCTATCTTAGGGTTGTAGGACTTTCGCAGGTTTTCGAGTTCCGTTATATCTGCTTTATCGAATTGCGTAACGTGAGGTATAGAAGCCCAGGCATAACTTAGATGAACTGCCGTTTTTGAGCGGATGTTGTTCATCGGTTTTCTCTCAACTTCACCGAACTTGGAGAAGTCGGGCAGAGATTCCTGCGTGATGCTGAGTCCCGGACCGCCGCTTCCTCTTGTCTCGTGTAATTTCTTCGAGTAAGCTTTTACGTCTTCCATGGAGATTCTTCCTCCCGGGCCAGTACCCGGAACCTGCCTGATATCCACGCCGATCTCTCTTGCTATTCTGCGTACGGAAGGTGCGGCCGGTGCCGCGCCTTGCTGGATAGGCGGCTGATCATCGACTTCACCCGGCAAAGTTTTCTCTCTAGCTCCTGTAGCTTTCACTTCTTCGGCCGGTTCTTCACCGGTTTCTGCCGGAGCCGCTTGTGCTTTTGCGGATTCGGCCTCGGCAGAAGGTTCTTCTTCGGCTCCTTCTGAAGATTCAACTTTTAGAATTACCTGACCTACCTTCGCTTTATCGCCTTCTTTAATCAATATCTCGGTAATTTTTCCGCTAACAGTAGAAGGAACTTCTATCGTCGCTTTGTCGGTCTCGATTTCCATCACTCCCTGGTCTTTTTCGATATTGTCTCCGGTTTTTACAAGCATGGTCAGCACCGATGCAGAGTCGATGTTCTCTCCGAGCTCGGGAAGCTTGAATTCAATAATTTCTTTTTTCCCGACGGATTTTTTAGGTGCGGGCTTTGATGATACCGCCGCGGGCTTGGCCGCTTCCTTCTTCGCCGCTTCGGGTTTCTCTTTTGCCTTCGCTTCTTTTTGGGGTGCTTCCTTTGGAGCCTCTTTAGCGCCGCCGTCTTCCACGGTAAGAATAACCTGTCCGACTGTAACGGTATCGCCGTTCTTAACAAGAATTTCTTTTATTGTGCCGGATACTCCGGAGGGAACTTCTATGGTAGCTTTATCCGTTTCAATTTCCAGTACGCCCTGTTCTTTTTCAATCGTATCACCTGTTTTAACAAGCACGTTTATTACGGCGGCGGAGTCTATGTTTTCGCCTAATTCCGGTAACTTAAATTCTTTAGCCATTTTAAAACCTTAATTTATATTTCAACTATAATTGCTGCTTAAATTGTTCACTAATTATTTTCACGCCTTTACTGTTCTATAAATAAACCGGGTTCAGCTTGTCGGGATCCATATTAAAATCCTTAATGGCTTTGGAAACCACGGAATTCTTTATTTTGTTTTCCCTGGCGAGAGAATAAAGCGCAGCAACGACAATATGTTTTGCGTCTACTTCAAAGAAATCTCTTAATGAGCTTCTGCCTTCGCTTCTACCGAATCCGTCGGTGCCGAGCGAAATAAGAGGTCTAGGGAACCACTTTGCGACCGAATCGGGGAGAGTCTTCACATAATCGGAAGCCGCGACGAAGACACCGCTTTCATCCTTCAGCATTTTAGTTACATACGGAAGCTTAGCTTTTTCGGTCGGGTGAAGTAGGTTCCATCTTTCTATATCGAGAGCGTCTCTTCTAAGTTCTTTGTAGCTTGTAACGCTCCATACATCGGTTGAAACCTTGAACTCATTCTCGAGTATCTCTTGAGCTTTAAGTACTTCGTTCATGATGGTGCCGCTGCCGAAAAGCTGCGCCCTTAGTTTGAGCGTTTTCTTCTTGGAAGCTTTGAACTTGTACATACCTTTTACAATACCTTCCTTCGCGCCTTTAGGCATCGGAGGCATGGGATAGTTTTCGTTCATCACGGTCAGATAATAAAATACGTTTTCCTGCTCTTCGTACATGCGGCGGATACCGTCTCTTATTATAACCGCAATTTCGAACGCGAATGCCGGATCGTAGGCAACAAGATTCGGAACCGGATAAGCAAGAAGATGACTGTTGCCGTCCTGGTGCTGAAGTCCTTCGCCCGCAAGTGTAGTTCTTCCGGCTGTACCGCCGACAAGGAAACCCTTGCACTGCATATCGCCCGCGGCCCAAACCAGGTCGCTCGCCCTGTTGAATCCGAACATTGAGTAATACACGAAGAAGGGTATCATGTTCCTGCCGTGAGTAGCGTATGCCGTTCCGGCCGCTATAAATGATGACATAGCTCCTGCTTCGGTAATTCCTTCTTCCAAAATCTGTCCGTCGGTAGCTTCTTTGTAGTAAAGAAGACTTTCCTTATCGACCGGTTCGTAAAGCTGTCCCACGTGCGAGTAGATGCCGACCTGCCTGAACAGCGCTTCCATTCCGAAAGTCCTCGCTTCGTCGGGAACAATAGGAACTACAAGTTTGCCGAGTTCTTTATCTTTAAGAAGCTTGGCGAGAATTCTTACGAATACCATTGTTGTGGAAGCTTCTCTTCCTTCCGTGCCTTTATAAAACTCCTCGAAGATATCTTCCGGCGGAGTTTTAAGCGGTCTTACGTCCGATCTTCTCGAAGGAACGAATCCGCCGAGCTGTGCTCTTCTTTCTTTGATATATTTAATTTCGTGACTGTCGTCGGAAGGCTTATAGAAAGGCGCTTTCGCAACGTCTTCGTCTGAAATAGGAATTCCGAAACGCGTACGGAACTCGGCGAGTTCTTCCTCGTTAAGTTTCTTCTGCTGGTGAGTAATGTTCTTTCCTTCGCCGCTTTCGCCGAGGCCGTATCCTTTAATTGTTTTAGCAAGTATAACCGTAGGTGAACCGGTATGCTCAACCGCGGCTTTGAATGCTGTGTAAACTTTTTCAGGATCGTGACCGCCGCGCTTCATCATTCTCAGCTGTTCGTCGGACAGATTCTCAACCATTTCGAGAAGATCATCGTCGGCGCCGAAAAGATGCTCGCGTATATAAGCACCGCTCTCTACCGAATATTTCTGATACTGACCGTCTACTATTTCTCCCAGACGCTTAACGAGTTTTCCGTTTGTGTCTTTTGTGAATATCGGATCCCAGTCGCTTCCCCATACAACTTTTATAACGTTCCATCCCGCACCGCGGAAAGCGGCTTCGAGTTCCTGGATAATTTTTCCGTTGCCTCTAACGGGACCGTCGAGTCTCTGCAGGTTACAGTTTATAACGAAGATAAGGTTGTCGAGTTTTTCCCGTGCTGCAAGGGTAATAGCGCCGAGAGTTTCCGGCTCGTCGGTTTCTCCGTCGCCTAAGAAAGCCCATACCTTGCCTCCGTTTTTTTTCTTAAGTCCGCGGTCTTCCAGGTAGCGGTTAAAGCGCGCCTGGTAGATGGACATAATCGGTCCGAGTCCCATTGATACAGTCGGGAATTCCCAGAAATTCGGCATGAGCCAGGGATGCGGGTACGATGAAAGTCCGCCGCCGGGTTTTAATTCTCTTCTGAAATTCTCAAGCTGTTCTTTTGTAAGTCTTCCTTCGAGAAAAGCCCTTGCGTATATTCCGGGAGACGCGTGACCCTGGAAGTAGATCTGATCGCCGTCGTAATCCTCTCCCTTGCCGCGGAAGAAATGGTTGAAGGCAATTTCGTAGAGCGTGGCGGCGGAAGCGTAAGTAGAGATATGTCCGCCTATGCCGCTTTCCTGTTTATTGGCTTTTACAACCATAGCCATCGCGTTCCATCTGATCAGGCTCTTGATCCTTCTCTCGATCTCGCGGTCGCCCGGGAACGGGGGCTGTTCTTCTTTAGGTATTGTGTTTATGTAAGGAGTATTAGCCGTGAAGGGGATGCTTACGCCTGCTTTATGAGCTCTTACCTGGAGAGCCTGCAGAAGTTCTTTAACTCTTTCCGGGCCCCCGTGCTGATATACGTAATCCAACGAATACAACCACTCTCTGGTTTCAATATCATTAATCTCGTTTTCTTTGGTTTTATCGTTACTCATGTCAAATTCCTCTTTTCGATTATTCTGTTTTCTTGAATATTTTCCGCTAAATATTAGTGACAACGAGGCACAGCAGCAGGCTTCGATAATCCTTTAAGCCATTGCGCCAAAACGCCTTAAAAAGGCGTAAAAATTAGTAGATAAGGTGAAAATTGAACCAATAAGTTAATCGTTTTCGCTTAGAAATACAAGATTTACAAGGGGCATTACCCGCGGGGAGTGACATAGAAATCAGCTCATTTTTAAGCTTATTTTAGGTATTTTTCGAACCATTCCTTCCTCAGCCGCTCTGTCTCTTTGCGGTAAGATTTCAGAAAATGATCGCCGCCTTCGAGCAGGACAAGCTTGTAATCCATTCCGAGCTTATCAAATTTTTCGGCAAGCTTAATTGACTGATGAGAGGACACCGTATCGTCGCTCCCGCCGTGGATGATCAGGTAGGGGATCTTCGGGAGCTCATCCGCAAAATAAACTGCCGATCTTTTTACGAGCTCTTCTTCCGGATTCTCCGCGTCGATGAGACCCTTGTATTTTTCCTTCATCTTGGGATTATCGTCCGCGATTTGCTTAAGGTTTGAAATTGCCCCGATCAGAACCGCGCACTTTACATCCTTTCTTTTCCGCAGGGCAAGGAAGGTCATCATACCTCCGCGGCTCCATCCTTCCATTCCCCAATTCCTGTTATCCGCGAATGATATTTCACCGGCGAGATCCATCAAGTTTAAAATGTCGTTAACATCATCGCCTCCCAGTTTTTCCTTTCCGTCTCCCCCGGCATTTCCCCTGTACTGCGATGCGAAGACAACGTAGCCCCAGCTCGCAATTTGTCCGAAGATGCCTTTAGCATTAAATCGGTCGATTGCACCTTTTTCACCGAATCCGCCGCGATTCCACATTATGCAGGGAAGCTTTGAAGAATGTTCTTTTGGGTAAGCGATGTACCCCTTGACGTTTAAACCGTCGGATAAGTATGTAATTTTCTCTACGACGGTTTCGTTCAGCACCTCTTCGCCCCAACCGCTTTTAATCATAGAGGCCTGCGAACCGGAGAGTTCTATCTCTTCTTTTTCAATTATCCTGGATTTCATTGCACAACTTAAAATATTTTTCAGTTCTAAAATAAAATATTAAATCCTATTGTAAAACTTAGCCGGTGCAAGATCACTTTTGAAGTTAAAGAGCGGCCGGAATACGAGAGATTCCATCTCAATTTTTTTTACATATTATCTTTGTGCTTTATAACAGAGCAAAATATCCGGGTATTTTTTTATATTGAGGCGCAAAAAAGAAGTAAACCTTTCTAATTTCAAACTCATTTACGGAATCTTATGGCGGAAAAAAAGAAAAGCGGGTCGAAGAAAAAGCAGCCGGTAAAATCGGCGGAACGAAAAAAAATAAGTCCGTACAGACTCGCCGGGGGTTTGTTATTTATCGCCCTCATGGTATTTTTGATATACACCAATCTATCAAATAAAAACGAAAAGGATAAAGAGTTTATTTTCAGAAAAGACGGCGAACTTACGTTCCTTAATCCATCATCCGAAGTAAAGGCGAAAATCGATATTCAAATTGCCCAAACCGATTTTGACCGGGAGCTCGGACTGATGTACAGGAAAAGTATGGAAGAAAACCAGGGAATGCTTTTCATCTTTCCGAACGAAACCATTCAGACCTTCTGGATGAGGAATACATTCATTCCCCTCGATATGATATTTATTAATGCCGACAAAGAAATAGTTACAATACGCAATGCCGATAAAACATTATCCGATCAGACTTATGCTTCTACCGCGCCGGCACAGTACGTGCTGGAGGTAAAGTTGGGCTACTGTAAGAAATTCGGAATTAAGGTGGGTGACAAGATCAGCTGGACAGCTGCCAAGCCCAATTAGCGGGATTTTCCCCCTGGGACTTATCAAGATTTGAAAAGATATAGTTTTCCCCCGAACGGTAAGAACGTAAAAAATGACTTCATAAAATCAGGCCGCAGCAGCGGAAAATATTAAGAAACGGTCTATTAATCCGTTTCTATTTCATCCCCGTAACTATTGGAAGGAATTAATATATTTCCGTCCACCACCTTATCGCGTTCGTAATCGTTATTTATGATGATGTTTTCATCCCTTTCGGTCTGTTTTTTAGCAGATGCGCGAAGGATTAAACATTCCTTACGAAGTTCCGGCTGGACGTACTTTTTAATATTATAGTGCTCGAGAATGATTTTGGGAATGCAGGTGCCCGAAGTGTCCCCGATATTTGATACCCCGATTTTCATTACACTTTAATGTAATAATATAAAATTCAGTTATCAACTCAGGATTTTCCGTACAAATCCTCTTCTACAATCTCGCAGATTATATGCGCCGCGGTAATATGACCTTCCTGTATTCTCTGCGTATTGGGAGACGGAATTACAACGGGCAGATCAACAATTGATTTTAATTTACCCCCGCTTCCGCCTAGAAAGCCGATTACTTTCATGCCTTTCGATTTTGCCTTCTCTACTGCTTTAACGACGTTAGGCGAGTTTCCGCTGGTTGATATAGCGAGCAATACGTCGCCTTTATTGCCCAGCCCTTCAATATTCCGCGCGAAAACATTTTCGTAACCGATGTCGTTTCCGCCCGCGGTAAGATTTGATGTATCTGTAGTAAGCGCAATTGCCGGGAGGGCCGGTCTCTCGATATCGTGACTTAGTCTTATCATAAGCTCCGTAGCTATGTGCTGGCAGTCGGCAGCGCTTCCGCCGTTTCCGCAGAGCAGAAGTTTATTACCGTTTCTGTAAGCTTCTGCCAGCAGATCCGCGGCAGCAAGAATATCTTCGGAACAATGGTTTAGCATATTTATTTTTGTCTCTGAGCTCTCCGTCAGCGAATCGCTTATAAATTTTTTCTTATCCAAGTTGTGCCTTCAATTTAAAATTCGTTTACCCGGATTAAACAATAATGGACATTTTATGATGAACGGCCGCTGCGAAATCTTTTATCATTTGCCAGTTGTCCTCGTCCTCAAAATGATTTCCTGTAACGATTATCTTCGCGCCGTTCTCAACGATATCACGCGCGGTGTTCGGACTCTTGATTCCTCCGCCCACGACCAAAGGTACCGAGCAGTATTCTGAGACGGTTTTTACCATCTTAACCGGAACATGATTTTCCGCGCCGGAACCGGCTTCGAGATAAATCAGCTGCATTCCCATATACTCTCCCGCGAGCGCTGTTGCGGCGGCTATCTCCGCCTTGTTCCTCGGTACAGGCACGCTTCCGCTGAGGTACTGTGCCGTGGTAGTTGCGCCGGACTCGACGATAATGTACCCTGTCGAAATTGCCTCGAGACCTATTCTCTTTATAACGGGGGCCGCCATTACGTGCTTTCCGATCAAATGCTCGGGATTTCTGCCGCTTATTACCGACAGAAACAATATAGCGTCGGCGCCCGCGCAGACCTGTTCAACACCGCCAGGGAAAATTATTACGGGAAGCTTTGTAATCGTCTTTACCGATTTCAGCGAGTCCTCAAATCCGCCGCCCATCAAGAGGCTTCCGCCCATAAGGAATCCGTCAACTCCCGAGGCTTCGCACTTTTTTATAAAGCGAACAGTCTTATCCGAATCGATCTTATCGGGATCGAGAAGCATCAGGTATGCGGCTCCTTTTGAGGAGATAATATTTAAAAGCTGATCGTAAATCTTCATGTAATTTTAAGTGTAATAACTTAAGCAATATAAATATTTTAGCTAAGATAAGAAATAAAAGATACGTATCCCTTGCGTAAAAGTTAAAGTCCCGGCGCTGCAAATGCCCCCAGTGTGTAGAGGAATATAATAAAAATTACGTAAGCTTAGAATGACAATAAATTAAAAGAGACACCAAGATTAAGGTTACAATTACAGGTCTATTTGTTGCTAAGGTTATAATATTAAAAATAAGGTCTATAATTCATCAAGTTATCCGGTAAAAGCTATTAAAGCCACAAACTTTATTTTTATATTACCGTAAACCTTAGTAACAATGATTACTCATCATTACTCAACCTTATTACCTTATTAAAGCTATCTGCGCATGCTGATGGATATTCTGCCTCTGTCCGCGTCCACGCCGGTTATTGTAACGTCAATTATATCTCCCACGTTTATCACGTCGAGCGGTGTTTTTATGTATCGGTCGGCTATCTCCGAAATATGCAGAAGCGCGTCCTGCTTAACGCCTATATCTACAAACGCGCCGAAGTCGACCACGTTTCTTACCGTTCCCTTAAGCTTCATTCCCTCACTCAGATCTTCCATCTTAAGGACGTCGCTTCGTAAGATTGGAGCGGGAATATCCTCCCTCGGATCCCTTCCAGGCTTCTTAAGATTTTCGAGTATGTCTATTAATGTGGGTTCGCCTATGCCTATTTCCTCGGCCAATGTTTTCGTCCCTTTCTGCGAGACGATGAGCGAAAGCATCGCGCCCGATTCTTTTATTGACGAAAGAGGGATGTTGAATTTCTTTAGAAGATTTTCGGTTGCCTCGTACGATTCGGGGTGAATAAAAGTATTGTCAAGAGGATTTTCGCCTTCTCGTATCCTTAAAAAGCCGGCCGACTGTTCGAATGCCTTTTCACCGAGACCTGTTACTTCCATTAAATCCAGTCTCTTTTTAAAGCTTCCGTTTTTCTCCCGGCGCTTCACAATGTTATCCGCTATTCTTTTATTTAAACCGGATACATAAGTGAGAAGGGAAGACGAAGCGGTGTTGACATCGACGCCAACGTAGTTAACGCAGCTTTCCACAACGTTATCTAGTTTCTGCACAAGCAGCTTCTGATCAACGTCGTGCTGATATAATCCTACGCCTATTGATTTTGGATCTATCTTTACAAGCTCCGCAAGCGGATCGAGAAGTCTTCTGCCTATAGAAATATTTCCGCGCTGACTCGCCTCGAGATCGGGGAATTCCTTCTTCGCAACGGCAGACGCCGAATAGACCGAAGCGCCCGCTTCGTTGACTATTATGTATTTGCAGCTCAGCTTGTTTTCTTTTATCAGCTCCGATATAAAAAATTCGGTCTCGCGGCTTGCAGTTCCGTTTCCGATCGCGATGACGTCTACTTTATATTTCTCTATGAAGTGCAGCACTACCTTTTGTGCTTCTGCAGTCTTGTTCTGCGGCGGATGAGGATATATGGTGGAACCTTCGAGGTATCTTCCGGTTTTATCTATGACCGCCACCTTAGAGCCCGATACAAATCCGGGGTCGATTCCCATTATAATTTTATTAGCTATTGGCGGCTGAAGAAGAAGCTGTCTTAAGTTCGAAGCAAAAATCTCTATCGCGTGAATATCGGCCGCCTCGGTCAGGTAATTTCTTATCTCTTTTTCAACGGAAGGGAATATAAGTCGGTTGAGCGAATCTTCAATTATCGCTTCCAGAATTTCCATGAAGAAAGATTCTTCGTACGAGAGGAATTTTTTCTTTATGCGAGCAAGGGTAACCGTTCTGTCGAATTCCAGTCCGACTTTAAGAGCCTTCTCTTTTTCCCCGCGGTTGAGCGCGAGGGTCTGATAAGGCTTAATCTTTTTAATCGATATCTTAAACTCGTAATATATCCTGTAAATTTCCTTCTTGTCTTTTTCTTTCTGTTTTTGGCTTATCTTCTCGTCGTCTGATCGGTCTTTTGTCTTTTCAGATAAAATTTCGCTCGACTCCAGCAGCTCTTCTCTTACGGCTTTTCTTACCTCCGCGGTCTCGCTTATCATCTCAGCAATAATATCCTTTGCGCCCTGCAGAGCCTCGATATTACTATTCACACCTTTTTCTTCACTTACAAACTCCGCTAGCTTTTCTTCAAAATCACCCTTGTAATCGGGATTCTCTAATATAAAGAGAGCGAGCGGCTCGAGTCCCTTTGCCTTAGCCATTGTACCGCGCGTTTTTCTTTTCGGTTTATAGGGAAGATAGAGATCCTCCAGTTCCTGGAGCTTTACGCACGCCATAATATTTTCTTTAAGCTCATCGGTAAGCTTGCCCTGCTCTTCGATACTTTTTAAAATCGTCTCTCTTCTGTCGAGCAGAAGCGTAAGGTAGTTTAGCCTGTCTTCTATCTGGCGAAGATAATCCTCGTCGAGTCCGCCTGTTTTTTCTTTTCTGTATCTCGCTATAAAAGGTATAGTGGCGTCCTCGGCGAGCAGGTCAATTACGGCCTGCACCTGTTCCGGTTTTAAGCTCAGTTCTTTGGAAATGACGAGTGGTATATTCATATTTTGAAATAGATTAATGTGTGAAAAACTTTACAACTAAGATGCCGATTATAAAACCGATTAACAATTTTCCTTCTTGATTTTCAGCGGGACTAATCCCGCTGAGAACGATATCAAATCTATCATTTATAACCGTTTTAAATAAACACTCAAATTAGCTTATTTAAATTTATCTATCGGGTGCCGTAACTAAATAGTAAAGATTTTAATTTTTCAACTTGAAAGGTAAATAATTTTTTTTAAGCGGTAGTTTTAATTTTATAAATTTTTAGATTAATAATAACGAATTAATTATTAGTTATTACAATTTTATAAAATTTCATCGGATGTTTTTCGAAAATTGTTTTTCCCATTTTTATTCTTAGTGTCTTCGAGACTTTGTGGCGAATAGAAACTCTCAATTATGTTCAAAATTAAGTATAATAGCCACCAAGGCCCGAAGGCACAAAGTTTATGTAAGTGCTTTTGAGAGAACCTCAGTTGTTGCCATAAAATTAAAGGAAATAAATGCAAAAAATAACTGTTTACGAAAAACCCACGTGCACTACCTGCCGGAAAGTAGCGAAAATACTTACCGAAAAGGGAGTAGATTTCGACAAGGTAAATTACTACATAGAACCTTTCACCAAGGCGCATCTCGAAAATCTTCTTAAGAAAATGAACATGAAGCCGAGCGATCTTCTTAGGAAGAACGAGAAAGCTTACAGCGCTAAAGTATTTAAAGACTACGGCGAGAGCCAGATACTTGAGATGATGCTGCTGAACAGCGACCTGATTCAGCGCCCCATTGTGGAGAAAGGGAAGAAAGCGGTACTTGCAAGGCCGCCGGAAAAGATCAACGAACTGTTCGACTAAGGTTTTACTCGCTCATTAATTTTTCCCTGCATTCGGCAAGGGTTTTAAGCTGCTCTTTGCCGAGCACCGGGTATTCGAGCTTCAGGCTTTTCATCGATTCTGTTATTACCGATGATACGGCAAGGCGCATAAACCATTTATGGTCGGCGGGAATAACGAACCACGGCGCGTGCTTTTTACTGGTAGCAGAGATCGCCTCGGCGTAGCATTTTTGATACTCGTCCCAGTAGGCCCTTTCTTTAAGGTCCGAACCGGAGAATTTCCAATTTTTAGAGCTTTTGTCGATTCTTCTTATAAACCTTCTCTTCTGTTCCTCCTTTGAAACGTGAAGGAAAAATTTCAGAATTATAGTGCCGTTTTCATAAAGATATTTTTCAAAGTCATTTATTGCCCTGTAGCGTTTTTCCCAAACGTCTTTATCAAGCAGCTTCGAAGGGATCTTCTGTGTTTTAAGGAGATCGTGCACGCGCACAACGAGAACCTCTTCGTAGTAAGAGCGGTTGAATATTCCGATCCTCCCGCGCTCGGGGAGCGCTTTGTGATTGCGCCACAGGAAATCGTGATTGAGCTCTTCGGCCGAAGGCTGCTTAAAGCTGAAGACCTGTGTGCCCTGCGGATTGAGTCCGCTCATAACATGCTTTATCGTACTGTCCTTGCCGGCCGCGTCCATTGCCTGAAAAATCAGAAGAAGAGAATACTTGTCGAATGCGTAAAGCTTCGACTGAAGTTCATTCATCTTTTTGATATTCTTCTTCAAATCCTGTTTTGCTTCTACTTTGGATTTATATTCTCCGGTGCCGGCCGTATCGGCTTTATTCAAATCGGTTTTCACGCCCGGCTCTATCATATAATCTTTCGGATTTACCATAACGGCTCCTCTTATTTTTAAAGAACAAAGTATATCATCATTTAAAACTAAAAACCCCTTTATATTAATATAACATAAAGGGGTTTTAATTTTATTAAGAAGTATTACAAATCAATCTTTCTTCGGAGTAAACTTAACTACTTGGTTGTGGACAGGTTTTAGTGTTCTGAGATAGGTATAAATATTACCGAGGTCTTCTCTTGTCATCCCGGCGTATTGCGATATTGGCATAATTGTGTTGAACTCGCCTTGTTTTATCGGCATTTTATTTACGCTGTCCGGGACAAACGATTTGAAGAAGTCCACAAACTGTTCTTTTGTCCATTTGCCTATTCCGGTTTCATTCTCCGGCGTAATATTGGCGGACCTTACCGTTCCCCAGGGCAAATTAAATATAAAGCCCCCGGCAAAAGCCATATCCTTTACAAATTCTCCCTTTACCTGTTGAGTATGACAATCGGCGCAGCCGGCTATGTTTACGAGATATTTACCGTACGCCAGGTGATCGGATGTATCCGGTTCCGGCGAAGGGTTAAAAGTCTTAGGCGGAATAGTTTTTACGATCAAGTTCATCGGAAAATCAAGATGTCTTTCAGGGATTTTATTTTCAATCGGCTTCAGTGTTCTGATGTAAGAAACGATTGAATAAAGATCGTTCTTTGACAGGTGATTAAATCCCATATACGGCATCAGAGGGAACAAAGCAACACCGTCTTTATTAACGCCTTGAGTAACGGCTCTGATCAGCTCGCCGTCAGTCCAGCTGCCGATTGCGGCGGGAGTAATGTTGTATGCGTAAATTGTTCCCGGAACGCCGACCATTGCCTTATTAAATTCCTCACCGCCTTTTCCGAGAGAACCGGGAATAAGAGGGCCTGAATATTTTGTCCAATCCCTCTGGGAATGGCAGTCGGTGCACAGTGCAACGTGATTCGCTAAGTACTGCCCCCTTGCAATCATCTGCGGAGTAGCCTCTACGGTAACATTCTGCGGAGGGCCTACATCCGGAAATTTTGCGTTAAAATATATAATCGCCGCAATAACGATAACTACGAATACGGCAACAACAATCCCCAGAATTTTGAACAATCTTTTCATGTTTACCTCTTGGGATAATGAAATGATATAATTTATTTCAGAAGTCGAAATCGATTATGGATTCAAATAATGGACTGCACAACAGAACACGGCTTATCCGCTTCTAATAATTAGTCTTTTGTTGCTTTGATATGAATAGTTTCCGCGTCGAAGAAATTTACGTTGAAATATTAATGAACCGAACTCGATTTGTCAACAAAAAAATTTATTTATTCTAATAAATATTCGGAATGCCGAGTGCCGTTTATATGCCGATATCAATTTTTGTAAATATATATTTTACATATGACGCAGGATACTGCATTATATCGTTTTTATCTTTACTTTTAAATCAGCGGGTAAATTTAGTATTCGTGTTTATTTCAATTCCATAACACAATTTTCTACAGAATCTATCAAACACAAAATTGGTTGCTCAGATTAGCCGATCAGCAAATTTAATATTGTCAGCCATATTTCTGATAATTTCCCTTCCTTTATTGCTGCTTATATCGGTGGCTATCTTCCTAGAAACGGGTGATAACCCGCTTTTTGTACAGGAACGCGGTCTTACGCTAGAGACCGAAAGTATTAAAATCTATAAACTTAGAACTCTTAAAAGAAAAGTAACCGGTCTTTCCGCTTCAAAGAGCATTCTTGTAAAAGAAGACCTTGAGAATCAAGTTACTTTTATCGGGAAGATTCTCCGGAAAACCGGGATTGATGAGCTGCCCCAGCTAATAAATGTTTTAAAGGGAGAAATGGTTCTGATAGGACCGAGGCCTTTATCTAAAGCGGATCTTTACCTGATAAAACTAAGGGAGCCGGAATTGTACGAAAGAAGGAACCGTCTTCAGTCGAAACCCGGAATCTCGGGATTCTGGCAGGTCTTCGGCGATAAAATACTGGGGGTTGAAAACCTGGTAAGCCTGGATGAACGTTACGAAGCTAGTAAATCTTTCCATTTTGATTTGTTCCTAATATTTTCCACGGTGTTTGTCCTGGCATCAGGAAAACACTCCGACTCTATTCTGACGAGCGTTAAAAAGGAAAAACTAAATTCCGTTGTAGATTTTCCAATTCTAAGAAATTTATTCCCCCTTATTATATTATTCAAATTATTGTCGTTTTATTTCTCTGCCTCTATCTTAATTTCTTAAAATTTTTATATTACACACTCAAATAAAATCCCGTTTGTTTTATGATGATTAAAAGATGCGGCTGGACTTCCTCCGACCCTTTATATATTAAATACCACGACGAGGAATGGGGCGTGCCCCTTCACGACGATCTAAAGCTTTTTGAATTTTTGATTCTCGAAGGCGCGCAGGCCGGCCTGAGCTGGATTACTATTCTTAAAAAAAGAGAGGATTACAGGATGGCTTTCGATAATTTCAATTTTGAAAAGATAGCAAAGTACGGCGATAAAAAGATAACCTCTCTTATGTCCGATGCGGGCATTGTAAGAAATAAATTGAAGATAAATGCCGCCGTTATTAATGCCCGCGCATTTAAAGAAGTTAGAAAGGAATTCGGAAGCTTTGATAAATATATCTGGGGATTTACCGGCGGAAAGCCGATCGCAAATAAATGGAAGACTTTGAAGGACGTGCCCGCTAAAACTGCGGAGTCGGACAGCATGAGCAAAGATTTAAAAAAAAGAGGATTTAAATTCGTCGGCTCTACAATCTGCTACGCATTCATGCAGGCGACGGGAATGGTAAACGATCATACGGCAGATTGCTTCAGGTATAAGGAACTGCTGTAAAATTAATATGTTTGTTATCGAAGGAATTTAGTTTTAATTTTAAGCATTAACTGGGAGCTGAAATGATAAGCAAAGAGTTACTGGAAATTCTATGCTGTCCCGAGACAAAAGCGGATCTGGTATTGGACGGCGACTCTCTGGTTTCGGTAGACAAGGCTACGAGGCGGAGATACAGGATCGAGGACGATATCCCGATTATGCTGATAGACGAATCGGAACAATTGAGCCTGGAGGAATGGGCGGCCATTATGCGGAAGCACGGCAGGAAGACGGACTAGCTTTTAATGGATCCTATAAATATTATAGCCGGATTAAATTTATTTGCAACCTTCGTAGCGAACCTGGGAGGCGCGAAAAAAGGATTCCGCTCGTCCATAACCGCATCCAAAGAAAAACCGAACACTTATCTGCAGAAGCTTCCCTTATTTTTGTCAATGATTTCGCTGGTGGGACTGATCATCGGAATTTTTCAGTTAGGTACTATGTCGTACACCGATGGCATGAAAGATATTCGGCTTATCGGACTCATCGTTTATATTGTATTTTCATGGATTCAGATCTGGGCATATAAATCGCTCGGGAGCAGTTATTCGCAGGAGGTAGTAATATTGAAGAACCACAGGCTCATCACGGCCGGTCCCTTCAAATTTATTCGTCATCCGCAATACCTGTCGCAGATATTGCTCGATCTCGGCGCGGGATTTGCGATTTTAAGCTACATTTTAATTCCTCTCGCCGTAATTGAAATCCCGTTCTTACTACTGAGAGCCGGTCTTGAGGAAAAGCTGATGGCAAAATATTTTAAAGATGATTTTAAGGAATACAAAAAAAATACGGGATTTATGCTTCCGTTCATCGGTTAAGCATGCTTTTTTTTTAATTCTTACTGTTAATCTTACTCTATTGTGAGGTGAAGAGAAAGATTAAGATTAAGATTAAGAGTAAGATCAAGATTAAGGGTAAGATACCGTATGTATGAAATGATGCACTAAGTTTGAGGTTACCGCTAATCGGATATTCCGGATGAAATTAAAATTTACCAATATACTCTTAATATTATTATTTGCCGTCCTATCATTAAATGCTCAGCAGGTAAACAGCCTATCAATTATCTCCAACGGCAGCACAAAAGAAATTCCGGTTTACGACAGAGAAGGCACTATTTATTTTTCCCTTCTTCACCTGGCGGACGCGCTTTCCATCCCCTTTAATTACAGCTCCGAAGAAAATAAAGTTTCGTTAAATTTCGGCGGCAGCCGGCTGGTTGTAACCGCAGACGACCCCTTTATCATTTTGCTTCCTAACGGTTCGGCGGCAGCCGACGTGATTCAACTTCCGACCACAGTATATTTTCTGCACGGCAAGATTTTTCTGCCGCTTGCTTATACTTCATCCATTCTTGAAAAAGCCTCCGGCGGAAAATTTATTTTTAAGAAACCGGATAAGCTGGAAGTAAAGGGATTGGAGTATCTTCCCCGTGCCGGAAAAAATACTTCGGAGGAACCGGCGTTTAATATAACCGGCTTATCTATTGACGAAAAAGCAAACGGTACGCTGGTAAGGGTGGAGTCTAATAAAAGAATCCCTTCATACAGCAGCGCTTTTAAGGACGGTGTTCTCTCCCTTGTTTTCAGGGGAGTTCACGTTGACGCCGCGAAGATAGACAGAACCGGCGGGGAAGGATTGATAACTGACATAAATTCCGAGAACAAGGGGCCCGACGCTGTTCTTAATATTAAACTGAGAAAAGAATATACGGCCAGCGAAGTGCTGAACGTCGATAACAGCAACGATCTTCTCATAACTCTTCACAACAAGATCTTCGAAAACAAACTGAATAAAGTGAAGGAAAAAGCGAAATGGAAGTTTAACACCGTTGTGATAGATCCCGGACACGGCGGCAAGGACTCCGGCACCATCGGCGTGGACGGTATTAAGGAGAAGAACATCAATCTCGCCATAGGTCTAAAACTCGGCGAACTGATACGAAAACATATGAAGGATGTTAAAGTCGTCTTTACCAGGAAAACGGATAAGTTTATCGAGTTGTACAGGCGCGGCCAGATTGCCAATGAGGAAGGCGGCAACTTATTTATCTCGATACACTGCAATGCCACGCCGCATAAGCCGAGCGGTGTAAACGGATTCGAAGTTTATCTTCTCCGGCCGGGAAGAACGAAGGAAGCAATTAATATCGCCGAAAGAGAGAACGCTGTTATTAGCTATGAAAACAATCCGGCTAGGTATAAGAAGCTTACTGACGAAAATTTTATTCTTGTCAGCATGGCACAATCCGCTTATATGAGATACTCTGAAAAATTCGCTGACCTGGTAGATAAAGAGCTCAGCAAAAACTCGACTCTCGAGGAAAGGGGAGTAAAGCAGGCCGGCTTCTATGTTCTCGTCGGGGCATCAATGCCGAGTGTTTTGGTAGAAACGGGATTCCTTTCCAACAGGCACGACGCCCGCTACCTTAACAGCAGGAATGGTCAGGAACATATAGCTGACGGAATCTACAAAGCCGTCAAAGAATTCAAATCCCTCTACGAAAAAAATATCAACAACGAGTAATCTATCTCTTTTTTCGCGGATCATCAACAAAAATCTTAGCCGTTTATCCTAAATTTGAACCCGTTTTTCATCATTTAAACCCACTCCTAAATTTCTGCTGCCCGTCACTTGACAAAAGGAACCTGTTTTATTAGTTTTGGAAACCAAAAAAACACTATCGGTTTCCAATGTTTATAATGTGGTAATTAGTGCAGTTTTCGAACTGTTTTTTTAGAATTAAGGGGAAACCGGGAAAACAGTAATCGTTTCCCGGTTAAAAGGAAATAACAATGCAGGAAGAAATAGATATTAAAGAAAGGATAATGGCCGCCGCAGAGGAGATGTTCCTAAAATTCGGCTATTCCAAGGTTACAATGGAGGAAATTGCCGCCGGCTTAGGCATGAGCAAAAAAACTCTTTATAAATTTTTCTCCGGCAAGGAAAGTCTGATAAGGGATATTATTGAAAACATGCAGTGCGAAGTGGACGATTATCTCTCGGAACTTTGGTCGAACGAGTCGATCGACTTCGTGAAAAAGCTTAAGATGATGATGGACTATATCGGCAAGCAGTCTTCGAAATTGAGGGGACCTCTGCTGACCGACCTGCAGAAAAGTATTCCGGAAATCTGGAATGAAATAAATGAATTTAGAAAGCAGCGTGCTTATAAAAAAGTTACAATGCTTATCAATGAAGGCGTCAACAAGGGCGCATTCAGGAAAGATATAGATCAGCAGATCATAGTTCTGATGTACATGACCGCCATTCAAGAAATAATAAATCCCGAATCTTTGGCGCAGCTTCCTTTTTCGGGAAATCAGGCTTTTGAAATGATAATAAAAATAATGTTTGAGGGAATATTTTCGGAAGAAGGGAGATCAAAATATATATCCTATCAGACCGAAGAAAGTATACCTGGAGGAGAAACAACTGAATGAAAATCTCAATAAATAAAATAATCGCCGTCCTGATTGCGGTTGTGCTTCTGGCAGGACAGGGATTCGGACAGGAGAAGAAACACTTAACCCTGGATGAAAGTATTCAGATTGGATTGAAGAACAGCAAAACACTGCACGCGTCTAAGATGCGCGTATTAGCAGCTGCGGCAATGGTTAGCGAAACCGGAACTTCGCGCCTGCCTTCGCTTCAGCTTTCAGCATCTTATACAAGGCTGAGCAGTGTGCCGCCGTTTTCGGTGAATACGCCGTTCGGCAAATTCGATATTTCGCCGGCTATCTTCGATAACTACAATGTAAAGCTCTCGCTTCAGCAACCCATATTTACAGGCTTTAAGTTGTCGAGCGGCTATAAGATGGCCGACTATGCCTCTAAGGCGCAGAAGCAGGAGTACACCAAGGACGAGCAGGATCTGGTTTATAACATAAAGAGCGCCTACTGGGTGTTATTCAAAGCGAATAAATTCAAAGAAGCGATAGATGAAAACGTACAGCAGGTGAAGGCTCACCTTGAGGACGTGAAGAATTTTTACAAGCAGGGCCTAGCGACGAAGAACGACGTTCTTAAAGTAGAGGTCCAGCTTTCAGAAGCACAGCTCAAACAGATTGATACGAGAAATTCTGTAAAGATGGCTGAAATAAACCTGGATAATATAATAGGGATTCCTCTGTCTACCGAAGTCGATATTCAGAAAAATGTAAATACTCAAAAAGAAGAAACACCGGAGGATCTGGATATTCTGATAAAAAAGGCGATGGGGAATCGCCCGGAATTGAAAGCTATGCGGTACAAGGTGGACGCCAGTAAATCAGGAATTACGCTCGCTGAATCGAACCGGTATCCGCAAGTTTTTCTGGCAGGCAACTATTATTATTCGAAACCCAACCAGAGAATTCTTCCCACGAGAAACGAATTTTACGGAACGTGGGACGTGAGCGTTGGACTTTCGTTCGATATCTGGAATTGGGGAAAGACCGGCGATCAAACCGACCGGGCTGAAGCGCAATACGAGGAATCAAAAGACGGTCTCGCATCTTTGAAGGACGCGCTGACTCTGGAGGTAACGCAGGATTATTACAACCTGATAAAAGCGAAGGAAAAGACGCTTGTGGCGGAACAAAGTGTAAACCAGGCCGAAGAAAACTACAGGGTAACGGACGACAGGTTTAAACAGGGACTTACTTTGAATTCGGAGCTGCTCGACGCGGAAGTCGCGCTGATGCAGTCAAAGACAAATTATGCGCAGTCGATAGTGGATTATGAACTGGCGCAGGCGAAGCTGGCTAAATCGACGGGCGGCAAATAAGTTTTAAATAAAGAGGATAAAATGAAAAAAGCAAAATATATTTTATTAACCGCTGCTGCGGTTGCGGTGCTTGTTGCCGTACTTCTTCATAACAGATCGCAGATAAAGGCGGCGGAAAACGCTGTTAAAATAGATACGTATCCGGTGAACGTTGACACGGTAGGGATGAGACACCTTACGGATAATCTTAACATTGTCGGAACAATAAAAGCGAACGACGACGTTCCGATCGTTTCAGAGGCTCACGGCAAGGTAATAAATATTAGTGCCGAGGTGGGCGATTTCAAAAAAGCCGGCTCGATATTGATCCAGGTAGAAGATGACCTTGAGCTCGCGGCATTTAAGACTGCCGAGGTGAATTATCATAAGGCGCAGAAAGACTTCGACAGATACCAGGCGCTCTATAATGAAAAATCGGCGACTGACTCGCAGCTCGAAGGCGCTAAGCTCGCTCTTCAATCAGCCGAGGCACAATACATCGGCGCCAAAAAAGCATACGAGGATACTAAGATAACGACCCCCATCTCCGGAATAGTAACGGCACGCAATGTAGGTTTGGGCAATTACGTCCAGAACCACGCGGTGGTTGCTGAAGTAGTGGATATAGCTACTTTAAAAGTGATGATAAATGTTTCCGAAAAGAATGTGTTTAGTCTGAAGGTCGGCGATAAAGTTGAGATAAGTACCGATGTTTATCCGGGCGTAAATTTTATAGGCAGGATCAAAACGATATCGGACAAAGGCGATGCGGCTCATACATATCCGGTTGAGGTTTATCTTTCCAACAGCAAAGAGCATCCTCTTAGAGCGGGCATGTTCGCGCATGTAATCATCAACACGAAATCGATTACCAAGTCGCTGGTAATTCCGAGAAGCGCTCTTATAGGCAGCGTAAAGAACGCCCGGGCTTACGTTGTACGTAACGGAGTGGCCAAGCTTAGAAATTTGATAATCGGAAATTCTTCTAACAATTACCTGCAGGTTATATCCGGACTCAAGGAAGGCGACGTTGTAGTTGTTACCGGGCAGAACAACCTGAAAGATAATTTCAAGGTTAACATCATTAGGTAATATTTAAGAAGTCAATTAAATGAAAAGAGTTTATTTATATACCCCGTTTTCGGCGGGAGGAGATTTATTAAGATGACAATTACAGAGCTTTCAATAAAAAGGCCGTCGTTGATTGTGGTTATATTTTCCGCGCTTATACTGCTCGGACTTTACAGCTATACCCAGCTTAACTACGAGCTGCTTCCCAAAATAACGCCGCCGGTAATTACTATTATGACGGTTTATCCCGGCGCTTCGCCCAATGAGGTAGAGACTTCCGTTACAAAGCCTGTGGAAGACGCTATCTCAACGCTCGACCAGATAGACAACGTAACGGCGACTTCAAGCGAAGGAGTGTCTTTTGTAGTTATTCAGTTTCAGCAGACGGCCGACGTTGATATTCAGCTGCAGGGAGCGCAGAGAAAGGTAAATCAAATATTAAGCACACTGCCGGCTGACGTTAAAACCCCGGTGCTTTCAAAGTTCGCGCTGGACGAAATTCCCGTTCTCCGAATGGGAGTTACAAGCACTATGCCGCCGAAGCAGTTCTATCAATTCGTAAAGGACAGAATTCAACCAAGAATTTCGAAGATAGCCGGCGTAGGACAAATCACACTGGTCGGCGGTGAAGAAAGGGAAATTAGAGTTAACCTTAACGCCGATAAAATTCGAGCGTACGGATTGTCGATACTTCAGGTTATGCAGGTTATCAAGTCTTCCAACATGGATTTCCCTGCCGGAAAGATAGACAACGGCTCGAGCCAGTACGTTGTGCGTCTCGCCGGTAAATTCACTTCTCTAAATACGCTTAAGAATTTGATCGTCGCACAATCTGCCGACGGAAGCGATATACATCTGCAGGACGTTGCCGAGATAGAAGACGGTACGAAGGATCCTGTTAGCATAAGCCGTATCGACGGCAAAACATCTATCGGAGTTCTCGTACAGAAACAAACCGACGCTAACGCCGTGGAAGTAAGCAAACTGGTCAAGCAGGAACTTGCGAAAATCGAGAAAGATTACAGCCGGTATAAGGTGCATTTCAACATCGCATCGGATGAATCTCAGTTCACCATCGACGCTGCAAACGGAGTGAAATTTGATCTCGGTATGGCGGTTATCCTCGTTGCTATAGTGATGCTCCTCTTCCTGCACAGCGTTAGGAATTCTTTTATAGTAATGCTCGCGATCCCGTGTTCGCTTATATCAACCCTTACGGTGATGCTGATATTAGGTTTCACGCTAAACTTGATGACGCTGCTCGGTCTCTCGCTTGTGGTAGGATTCCTTGTGGACGACTCGATAGTTGTTCTCGAGAACATCTACCATCATCTCGAAAACGGAGAGGGAAAAAAGACGGCCGCGCTTAAAGGAAGAAACGAGATCGGTTTCGCGGCGCTCGCTATTACGATGGTCGATGTTGTAATCTATGTTCCCCTCGCGTTAACCGGCGGACTTATAGGCAACATTCTTAGAGAATTCGCGGTTGTTGTTGTTATATCAACACTGCTAAGTCTCTTTGTTTCGTTTACGGTTACTCCGCTTCTCGCTTCAAGAATAAGCAAGCTCGAAAGACTGACGAAGAAGACGATCATCGGAAGATTTGCCCTCTGGTTCGAAGGCGGTTTTAAGAGACTGACCGAGAATTATATCAAGACTCTTAAATGGGCCCTGCAGAACAGATGGAAAGTAGTAATCATCGCGGTGATATTATTCTTCCTATCTATCGCGCTTTTGCCGATGGGATTTATCGGCGCCGAATTTATGACGCAGACCGACCGCGGTGAGTTCGCGGTTACACTCGAAATGCCCCTGGATTATACGTTGGAGCATACGAACTACGTGACCGAGGAAGTAGAAAATTATATCCGCGGCCTGCCGCAGGTGAAAAAGCTTTTCGTTAACGTCGGGGCATCGAGTGAAGGATTGATCGGTCAGTATTCCGATAATACTTCAGAGCTTGACGTTTCCCTTGTTCCGAAGGAAGAGCGTGCGTTATCAACCGATCAGATCGGGGAGAAGATAAAAGAATACGCACAGCAGATCCCTGGCGTTCAAGTAAGAGTGAATCCTATAGGTATTTTCGGAACCGCTAACCAAACGCCGATTCAGCTTATAGTCAGCGGACCCGACAGAAACGACGTACAAAAGGCCGCCGGTATAGTGGCTGATGTTGTAAAAACGATTCCCGGCACTGCCGACGTCAGACTTTCGTCGCAGGAAGGAAAGCCCGAAACAAGTGTAAGCATAGACAGACAGAAACTCGCGAACCTTGGTCTTACCGTAGCCGACGTCGGTTCGACGCTTAACATAGCTCTTCAGGGAAACGACGATTCCAAATTTAGAGACGGCGATGACGATTACGATATAAATATATCTCTGGATAAATTCGACAGATCGAAAATATCCAATCTTGAAGATCTAACGTTTGTAAACAGGCGCGGGCAGTCGATTCAGCTCAACCAGTTCGCCACAGTTTACCAGACTACCGGCCCTACCAAGCTGCAGAGGATCAACAGGATTCCCGAGGTAACTGTTTATTCTCAAGCTGTAGGAAGAGCTACGGGAAGCATCGGGGCGGATATAAAGAAAGCCCTGGATAAAACGAATCTCCCAAAAGGAATAGACATACTCTACTGGGGTGACCTTAAAAACCAGGCCGATTCGTTCGGAAGTTTGGGGCTCGCGCTTATCGCTGCTATAATATTCGTTTACATGGTAATGGTCGCGCTATACGATTCCTACTTCGATCCGTTCATCATATTGTTCTCAATACCGACGGCTATGGTGGGCGCGCTTCTGGCGCTGGCCCTAACCATGAAGTCGCTCAACATCTTCTCTATACTCGGCATAATAATGCTGATAGGACTCGTAGGTAAGAACGCGATACTGCTGGTGGACAGAACTACGCAGAAGAAGAAGGAAGGCGAGTCGACTTACGAAGCGCTTCTCGAAGCCGGTATGAGCAGAATCAGGCCGATTATGATGACCACTGCCGCGATGGTATTCGGTATGCTTCCGATCGCACTATCGCTCGATGCGGGCTCCGAATGGAAGTCGGGTCTGGCGTGGGCAATTATAGGCGGACTTATTTCTTCGCTCTTCTTAACCTTGGTTCTTGTGCCTGTTATTTATTCGCTGGCGGAAGGAATGAAAGATAAATTCCCGGCACTTCTGAGCCGCATCGGTTTAAGAAATAAAGAACACGACTCCGAAGAATTGGGTCTGCAGGAAAAATAATTTATTAAAATTTATTTAATATGGTTGAATTATATGTCTAGAGATGCCGTCTTTCCGAAAAGAAGGCATCTTTTATTAATAGGGAGTTTTTAGTATGAAGTACGCGTTAAGACTTGAAGAACTTGGTATGTTCCTGCTGGCGATTTTCCTGTTCAGTCTGCTTCAGTATTCCTGGTGGCTTTTCCTGGTGCTCATCCTTCTGCCGGATCTTTCAATGCTCGGCTATCTAATAAATCCCGAACAGGGCGCAGTTCTGTACAACCTTTTTCATCACAAAGGAATTGCTCTGGTATTTTACCTGATTGGGATTTACCTGATCAGTGCGCCGCTGCAGCTCTTCGGAATAATATTGTTCGCTCATTCTAGCCTGGACAGAGCTTTGGGCTACGGTCTCAAATACAGCGACTCTTTTCGGCATACACATCTAGGCATGATAGGGAAGAAAAGCGTTTAGGTGTGATTTTCTGCATCGCGGACACGGAAACCTTCTTGATGTTCAGGCATCTCACTTACAGATAAAGGAGATGATAACTATGAAACATACAATTGAAGGAAATGATTTTAATTTTGAAGAAGTCGTTCTAAAATCCGATGTGCCGGTGCTTGTTGATTTCTGGGCGCCGTGGTGCGGACCCTGCAAGATGGTTGCCCCGATCGTGGATGAATTAGCCGAACAATACCTGGGTAAGCTGAAAGTAGTTAAGCTTAATACCGACGAGAGTCAGAGTGTTGCCGTTAAATACGGAATAAGAAGCATTCCGACTCTGGGAATATTTAACAATGGCGAGGTTGTCGACGGAATTATCGGCGCCGTGCCGAAGCACATGATAGAAAATAAAATAAAACCGTACATAACGGTTGTAAATTAAGTTAAAATAGATATATAAAATTCCCATCCGTATAATTGTAGAGACGGGGCATGCCGACAAGCTGCCCCGTTTTTATTTGTTGAAATTCAAAAATAATGTCACGCCTGCCTGCCGCAGGCAAGACTTCGGCGTTTTATTTTCAGGCCGAGAATTCATTTCTACAATAATACCATCCCTTCGGGATTCATTTTTTCCAAGTGTATAATGTTCACGTAATTACCGGGTGTTGCGCAAAACAGATATGTAAATCTCGCAGCTTTTATTTGAAGGTTAGAGTCCCTATAGGGGACTAAGAACTTAGCCGGGGCAACGCCCTCGGTTTTATGAATAAAAGATATTTCGAACCATGAAAGGGTTCAATAATTCATATTTCGTAACTTCAGTAATAACCAACCCCGAAGGCGTGACATTATTACTTCAATCTATATTAACGCGGTTCGAGAGCTCGTTGGTGTCGTCGGGCTTAATGGGGAAGTGCTCGCTTAATATTTTACCTACCTTTTCAATCCCGTAAATAATTCCGTCACAGAAAGAGCCCTTCTGAAACATTTCCTGCATTTCGTCTTTAATAGAGTCCCAGGTGTTCGCCGGGACTTTTTCGTTTATGCCGGAGTCGGCGAGTATCTGGAAACCCCGTCCTTCCAAAAGAATAAAGATAAGTATACCTGTTTTATCTCTTGTGTTATGAATTCCGAGCTTAAAGAACTCCTCCTCGGCAAGCTGATGGACGCTTTTCTTCCTGTTGGAAAAAGTACGGTGCTCTTTAATGCTCACGCATATCTCGCCGGCCGTGGTTTTCTCGGCTTTCTTAATCCGGTTCGATATCCGCAGCAGTTCATCGTCGCTTAAGAAATGATATATAAGCTGATCTTCCAAAATAAATTCCTCTCTTCAGATAAAACTATGAAAGTGGGGTAAATATTACAAGCAAAAAGGAGAATGATTTCTATTGCCGTCAGCTTTAGCTGACGGTTTAAAGTGATACTTAAAAACACAGGCTTTAGCCACATAAAACATTGATGCGGCTAAAGCCGTTTAAATTTTTGAAGTATTTTATGTCCGTCGGTTAAAACCGACGGCAAATATTTTTTTACCAATCTAAAAAAAAGCGCAGCAACCCGAAATAAATCAGGCCCCTGCGCTTAGGAGAGAGAGAGTCTTTGTTTATCGGTTATTAACCGTAATATCGCCGCCGGATGTTTTTGCGTACAGGAGGTTTCCTCCCTTATTAAAATCTGCTTCGTACTTGTTAGACGAAATTCTCACCGCATTGTTCCCCCGGAATCCGCAGTCGATGCTGCCGCCGGAGGTGTAAAGTTTAGCCGTTGCGTTGAAATCGGAAGGAAGGTTAATTTGAATGTCGCCGCCGGATGTTTTTAAATTAATTCCTTTGTTCTCACCCGAATAATTCAATGTTATCTCGCCGCCGGAAGTGGAGGCTTTTACCTCACCGTTTCCGCCGTTAAGCTGTATATCGCCGCCCGAGGAATGCGCATCGAGGCTGCCGTTGAAATCGCTGCAGACTATGTCGCCTCCAGAAGTACCGAGCTTCGCGCTGCCCTTGTTGCTTTTTACCGAAATATCGCCGCCGGATGTTGATACCTTCAAATCGCCGCTGGTGTGGCGGGCGGACACATCACCTCCGGAAGTACTTATTCTCATCTCGCCGTTTACGTCGCCTATCGCTATATCACCGCCGCTGCTGGAAAGATCTACGTTGTAGCTTTTAGGTACAACTACCTCTATCCTCAATGCTACGCCGCTGCCGAAATGGAACCAGCTGCCGTGGTCTTTTCTTTTAGCCGTTACCGTTACTCCTTCGCTGCTGTTGTCGAATTTGAATTCCATCTTCTCTTCGGCTCTTTTATTGCCGAGTACTTTAACATAAACCTCTGAATTATCCGCTGTTTTTACGGTAATATCAGCGGCCGATGCCTTTACGGTTAATGTTTTACCCGGCTCAGTATTGAATGTCTTTTCGTGTAATGTTTTTAAGTTTCCGCCGTTAAGATCATAATAGCCGCTGCAGCCGAGCATTGTGCCGCTCGCCGCGATAAAGATTAAGCCTATGAATAAACTGCGAATAAAAGTGGATAAATTTTGCATGCCGTTACCTCTGACTCTTTTGGTTATATATTAGTTAGACCGGCTTTTGCCTTAAAAGGTTACTATTCAAATATCATTAAAATTTTAAAAGAAAATAATTATATATTTTGAATATATGTTCCTTTTTAGGATGAACGGGGGAATACCAAAAGCAGCGGGTGCATTCTTTGAGGAGTTCTGAATTAGTTGATTGCACGAAGGGACTTGCACGTAGGGACAACTCATGAGTTGTCCCTACAAATTATTAAATATAATCCATCTAGAAATGTTACTAAGTTAACTATATGAGGATATCCAACAGATTAAAAGCCGTATTAAACGCTTTGCTCGTCACGTTTTTATGGTCGACTTCATTTGTAATAATTAAGTTCGGCCTGAAGGATATCCGTCCGGTCACATTTGCCGGACTCCGTTATTTCGCCGCGTTCCTCTGCCTTCTTCCTCTTTTCTTCACGAAGAAAAACCTGTCGGCTGTTAAAGAACTTTCTTCAAAAGATATTAAGAAGATAATCCTGCTCGGCTTATTGTTTTACGCACTTACACAAGGTGCTCAGTTCGTGGGACTTTCGCTACTACCGGCAGTTACGGTAAGCTTGATGCTTAACTTTACTCCCATTGTAGTTGCAGTCATGTCAATCTTTTTTATTTCCGAAAGGCCGTCATTGCTCCAATGGGCCGGGATGATAATTTTTCTCTCCGGCATCGGGATTTATTTCCTGCCAGTAAATCTCGCCGGCGGAGAAGCTGCCGGTTTATTGGTGATGACTATCGGGGTCCTCGCTAACGCGGGTTCCGCGGTGCTGGGAAGGGAAGTGAATAAAGGGGGAAGGATCAAGCCGCTGATAGTTACGGTTATAAGCATGGGAGTGGGTTCAGTAATTCTGCTTGCTTCGGGCCTGGCTTTCGAAGGCATGCCTACCATTACGCCTTTAAGCGTCTTCTTAATTTTATGGCTCGCCGCAGTTAATACCGCGTTTGCCTTCACTCTGTGGAATAAAACTCTTCAGACTTTAACGGCGGTGGAATCTAGCATAATAAACGGAACTATGCTCATTCAAATTGCGGTATTGGCGTTCATATTTTTAGGCGAGCCGCTTAGTCTAAAAGAAATAATCGGGTTAATACTTGCCGGAGCGGGAGCCGCGGCGGTTCAGTTGAAAATAAAGAAAAAGGGAGATCTAAGACTTTAAATTTACTAATATTCGATACTTCGTAAATCCGGCAGGCAAGTTTGTTGTTTGCCCTGCGTCGTTCTCAATATCGAATCCGAATGCGAAGCAGTGAGAAGAACAACGACGCTTTTTAAAATCAGTTTCAAATCCATGATCAATGATTTGTTCCTTTCGTAATACTCATCGTTCTCTATTAAATTGAACGCACCGTCTTCTCTTCTTCCGCATACCTGCCAGTAACCCGTTATGCCCGGTTTTGAATTGAGAATGCGCCTTCTTTCATAAAGTTCCGGCTCGCTTTTCTTCAGCAATTCCAGGTCGCCTGTTGTTAGCGGTCTGGGACCGACAAGAGACATCTCTCCTTTTATTACATTTATTAATTGCAGTATCTCATCAAGACCGCTCTTCCTCAGCCATCGACAGAATAACGGCACATACTCTTCATAGTCTGATTTATTAAATATATTTTCCGATCTTCTCTCCTTCTCCTTAAACGATCTTAGATGTTTTAATGGTTCTTATTTTAAATATTTTTATTTCTTCCTTTTCAAGTGCAAGCTTTCTTTGCTGCAGCAGCACGGGCAAGCAGCCGGTGATGATGCCTACAATCAAAAGAATGGGAATGATTACCGGTGTAAATAGTATCAGTGCCGGAAGCGATATAGTTATATCTATAAATCTTTTCATAAGAGACGTTGAGATTCCGCTTGAAGATGATCGGTCGATCATTTTATTAGTAACATCTTCTTTATCATTTGATTATCTCCGTATGTCAGACGCGCTATGTAAATTCCCGACGCCAGATTACTTCCTCCGAACGTATATTTATGCAGCACTCCCGCGGCCGCATTTTCATCGAATAAAGTTTGGACTTTCTGCCCGATGGAGTTATAAACATTTAATACTGCGTGACCGTTCTTCGGTACGGTAAACTCTATTGTTGTCGTTGGATTAAAAGGATTGGGATAATTTTGATAAAGAGAAAACTCTTTGGGCACGGAGTACGTCTTCGCATTAATAATTTGTGAATATTTGTAGCTGCCGTCGAGATCGATTTGCTTAAGGCGATACTCCACGGAATTCGCACCGGGATTATCATCGACAAAAGAATATTGTTTAGGCGAATTGCTGTTGCCGGCGCCTTTAACGAAGCCGATCTTAACCCACCCCTTTGATTCCCCTCCCGGGAGGGGATGTCCGGAGGACAGGGGTGGGTCAAGTGCGCGTTCAATCTCAAACCCGTAACAATTAACCTCCGTCGCGGTATTCCACTTTAATTCTACTTTATTCCAGAGGCTCTGCGCAGTAAATGTTGTAAGCTCAACAGGAAGGGGGGTGCTGCCGTCGCCTACCGTTACAGGTGAAGAATTAGGAATAATAGTCGGTTGTCTCAACGTATTTTAAACTTCCGTCCGTTCCTTCGCTGCTTGTGGGTAAAGCTTCCCACTGCCCGCCGGTATAATGAATAATTGTTGGTGAACCGTTGAAAGATGATGTTGCCGATGCCGGGTAATAAAGCCGAAGTTTAACATTGCCTCCGCTTGCACCGCTTACTATCCAGTATGTGCCGATTGTAACTGCGCCTGCGGGCAAGTCCGGCGGTGTGTCGTCATATTTTATATAAGTAAGCGAAACTGAACCGCTATCCGCCGTGAAACCGATATTGGAAGGAATTATTTGAACAAGAGAAGATGTAATACTGTTGACAGTAACTGTGAAACCGGTATGCAACTGCCATGTAAGAAACGGGAAGCCGTTATTTATGTGAGAATTAATATCCCATATATTAACAAAGTCCCATTCTTGATCTGTAAAAGTACTGATGTCCCTCATTTGAGAACTTGTTATACCGGTTGAGCTACATAATCATAGTAGGCAGCTGTCGTTTCGGTATTCCAAAAGTCAGCATAAGAGCTAGTGTCTTGTATTCGCAAAGCCCGGTCCTTGCGTGAATAAATGAAGTAGTATAACAATAATCTATTACACCGCCTTGTTTCGCAAATCCTGCGGTTAGGTCTCCTACAATACCATAAACCCCACCGGTGCAGTAGCTATTGGTTATATGGCCGCCAATGATAACCAATAAATCCGCCAGCAATTTCTGCACTTGAATTTACAACACAAGTACTGAAACATTGATCTATTATTGCACTAGTACCATAGCCGATCAATCCGCCACCGTAATATATGAACTAAAACGCCACCCGTGCTGTAGCAATTGCTTACTGTTGTCGGAGGCACAGTAACCAATAAGGGCTCCGGCATAGTAATCCACATACACGGTCGCATCAGGAACTCCCAGGTTTTTTATTTGTGCTCCATTAGTATATCCGAAAAAACCGGCTGTATCTATTTTGTCATAGAGATAGAGGCCTGATATGTAATGATAATTGCCGTCATACGTGCCGGTAAATGGTGCAGCGGAGTTGCCTATTGGAATAAAGCCATAGTAAAGGCGCACCGTATCGCGGGGCCATGTGGATGTTGATGATGCGTCAATATCGTCTGTCTGCAGAAAGTATGCATCCCATGCACTACTGTTTGTCATGACCCAATAAAGATTTGCAAGAGTAGATATTTGGTACGGATCGCCCGAAGTGCCGCTGCCCGCAGGCTGAACCGGTGTAGGCTGTGCGAATAGAAATACAGGTGTTAAAATCAGAATTAATGAGGTAAAGACAAATTTTCGTACGGTAGAGGTTTTCATTTTATTCCTCCGTTTGTTTTTATTTAATCGTTGAATCTTTTCTTCTTTTCCTT
>CAWBBX010000092.1:0-36309 GCA_963787005.1 uncultured Bacteroidota bacterium
TTCCGCAGACGGGACAAGAATACCTGTATCACTAGTGTATAAAAAAGGATTGAAAAGTGAGTCCGGTAACCCCCTGGTGCTTTACGGCTACGGCGCATACGGCATCAGTACGGAACCTGAGTTTTACTCGGCGAGGCTCAATCTTTTATCGCGGTTTTATCTTCGCCGTCGCTCACGTAAGAGGCGGGCAGGAACTAGGGAGGAATTGGGGTACGAAGACGGAAAGCTTCTCAAGAAGAAAAACACTTTTATTGATTTTATTGCCTGCGCCGAGCTGCTTATCGAACGAAAATATACAAGCAGCGATAAGCTCTTTGCCTTAGGGGGAAGCGCGGGCGGACTGCTCGTAGGTGCGGTTGCCAATATGCGTCCCGATCTGTTTAAAGGAATGATAGCAGCCGTTCCGTTCGTTGACGTTGTTACTACTATGCTCGATGAAACGATACCACTGACCACCGGAGAATATGATGAGTGGGGTAATCCGAACAACAAAGAATTTTACGAATACATTTTATCGTATTCTCCGTACGATAATGTTGAGTCTAAAGATTATCCTTCGTTGCTTGTTACTGCGGGTCTTCACGATTCCCAGGTGCAGTACTGGGAGCCTGCTAAGTGGGTCGCTAAACTGAGATCTTTGAAAAAAGACAGCAATCTCTTACTGCTGAAAATGGAGATGTCGACCGGGCACAGCGGTGCGTCCGGCAGGTTTGAGAAGCAGAAAATGATCGCTCTGGAGTATACTTTTATGTTGGATCAACTCGGCATTGATGATTGATTAAAAAGCGGGAAGTACTGGAATAATGTTTTTCTTAATCTTTAAATACTTCGCTATCCCGATACTCGATTTTTACGTTTATTTCCGGTTCGCTTTTTTTAAAATTAATTCTTAATTATCTACATTATAATAAGTCGGTAAAAAATATTTGAAACGCTTATTCTTCATACTGTTCCTAACATCGGCATTAATCTTTATATCGCACACAGATTATGCCGGGGAGCTTACTAGGCAGGATTCAACGTCTTTGTTCGGTCCGGAATCTGTATGGTCGCCCGGCGGATCAACGCTGCAGGCAATACAGAGAGACTGCGGCCTGGTAAATGAGAATAATCTCGGGGCATGCTTTACAAACGAAATGCAAAAGTACGGTGCCTCAAACGCCGCAATTAATTTCAGCCGGATGCTCGGCGGGGTCGGTTATATGGTGAAGTACCGCGGCAATGGGGAACTTGGTATCGCTTACGCTTATTTTCCCTTCACTGATCAGTTTAAGTACGGATGCTACATTGTGAACGGTAGCCCGATTTTAATGGACGTTGACGACACGACATATATCCCTATGAAAGAACTTGAAGAGGATAAGGAATTTTCGGAGATCAAAAAAAATTATAAACATATAGCTGTCCGGCCCGGAGAGAGAACAAACTACGATGCTCCGGAATTTCAAAAAGGGAAAAACGGCATTCAAAAATTTATTGTTAATTATAGACTGCGAAACGGATGCGATCAATGCATGCTGCTGGGTTACCTAAAACTCGCATTCGATTTTGACAGTACGGGCAAATTTATGTCTACGGAGATTGTAAGTATAACTAACGCAACAGTTAATGCAAACAGAACCGTGGATTCCTGGATTGTGAAGAATATCTTCGGTGATCCTTCAAAACCCGTTGACGTCGACGCAGGCGAAAAATTCGTGATAGTGCTGCCCTCAAATCATTCGGCCGGATATAAGTGGCAGCTGGCCAATCCGATAAACGCATCTCATTTGAGACTTGTAGGAACCGACTACCGTAAGCCGTACGAAATGATCCCCGGCGCGCCCGGCAAGGAAACATGGACCTTCGAGGCGGGGAACAAGGGAACTACGATAATCAATTTCGAATACTCTCCGGCCTGGCAGAGCGGCGGTAACGTTACGAAGAAAGTAACTTTTAATGTGAACATAAATTGAAATTATTCTCAGCCAATTGAGAAACTTACTTCATCCCGCGGAAAATACAATGGACTCATTAAGTAGATCGAATCAAAATTTTTTTATATCAAACAATTTAGAAAGGTATAGCGAAAACAGAAAGAACCCTGGCTGGCTTCGCGAAAAATTATACAGCGCCGAGACACGTTTCATACCTTTCTATAATCTTAAAAGTCCGTTTGGAGCAGGCCTTTCCCCTTTTTACCTCAACGGAGCCGGCGATCTTCCGGAAAAATTAGTAAATGGTTCAATTTTTCTAGGTGTACTAAACGGGAAAACTTATTTCGCTGTAGATGTTACTTCTTCATATGATAATCTGAAGGAATTTATAAATGGCGATGCGGAGTTTAAGGGACTCAGAGAAACGGCCTCGTTAATTAACGCCGACGAAGCTTCCCTTCTGTCTTTTGCCCGTTCCATGATTTACTGGCACTCTACTCACATGTACTGCGGCCTCTGCGGATCGAAAACAGAATCTGCGGATGCCGGACATAGGAGAATTTGTTCCAACAAAGATTGCGGCACCGAGCATTTTCCCAGGACTGATCCGGCCATAATAGTTCTTGTGGTAAGAGGGAAGCGCTGTCTGCTTGCACGCCAGGAAAGATGGGCGCCGAAGCAGTATGCAACAATCGCAGGATTTGTAGAGCCGGGTGAAACACTTGAGCAGGCTGTTCAGAGAGAAGTAATGGAAGAATCCGGCATAAAACTTAAAGAAATTAATTATCATTCGTCCCAGCCCTGGCCTTTTCCCGGTGCTATAATGCTGGGATTCCACGCGGAGGCTGAAAGCGAAGATATTATCCTTCACGATCATGAGCTAGAGGATGCTATGTGGATAAGCAGAGAAGAAATAGCCTCGAGGCTTAGGGCTCAATCGCTCCGCTTATCTCCCCGGTTTTCTATTTCTTACCGGCTGATAGAGGACTGGTTCGACAAGGAAGGCGGGGAAACACTGCGATCAATACTTGAAGAATCAAGTAAAAAATAATTTCTAAAAAAATTTTTATACTATCTACTCTTTGCGGCTCAAAGACTTATCATTATTATCACTTCTTTAACACAAATATTTTGAGAAAAAATGGAAACTAAACTTGACAAAATAGTTTCCGTATATTATATTGGAAACGTAAAAAACAAAAATAGTTTCGGAAGTTTAAATAGATGGAAGACGAAAAAAATAAAATACTCCTGCACGCTCTTGAAAAATTCAAGATAGAAGGATTTTATAAGACTACGATGGACGAGCTCGCATCCGAGCAGCGCATCAGTAAAAAAACAATATACAAACACTTCCCTACAAAGGAAAAGCTGGTCTATGATGCGGTATTTCTTTTCATTAATACGCATAAGGTGCATATAGAAAAGATATTCGAGTCGAAAGTTAATGCCGTAGTAAAGCTTTTCAATTTTACGGAATACTTAGCGCAAATGTTAAGTCAGATAAGTGAAAAATGGTTCAGAGATGTTCAGATACATCACCGGGAATTATGGGAGGAAATAGACAAATTCAGAACAAAGATGATAAGTCAAAGGATGAGCAAAGTATTTGATCAGGGCAAGAAGGAGGGCTACGTTCA
This sequence comes from uncultured Bacteroidota bacterium, assembly GCA_963787005.1. Classification (GTDB taxonomy): domain Bacteria; phylum Bacteroidota; class Ignavibacteria; order Ignavibacteriales; family Ignavibacteriaceae; genus FEN-1297. The sequence continues at coordinate 3,557 of CAWBBX010000092.1, forward strand.
GAAATATCCTTCCGAATTCCTAACTATATATTTTCTTACATGCATAAGAGGGATAATTAACCCTGAGTTCGTAATAAACTCAAAATATTCGATGCAAGAAGTATTGGAATTCACAATCACTCTACTGCTTAGCGGTATAATGACGGAAAAAGGCAGAAAAATATTTAAGAAACTTAAAGACGGAGCAAATTAATGAAAACCATTCGACTAATTACGCTGTTGATTCTTTCCGCTGCCGTATGGGGCTGTTCCGGCGGCAACGGTAAAAATACCATCGAGGCTTCCGGGAATATTGAAGCAATCAATGTAACGGTCAGCGCCAAGGTAAGCGGACAGATTAAGAAACTTTACTTCCAGGAAGGTGATCTTGTTAAGTCCGGCGACACATTAATGGCGATAGACCACGATCTTCTCTCTATACAATTGAAGCAGGCCGAAGCCGGTTACGACGCGGCTGAGGCGCAGCTGAAGCTTCTGGAAATAGGAGCACGCTCGGAGGATATCAAGCAGGCGCAGGACGTGCTAAAACAGGCGGAAGCAAATTATAATCTGGCGGAAACCGATATGGAAAGAACGGAAAATCTGTACAAATCCAAAACGATAACCAAAAAGCAGTACGATGATACGCATACACGTTACCAAATTGCCGCGGCCCAATTCAATTCGGCCAAAGAAAATCTTCGAAAAATAAAAAACATTGTGAGGCCCGAAGAGATAAAACAGGCAAAAGCAAACCTGCGGAGACAGAAAGCAGCGGGAGAACTTATTAAGAAAAATATTAGTGATTCGTACGTCACCGCGCCGATAGGCGGATTTGTAGTGAAGAAGTTTGTGGAAGCAGGAGAGAGCGTCGGGCCTCTGTCATCGCTCGTTATGCTGTCCGATCTCAGTTACGTAGACCTGGTAATTTATGTTTCAGAGACAAAACTTGGAAAGGTAAAGCTGGGAGAGAAAGCAGAGGTTTCCGTAGACACTTTTAAGGATAAAAAATTCGAAGGCACTGTGATCTATATTTCTCCTTCCGCGGAATTCACTCCCAAGAATATCCAGACGAAGGACGAGAGAACGAAACTGGTTTACGCGGTTAAGATCCATATTCATAATCCGGATTTCGAACTAAAAGACGGCATGCCCGCGGATGCGGTTATTAATTTATAATTATAGGTCTGCATTCTTTTAACCTTGGAATAAAACAATGGAATCAGCGATAACGGTAAATAACATAGTTAAAGATTACGACGGGGTAAGAGCTCTCGACGGTGTTTCCTTCGACGTTATGCCGGCAGAAATGTTCGGATTGGTCGGACCGGACGGGGCGGGGAAGACAACTACGATTAGACTCCTTTGCGGACTTCTCGCACCTACGGAAGGTTCGGCTGAGCTGTTCGGGATGGACCTGGCGAAACAGAAATCGAAAATACAAAAGCAGATAGGATACCTCTCGCAGAAATTCAGTCTCTACGGCGATCTGACCATAGATGAGAACATCGAGTTTTTTGCCGACCTGCACGGGGTAAAGGAATATGAAGCTAGGAGAAACGAGCTTCTTGAGTTCACAAGGCTGACGCCTTTCAGGGACAGACTTGCGGATGATCTTTCGGGCGGAATGAAGCAGAAGCTTGCACTGGCCTGCACCTTGATACATAAACCTAAGATCATTTTTCTCGATGAACCTACCACTGGCGTTGATCCTGTTTCACGCAGGGATTTCTGGAAAATACTTTCGGACTTGATAAAAGACGGAGTAACGATTTTTATGTCGACTCCCTACCTGGACGAAGCCGAACGCTGCAACAGAGTAGCTCTTCTGAACAAAGGGAAGATAATGAGCTTCGATACGCCCAAAAATATTAAGGCCGCTGTGAACACTACTATTGTCGAGGTAGTCTGCACCCCGACCATAAAAGCTTATAACATATTAAAAGAAAAAAGCGATTTCGAGATTCAAATGTTCGGAGACAGGCTAAACGCAGCGGTTAATGAGTACGAAAATGATTTTGTCTTCATACAGAAACTTCTCATTGAGAACGGTATCACCATAAACGATCACCGTGTAATACCGACATCTCTCGAAAACGTCTTCATTCATCTTTTAACACAGGATACGGATTAATTTTTTGAGCAATAAATAAGAAATAGGAATACTCTTATATCAAAAAGGAATTTAAAATGAGAAAGGTAGTTTTATTTGTCTTCGTACTGATGACCGGATTGTCGGCGCAAACCAGAAATTTAACACTGCGCGAGAGTCTTGAGATAGGAATGAAGAACAGTAAGGATTTAAAAATATCGCATTCGAAAGTATTGGGGTCCGACGCGAAAATAACCGAAGTTAGATCCCGGTTTTTCCCTCAAATTAAATTCGGCGCAAGTTATACCCGGCTAAGCAATATTCCGCCGTTCGAGGTTTCTCTTCCTATTTTCCCGGCGCCGATACAGATATCGCCGGTTATTCTTAATAATTACAATCTAAGGCTCTCGCTTCAGCAGCCTATTTTTACCGGACTGAAATTGTGGTCTTATAAAAGCGCAGCCGAGAACAACAATAAAGCGGATAAACTGGATTTCTCTAAAGAAAAAAACGAGGTGGCCTACAAAATTGAAAGCGCGTTCTGGAATTATTATAAGGCCGAAGAAATGCAGAAGCTGGTCGGGGAAAATATGAACCAGATTAAACAGCATCTCGAAGATACAAAACATTTTCTGGCGAACGGCTTAGTCACGCAAAACGATGTACTCAAGCTGGAAGTTGAATATTCAAACGCAAGGCTTAGAAAGATAGATGCTGTCAATAACGTGGAGATTGCCGGCCTAGCTTTCAACCAGGCGCTCGGACTTCCGCTAGATGATTCTACGGGAATCATTACAGGCAAGCTGGAGGCATCTATGATTAGTTCAAAACCGACTAATTTGATAACTGAAGCAAAGGATAATCGGCCGGAGCTTAAATCATTGGAGATGAGAGTAAGGGCAAGTCAGAATGTCGTTACGGCAGCCAAGGGGAATTGGTTCCCGTCGGTTTATCTTACGGGCAATTATTATTACAGCAGACCCAATCAGAGAATTATCCCCGCGGTGGATAAATTTAAAGACACTTGGGATGTTGGTGTTGCGCTGAGCTGGGATATACTTACATGGGGAGGCAGATCTTCCAAAGTAACGGAAGCGGAGCAGACAAAGGTGCAGGCTGAAACATCTCTCTCACAATTAAAAGATGCGGTAGAAATAGAGGTGTATCAAAGCTATTTGAATCTTAAGAGAACTTATCAGCGCGTAAAAGTGAGCGAACTGAGCGTAAAGCAGTCGGAAGAAAATTACAGGATGATAAAAGAAAAATATAACAGCCAGGTAGCCTCGAGCACCGATCTTATAGATGCGGAGACCACATTGCTCGAAGCGAAGACAAATTACAACAACGCGCTTGTCGATTATGAGCTTGCGAAAGCCAAACTGGATAAAGCTGTAGGAAAAAAGATATATTAAAGTTCTTAGCGCCTCAGCGTCTTTGCGGTGAATAAACCGCTAAGGCGCAAAGACGCAAAGTTTTTAGAAGATAGGAGTTAGGATATAGTTTTATGTTGATTTATAAATCTCCAAAAGTAAAATAAAATTATGGAGGTAAAAGATGGAAAAATCTAGAAGGTTTATAGATTTAATAGTCTGGCAAAAAGCACATCGATTTGTTCTTAGTGTCTATGATTTTACAAAGAAATTTCCAAAAGAAGAAATGTATGGTTTAACTTCTCAATTTCGAAGAGCGGCGGTTTCTATACCGGCAAATATAGCCGAAGGTTATCGAAAGAGAGGGATAAAAGACAAATTAAGATTTTTCAACATATCCGAAGGCTCTGCAGAGGAATGCTACTATTATCTGATTTTAGCTGAAGACCTAGGATATGGTAATACAAATGACCTGAAAGAAATGTTAGATGAAGTTGAGAAAATGCTGAGTGCTTATTCAAAGACTATTCTATCTTCTATCTCCTAACTCCTAACTTCTAGGAAAGCAATGAACTCAATCGAAGTAAATAATTTAACAAAAAAATTCGGCGGATTTACCGCGGTTAACGGGATATCGTTTAACGTTAAACAGGGCGAAATATTCGGCTTCCTCGGCGCCAACGGCGCGGGCAAATCGACTGCTATCAAGATGCTGTGCGGAATATTAGAGCCGACTTCAGGTGACGCGCTGGTGGGCGGCTATTCTGTGATGAATCAGCCTGATATGATAAAAAGAAATATCGGCTACATGTCGCAGAAATTTTCTCTTTACAACGATCTTACGGTTGAGGAAAACATTAACTTCTTTGGAGGCGTTTACGGTTTATATAACAGTAAGCTTCAAGAGAGAAAAAAGTGGGTGCTTAAAGTAGCTTATCTCGAGGGTAAGGAAAAGCTTCTGACGGCGTCTTTGCCCGGCGGAATAAAACAGAGACTCGCGCTGGCGATAGCGGTAATTCACGAACCGAAGATCGTCTTTCTCGACGAACCTACGGGCGGTGTTGATCCTATTTCAAGAAGAAATTTCTGGGACCTTATAAATGAGTTGTCGCAGAAAGGCGTAACGGTTTTCGTAACCACTCATTACTTAGACGAAGCCGAGTTCTGCAATTCGATAACACTATTGAACGCGGGCAATATTATTGCCACGGGAAGCTCAAAGGAACTCAAGACAAAATACTTGACTAATACGATTCTTGAAGTGGAATGCGACAATGTTGTGGAGGCTCTCGATCTTTTGACAAAAGAACGCGGTATTGACGAGACCACGATTTTCGGAAATTATATTCATGTAAACGTAAAAAACAGGGAAGAGGGGAACAGGCTGATTAGAAAAGTATTATCGGAAGACAATTCCATCAACGTATCGAGAATTGATAAAATAACTCCCACGCTGGAGGACGTTTTTATTTACTTGCTGGAAAAGGACACAAAGAAAAATGTATAACAGAATAAAAGCCGTTGCAAAGAAAGAGGTTAGACAGCTTAAGAGGGATAAGAGAATGCTCTACGTTCTCTTCATCTTCCCGATAGTTCTGCTGGTACTTTTCGGTTACGCGATTAACTTCGACGTTCATCATATAAAAATGGCCGTTTACGATCAGGACAAATCGCCCGACAGCAGGCAGTTAATTAATTCTCTAACCAGTTCGGAATATTTCGATCTTGTCGGATACATTAACGATGAAAGCAAGATAGGCAATGTGCTCGATACTAAAGAGGCGCAGTGCGTAATAGTATTTCCAAACGATATGTCGAAGAAGCTTTATTCGAATAAGCCCGCTCCCGTTCAGATACTAATCGACGGAGTGGACGCGAACACGGCATCTTTAATTAAGGGGTACATGACCGCGGGATTAGCGTCTTATTCCCGGAAAATACAGAGCCGTGTGCTCGCGTTTAACGGGAGGAAGCCGTACATACCAATCGATATACACCCGTCATTCTGGTTCAACCCGGAACTTAAGTCGTCATTTTTTCTTGTGCCCGGACTTATAGTAATGATATTAATCATCACCGCGGTTGTTTCCATTTCTCTTTCGATAGTTAGAGAAAAGGAAAGAGGTACAATCGAGCAGTTGAATGTTTCGCCTATCTCATCTTTGGAGATGCTGATCGGGAAGACGATTCCTTACGTTATTATTTCTTTGATCATCGCGGCGTTTATACTTTTAGCCGGCTACGTCCTTTTCGGAATAACGATAAAGGGAAGCATACTGCTTCTGTTCCTATCTATGCTCCTCTTCCTTTTTGCCTCGCTGAATCTCGGAATTATAGTTTCGAGCATTGCCGATTCGCAGCAGGTTGCTTTCCAGATGGCTACTTTGGTCTCGATGCTTCCCTCCATGCTTCTTTCCGGATTCGTTTTCCCTATCGAAAGCATGCCTCCGGTTGTTCAGGTATTTACTAATATTACCCCGGCAAAATTCTTTATGATCGTCCTTCGGGATATACTTTTGAAGGGAGTAGGAATAGACGCTTTCTGGCAGCAGCTTGTTTACCTTGCAATTTTTTCTTTGGTTTTGCTTTTGCTATCGTCGCTAATTAACAAGCGGAAGCGGACGGCATAATAATAACAAATATTTACAGTCGGATTTAAGATGAAAATAATATTAAGTATAATTATAAAAGAATTTCTTCAGTTAAAGAGAGACCCGCGTTTATTCGGCATGGTCTTTATCGCGCCTGTGTTCCAGCTGATAATACTGGGATACGCTGCCAATATGGACGTAAACACTGTGCATACTGCCGTTTTCGACCAGGACCATTCCGTGGCGAGCAGGAATTTTATTCAAAGGTTCGAGCACTCGGGTTACTTTAAAGTTGATGACTTCGTGGATAATTACAGGCAGGTTAACCGGGATATAAATGACAACAAGGTACTATGGGCGCTGGTGATCCCAAAAGACTTTGAGAAAAATATAAACAGGATGCAGCCGGCGCCGGTTCAGGCAATTTTCGACGGCTCCGACGGCAATAAAGCCTCTATAGCGTTCGGTTATATTCAAGGCATTGTTACTAATTATTCGAAGAACATCCTTCTGAATCTGGCAGATAAAAGCGGAAGAAAGATCGCGGCGGGTTCTCTCGTGCCCGAAGTCAGAGTATGGTATAACCCTGAACTAAAGACAAGAGTTTTCATGGTGCCGAGCATAATGGGATTAATTCTTGCCATCATAACTACAATTCTTATGTCTATGGCTATTGTGAAGGAAAGAGAGATAGGAACGCTGGAGCAGCTGATAGTAACCCCTATAAAACCCTGGCAGCTTATCATCGGAAAGATGATACCGTTTGTAATACTCGGCTTTCTCGACGCTTTAATCGTGCTGGGAGTTATGGTCTTCTGGTTCGGAATAGGAATTAAGGGAAGCTTTTTATTCCTGATGGCTTCGTCTTTTATATTTGTCCTTTCAACGCTTGGCATCGGGCTGTTCATTTCCACGATATCAAAAACTCAGCAGCAGGCGATGATGGTCGCTCAGTTCGGCATAATGATGCCGATGCTGTATCTTTCGGGATTCGCTTTCCCGATAGATAATATGCCGAAGATACTCCAATATATTTCGTACCTGGTTCCGGTGAGATATTTTATAACCATCCTGAGGGGAGTTATATTGAAGGGGGCTTCATTTACTCAAATGCTTCCGGAGTTCGGTATATTGCTGCTGATAGGCATTATTATTCTCTTCGCCAGCGCGTTGAGATTTAAAAAGCGCCTAAGCTGATAATTAGCACACGGATGACGCTGATTCAGCAGATCCTCGCGGATTAAAATCCTTCTGTCAGATTAAACTGCCAGAGCCACTTATTACCCGGCCTGCTGAACGGGTGAACGTAATCTACTTCGCCTACCGCATAACCGAATAGATTTACTCTGAATGCGATACCCGCACTGCTGACCGGTTTGCGGTCGCCTCCGAGGAATTTTGGCTTATCATTATTTGTCCACGCAACACCGGCATCATAGAAGAACGCGGTTTCTATCGGGAAGTAACCGTAGAAACCGTCGCCGAGTCCGAATACACCTAAAAGAGGAAAGCGTAATTCAAAGTTAGCGACGATAATTTTACTTCCGATAATATTGTTGAAGACGCCGCCTTCATAAGAATTGAAAGATGAGCTTTCGTAGCCGCGCACCAAACCGGGATAGCCGAGGTACTCAGGCGCTAATCTATGATCTTCAGCTCCGGAACCGTAGCGGCCTGCATGAAGTATGCGGGCAGCGAACGAAAACGGCCTGATCGGCATATAATACTGCCGGTAGTCCGCGAGGACATTTACCCAATTGATCGATCCGAAGTAAGGATCGACTTCCAGTCTGTACCGGCTTCCTATTAGTGGACTAGTAGCGCCGAAATAACTGTTGTCGTAAACCAGAGCCAGGCTGAACGTACCTAAATTCATTGCCTTTTCGTGCGATAGATTTTCGGTCCTATTAATTAGAATATTGTTGGTATTTAATGAGATTGCCCGTGTCTGAACCTGGTTTGAGAACGAGATATTCCTAAACCCGGCAGAAAACTCCGCACGAAGCACTTCGCTGAACGGATAGGCTAGCATGCCGCTGGCATCCCTAATAGTTTCCTTGTAAAGATACTGCTGCTCTATATAAGCGTCCTGGCTGTCAACAACACCGAAACCGGCATTGTACCCGCTTATGTAATATGGTATTTGCTGTATCGCTCCGCCGTAATGCAGCCGGTGGGCCTGATTCATGTATCCCAATAATCCGCTTATGTTTGTGAATCCTCCGCCGGATTGGATTTGCAGAGCTGTAGCAAGTTGGTAGTTTCCGAGAAGATCGCTCCAGAATAAAGCAATACCCCCTCCTACGTATGTGCCGAAGCGGTCTGCGCCTGCGGCGACGGACGGCTGTCCCACTCCGTTTACTCTTAGCGAAGGTGAATAATCGTTTGTTTTATAAACGGTATCCTGAGGCGGAAGTCCGATACCCGGATTTTCCAGGTCGTTAATAAATTTCTTATGAAGCTGAATCGCGGGGGGCAGAATTCCCGGATTGGCCGCCGCAAATTCAGGCAAAGGTTTTTCACCGTTTAATGTCTTCGCCGAATCAATGGAATAAATGCTGTATAAACCTTTTACGTACGCGCTATAGACTATCTTATTTGAGTCCAGGGCAACCGAAAGGGCGGGGCTCAAAGATGTAATTCCGGAAACACCTTCAAATAGATTCGTTACCTGATCGATAGTTCCGCTTGCAATATTTAATTTGTAAATATTGCTTACTCCGTGATGATCGGAGACGAAATATAATTTTTTGCCGTCCGGCGACCATTGCGGATTGATGTTCTTTGCGTCCGAAAAATCCGGGAGTCTGCTGATTTTTTTCGTCTCGGGATTTATTATTGCAAGCTCGTAGTTGCCTATATCGAGATCGGCCATTTCAGTTGAAAACCTGTCGGTTGCAAAAGCGATGCTTTTTCCGTCGGGCGACCAGGCCGGCTGAAGATCGGCGTACGGATCGTGCGTAAGTCTCTTCAAGCTGTCCGTTTTAAGATCATAAACAAACAAATCAGTAAGCCCGTCTGCGAGCGCGGAAAACGCTATTTCTTTGCCGTCGGGTGACCACGCCGGATTAAATATTTCAGCGAGTTTCGGAAAGCGGATTGTTCTTTCGACATCCCCGCTCTTTACATTCAGTAAAGACAGCACCGGCCTTCCGTCTGCAACCGCGGAAAAAGCAAATCTCTTGCCGGAAGGATCCCAGGTTCCCGATGAATTAATAAACTCTAAATTTTGAAGATGAGTATTAAACTCGGTCTTGAATATATTTCTTTCGATCTTGCCCGTCTTCGCGTCGGCCAGATAAAGATCGATGGAGAAAAGATCGCGCGAGGAGAAAAATATTACTTTTTTACCGTCCGGACTGAGAGCAGGAGAAACATTCAACTGCTCTGCGCCCTTTTTCGCTTTAATAATATCTTTTCCGTAATCTTTCGGTCTTTTGGTTACCTTTGCCAAAGAATCGTACTGCGCGTGCAGCGCATTGTGCCAAAGCTTGGACAGCGAATCCGGCTTCATAGAAAATACCGAATCGATGGCGCTCTTCATACTTCCTGTATAAGCAGCCCTTCTAAGCAGCTGGCCGATCTTTTTGTTTCCCCACTTGCCGCCGATAAATGCGAGAAGTGATTGTCCGTATCTGTAAGGGAAGTATTTAGGATTATCGAGATCGGAAATATCCGGGATCTTCGTTATTACCGCATCTCTCATCCACATCGCAGTAAAAGGATCTTTTGGGCCAAGGGATAAATACTCGGCCATGCCCTCGATAAACCAGAGCGGCATTTTAGAAGCCGCGGGCAGGCCGTTCTCGTCTTTTGATTTTCCCTTACCGGTTATATCGAACTGAAAAGCGTGCACGAGCTCGTGCCCGATTACATGGTTTGTTTCCGCGAGCGGACCGGCGAAGGGGAGTACAATTCTTCTCATTACCGGTTCGGTAAATCCGCCGGTACCTTGACCTATTTGTCCCTGCGTAACATTCGTTTCCGAGAACTGTTGAAAACCGTCGTATAATATTAAAGGCTGTTTCCCGGTCAGCGTATCATCCAGAATTATCGAATGCCGGGTATACCATCTTTCCGCCATCCTCGCGGCGTACTTTACGGCGTCTTTTTCTTCCTTGTAGTAATAAATATCGAAATGCCTGGTGTGCATTACTTTAAAATTGAAATTATCGTACATAACCTTATTGCGCCCGAAATACTGGGCGTAAGCCGAACCCGTCGCCCCGAGTACGATAAAATAAACTGCTATTAAAATTATTTTAAATTTTTTCATTGTCGTTGCCGATTTTTCAATGTAATTAAGGTTTAATGTTAGACATCCTAATATGTCTCCGGGTTCATTCGGAATCTGTGCTTAAGCTAAATTTATTCCTCATTTATGATCCAGAATACATCGGGAACCGGCCAATCCGCGAATAGTTTAATAAATTAACAATAGGAAAGCTCGCAAAAACTTCTGCGAATTATGCCTGAAAATTATCAGGACGGATCGATTTTCGAATTATTATAATATGAAAAAATTAAGAAATGATTTTGCATTCTATTGTTATACCCGCCACATAAATATTTAAATTGATTGTTATCACTTTCCGGCTAACGTTATAAAATTCTCAGGGGCGCTTTAGTTATACTAAAAGTGAAAAAATTTTATTACTATTCAATTGGCCTTTAATAAAATTTATATTGATGATCGGGTATTTAAAATTTGACCGGAGGTAACACATGAGCAGCAATGATTTAAGTGATTCGTTGAAAAACCTTCAAGCTAAGTTAAAGGAAGCGGGGGAAATCGATGAGGAATCGAAGAAACTGCTTAAAAATATGATGGAGGATATTCATCGCTTAATTGATAAAGAGACGGAGACACACCCAAAGGAAAGCGAAAATATAATTGATCGTCTTAAAGAAGCAGCCGAAGAATTCGAGCGTTCACACCCGGAGCTTGCCTCTTCTATCAACACGGTTATAAACGGCTTGAGCAATTTCGGACTTTGAATTTTTTATCCGAAGTGCCGGATAATTGCGGAAACTTTTTTATTTTAGCGCTTTCGATCGGCGGACGTTTAGCGCGCCCCGCCGGTTGAGAATGAAACATTAATGGAAATAATATGAAGAAAAACACTTCCGAAACCCGCAGATACCGTACGGATATGAACGACAAGATCCTGAATTCGGGATTCAGGGATTTCAATAAATTCTTCGCTTTAGATAATAAAGCCTATATAGACGGTGCTCTTCCGGCTAAAACTAAAGAACTGATGGGACTGGTAGCCTCGATGGTCCTTCGCTGCAACGACTGCATTTTTTACCACATTGACCGGTCAATACAGGAAGGCGCATCACAGCAGGAACTTTACGAAAGCTTTAACATAGCTCTTATAGTCGGCGGTTCTATAGTTATCCCTCATCTCCGGTACGCTTTTGAAGTAGCGGAAGAAATATTTAACGAAACAAAAAGCACCGGTTCGGATGAGTAAAATTCTCATAATACCCAAGCGGATTGTTACAGCGGACAGGGAGCATCGTGTATTAAAAAATTCCGCCGTTGAGGTTGCCGGTGATATGATTACCGGTATCAAAAAGATAAGTGAATTCGATACGGAAAACTATAGCGGCGAAATCGTCCGTGCCGAAAACATGACGCTGATCCCCGGTTTTATTCAGACTCACGTTCATCTCTGCCAGACATTGTTCAGAGGAATGGCGGACGACCTGGAACTCCTCAATTGGCTTCAGCATAGAATTTTCCCTTACGAGAACGCTCATGATCCGGATTCGCTGAGGGTATCGGTAAAATTAGGCATAAACGAGTTGATCAGAGGCGGAACCACCACGTTACTCGATATGGGAACACTGCGCCACCAGGAAGTGATATTCGATGAGCTGATCGATTCCGGTATTCGCGCATTTGCCGGAAAATGTATGATGGACGTGAACGAGCTTTATCCATCTTTCAAATCATCTACATCGGATGAGCTTAAGTATTCCGGGGAACTTGCCTCTGCATATCACGGCGCTAGTGACGGAAGAATTAAGTACGGCTTCGCGCCCAGGTTTGTCTTATCCTGTTCCGAAAAACTGCTCAGAGAAACTAAGGCGATGACCGGGGATTTCGATGGAAGCTTATTTCATACTCATTCATCAGAGAATAAGAATGAATGCGCCGAAGTAAGAAAAAAACACAACATGGACAATATAGAATATTTTGATTCACTCGGCGTTTTGGACGATCATACGGTGCTTGCCCACTGTATTCACGTTAAAGAAGATGAGATCGGAACTTTAAAAGAAAAGAAATACTAGAGTCTCACACTGTCCGTCTTCTAATTTAAAGCTCGGTTCAGGAATTGCGAACATACCCCGCTTCCTTAAAGAAGGGATTCATGTCTCACTGGGTGCAGACGGGGCTCCTTGCAATAATAACCTAAGTGCTTTTACAGAGATGCGGCTTGCTTCCTTAATTCAAAAACCCCAGCACGGACCTACGGTAATGAACGCCGAGACTGTTTTCAGGATGGCAACAATCGAAGGCGCAAAGGCTCTTCATATACAAGATGAGACCGGCAGTATCGAAGTCGGGAAAAAAGCCGACCTTGTTCTGCTCAATCTCGATACCCCGTACCATTCCCTCAACGGGGAGGACGGAAATATATATTCGAACATAGTATATTCGGCTTTTACCGAAAACGTAGAACATGTTTTAATAAACGGCCGCTGGGCGGTTAAAGACGGGCGGACCACATTATACGACGAAGACGAACTCCTTCGCACCGGGCGGAACGAACTTAAGAATCTTTTAAAAAGGATGTAAATTTTATACAAAGTAACCGGGGAAAAAAATGCACATAATCGGGTATATCGGACTGATTTCACTCGCGGCCTGCTGGGTACCGCAAACACTTCAAACCATTAGGGAAAAAGATTGCAAAGCGAACATGCAGTTTTTAGTTTTAAGCTTCGTCGGCAGTATGTCGTTAATGATATACGCGATCTTACTTGGAGATATTATATTTTCCATACTGAATTTTATGACATCGGCAGGTGCACTAATTAATTTCATTTACAAGATAAGAGCAATGAGAACGGCATTATGAAGAAAATCGTTTTTGCATCTAAGAACAGGGGAAAGATAAAAGAAGTAAAACATATACTACAAAACAGCGAAATAGAATTAATTTCTCTTCTTGATTTTGAGGATTTCCAGGAGATAGAAGAAACGGGAACCACGTTCCGCGAAAATGCCGTGATAAAAGCGGAAACTGTCTTCGCCAAGCTCGGAATTCCGGCAATTGGCGATGACTCAGGATTGTCGGTGGATCAGTTAGGCGGAAGACCGGGCGTTTACTCCGCACGGTACGCCGGGGAAAGCGCAACCGATGAAGAGAACAACAAGAAATTGATCGAGGAATTAAAAAATTATCCGGAGCCGCACCCGGCAAAGTTTGTCTGTACCGCTGTATATTACGACGGAAGAGATTATATTACGGCTGCGGGTGAGGTCCTCGGCAGAATAATAAAAGAACCGAGAGGGAAAAACGGCTTCGGATACGATCCGTATTTTTTGCCGGACGGCTATAAGGTGACGACTGCGGAGATGCCGCTGGAAGAAAAGAATAAGATAAGCCATCGTTCAAAAGCGTTTAATGAATTGAAAAAGTTAATTATAAAATAGCGGGGCCAAAATGAAGACCAAAGCACTTATTATTTTTTCACTCTTTGCGGCCGCCTTATTACTCAGCGCCTGCAAGAACAATAATTCCACGGAGCCTTCTTCGAGTACTTCAGGCGGAAGCGCTTACTATCCGAACAACGAAGGAAATCTTTATAAATACAGTGTTGAAAGACAGGACTCAACCGGTGCCAAGCATGACGGAACAAGATCATCTCATTATCAGGGTACCACAACTATTGCCGGAGTAACTTATCAGAACCAGATAGACACCGTAGTTTTCTCGGATACTGCCTATACTCAAACTTCCCTTTTTGTAAAAGACGACAGCGGTGTTAAATATTATATGGATACAACCGGTCTTTACCAGGTTATACCGGATTCGCTTCTTCCGTTTCTTCAGTACGATGCTTCATTTAACTTTCTATCCTTCCCGCTGCAGGACGGAAAAAGCTGGCAGGTTTTTAATATGGGATTAAAGCTCGGAAATTTTCCCTTGATTAAATTGATTAACGTTACCGCTTACGACGACGGGACCGAAAATATTTCTCTTAATTTAAATGGAAGCACGGTTTCTCAAAGCGCCGTAAAAGTTAGATATGTTCTAAACCTCACTATTCCCGATCCCAACAATTTTCTCGCACCACCGAGCTCAAGCTCATTCAGTGCCACTGCGTGGGTTTCCGAGAATATCGGTGTGGTTAAATGGCAGGGAAACGGTACGGTGCTTAATGCGTTCACCGGGGGAGGTATCCATTTTGCCGATACTACGAGCACGGTTAATCAGAGTTTGATCTCTTACAACGCGAAATAATATTTGTAGAGACGGGGCATGCCCCGTCTCTACGGCTCATTTCTCCGCTATCAAAACCTGAACGATACCGAACGTCAGGCTCTTCCTTACTATCTTTTCAAAACCGGAATTTTTCAAGAGCAGCGGAAGATCTACCTTCTCATCGAATTCTTCCACCGAGCGGGGCAGATAGTTATACGCTTCCCTGTTTCCGGAAACTGCGCCGCCTACTACGGGAAGTATCTTTTTAAAATAAAATTTGTAAAGTTTTTTAAAGAAAAAATTTGAAGGCATCCGGAATTCGATTATCGTCGCTTTGCCGCCTTCTCTAAGCACTCTGTGAAACGAATTAAATCCTTCCTGAATATCGTAAAAATTCCTAACCCCGAAAGCAACGGTTATATTAGTAACCGATGCATCTTTAACGGGCATTTTCTCGGCTACAAGCTGAACGCATTTGCCGCTTATCCAATCGCTTTTTTTCTCGAACAGTTTGAGCATGTTGTAGGAAAAATCGGCGCCGTAAATCGTCTCGGCTCCCAACTTCTTCGCTTCTATTGAAACGTCGCCCGTTCCGCAGGCAACATCGAGAAGGACGCTGCCGGGACCGATGCCGCTGAGCTTCAAAGCTTTTTTTCTCCAATAATAATCCGTACCGAAACTGAGAAGATGGTTTAAAAAATCGTATCTGAACGCGATCGAATCGAATATATCTTTTACTTGTTTTTTCTTGTCTTCCATTTGAATCTTTATCTCATTATTAAGTCTATATCAGCATTTATGGTATTCAAACTCTTCCAGGCCGAGTCTGCGGTTCCACCAGTTAAATATTTTCTTGCCCGACCATACCGAAAATATCATAAAGACCAAACCTCCAATCAGGTCAATAACGTAATGGTACTGCAAATATACTGTGGCAAAAATTAACAAGGAGCCGATCGGAACAAAAAAGTAGCGGGAACGGCTCCGGAGTCTTACGGCAAGATACATAACTATCAAAGTTATCATCGTATGGCCGCTGGGAAATACGTCTCTCTGCACAACCGCCGCCGGATTTACCGTATTTTTAGAAATTGATTCGGCGAAGTCTGTGAAGTGCCGAAGGTATTTGGTAAAGAAGAGTCCAGGAAGCTGCTGGTCGAGCAAAGCGAAATTATGAAGGGTAAACCGCGGCCCGATTCCGGGCAGAGCAAAATAGCCGAGATACGACAGATAAAATCCGTATATAACCGAGAATACCGCGAAGTCCATTGCGAGATATCTTTTCTTCCTAAGCAGAAACAATCCGAGAAGGATCGGCAGAAGATAAAAACTGCTGTAAATTATCTGAAGAATTTCGGTCAGCAGGGGGAATGATATCTTCTGCAGAAATATTGTCGGATCTCCGCCTAACATCCATCTGTCTATCTCTATGAAAAGCCAGTCATAGTCATGTCCCCTTATAGGCTCAATTAGATAATAGAGTTCTTTAAATGTAAAAAGTATAAGGGGGGCGGTATACCAATAGTGAACGGCTCTCCAGAATTTATTATCGAAGATCGATTCCAAATAAGCGATGAGGAAAGCAAGCAGAATAATTCCAACGTCTAAGAATATCCACATTACCCAATGTTCTACATCATGTCTGAAGAAAAAATTTATTAGGATTAAAAAAGTGAAGAAAACGACGACTACCAGGTCGAAGGCTTTTAGTTTATTGAATAATGATTTGAAGTTTTTCATCCGCTGCAGGTAATTTCTTATTGATGGTTTATTTAGCCGGGAAACCGGAATTTGTTGCGGGCAAATTCAGCGAGCCTTAAAAAATCTGTTATCTCCAACTGTTCTGCTCTTAGTCCAAGTTCTATTCCTGAACCCGAAAAATTTACATCTCTAAATATACTATTACTTAACGAATTTTTTAAGGTTTTCCTGCGATTTCCGAAAGCTGCTTTGACAATTTTAATAAAAATTTCGGTTTCCTGTTCATTTAACGGGTTCTCTTTGAAGAAAAAATGTATTACGGCGGAGAATACCTTCGGTTTGGGATGGAAAACATTGGGAGACACTTTAAAGCAGAATTTAACATCTGCAAAGTACTGAGCAAGCACGGAGAGTATGCCGTAATCTTTTGTTCCGCGTTTGGATGTTATTCTTTTGGCCACCTCGTACTGCACCATCAGCACCGAATCCGAAATTATTCCGCTGTTTTTTATCATCTTAAAAATAATTGAAGACGTAAGGTTATATGGAATATTCCCCACTATACGGAGCATCTTACCTTCTCTGACAAAAATCTTATTTAAGTCGGTATCCAGAAAATCTTCCATGATAAATTCTGTAGAAGGAAATTCACGCGACAGATCTTCTATCACTCTCTTATCTATTTCAACGGCAACAAGCTTTTTCGTTTTTTCGATGAGCCTGCGTGTCATAGCTCCCTGACCGGGGCCGATCTCAATAATACAATCATCTTCTAAAGGCGAAATTTCTTCGACTATTTTAGAGATTATATTGGGATCTTTTAGATAATTCTGTCCGAATCTCTTCAGCGGTCTTATTTTTTCCATCCGTTAAACTTATTTATTAAGATTCAGATATACAATTTTATAATCACATAAATGTGCGTTACTATTTTCGTCTTTTTGAAAATAATACAATTATTGTTAATTTTTAGTGTTCGACAAGTCAATAGAGTTCATCATCTTAAAAATTTCGGAGGCTTCCCTGGAAAAGAAATACATCATCAGCATCGATATGGGGGGCACCAAAATATTAGCCGCCGTAATCAATTCTTCCGAGGGTATTATAGCGAAGATAAAGGAACCGACAAAACCAAAAGGAGATCCGAAAGAATATATTATAAAACTTGCCTCCATAGTATCAAAGCTGATAGAAAAATCGGGAGTAAAGAAAAACTCTATCAAAGCGGTAAGCCTTGGCATACCCGGCTCACTGAATCCGTATACGGGAATAGTAGGGCTCGCCCCTAATTTAGGCTTAAAAAACTTTTCGGTAAAAGAACAGCTCCAGAAAATAGTGAACATTCCGGTACTGATCGAAAACGACGTAAATATGGGCGCTCTGGGAGTGAAGAATTTCGGTATCGGAAGGGGGGCTAAAAATATGCTGGCAGTTTTTGTCGGGACGGGTATAGGCGGCGCTCTTTTTTTTGAGGGCAAAATTTACAGGGGATCAAGTTTTGTTGCAGGCGAGATAGGACATACGGTTGTGAAAAAAAACGGGCCGAAATGCGGCTGCGGGAATCACGGCTGCCTGGAAGCTATTGCCAGCCGCTCGGCTATAGTAAAGCAGATTGAAGCGGATATTAAATCCGGCAGAAAATCCGTCATCTCTAAAATGAACGGGCCCGGTAAACCGATAAAAAGCAAAATGCTGAAAGATGCCGTCAAGAAGAAAGATAAAGTAGTGATTAAACGCGTTAGAAGCGCGTGTGAAATAATCGGACTTACATTGGCGAACAAAGCGAATTTTTTAAATTTCGATATGATCGTACTGGGGGGCGGTGTAATTGAGGCACTTCATAAATTTATGCTTCCCATAATTAAAGAAACCTTCGATAAAAATGTACTCGTTGACGCGGGTAAAGGAATTAAGATAGTTGCTAGCTCATTGGGGGATAACGCTGCATTATTCGGCGGAATTGCCCTTGCGGAAGAATTCCTGAAGTTAAAGATTTAATCGAACTGCCGTTCGATCTCCTTAAGTCTTTCGGATAAATTTTCCCACTCGTTAATCATCGATTCGAGTTCTTCCCTGACCTTGTTAAATTCGAACGTTTTTTCCTTTGCTGTTCCGGGATCACCGTAAATTTCGGGATCGGCAAGAAGACTTTCGAGTTCCTTTTCTTTCTCTTCCAGGCGTTCTATAGATTTTTCAGTTCCCTCGATCTTTCTTACGATATCCTTTGTAGCCTTATATCTTTTCTGACGATTCTCGGCTTCAATTCTTTTCTGATCTTTCCTGGAGAGATTTTCATCGGCCGTATTTTTAGCTGCCTCAATTTTCTGCCCGGCGTTTTTCTCTTCCTCTTTCTTGAAGAGATAATAATCTATTCCGCCGATGTATTCCTTGACGTGTCCTTTTCTTATCTCTACTACTTTATTAACTATCGGATGAAGAAAATCAATATCATGGGAAACCAGGATCAGTGAGCCCGAAAAATCGGCGAGAGCTCTCTGCAGAACCTGCTTAGAAGAAATGTCGAGATGGTTTGTCGGCTCGTCGAGTATAATGAAGTTGGATTTTGTAATAAGAATTTTCGCGAGCGCGACCCTGCTTTTCTCGCCGCCGGACAGCACACCTGCTTTCTTGAAAACGTCGTCGCCGGTGAAGAGAAAAGATCCGAGAAGCGATCTCAGCTGTCCCAAAGTTTTGGTCTCGGCTACGGCATCAAGTGTTTCCAGGATATCCAAATTCGGGTTCAGCTCGTCGGCAACGTCCTGCGCGTAGTAAGAAACAATGGTATTATGTCCTACAACCCTTTCACCGCTCTCGAATTCGAGCACTCCGGCAGCTATTTTGGCGAGTGTAGTTTTTCCGGCTCCGTTCGGCCCGACAAACGCGATCTTGTCGCCTCTGTCTACACTGAAGTCGAGATTTTCCAAAATACGTTTCGAACCGAAAGATTTGGATAATGATTTAAGCTCAAGATTTATCTTTCCGCTCGGCGGGGGAGGGGGGAATTTTATGTAAATATCCGCCTTACTCTCGGGCAGCTCAACGAGCTCAATCTTCTCGAGCTGCTTAACTCTGCTCTGCACTTGTTTCGCCTTCGTGGCTTTATACCTGAAACGCTCTATGAACCTTTCGGTTTCCTTTATCTTTTTCTGCTGCTGCTCGAACTGCGCCTGCAGAAGTACGTCTCTCTCTTCTTTGTATTTTAAGAACGCGTCGAAGTCGCCGTTAAAGGTATTGAACTTGCCGAGGTAGATTTCAAGAGTTTTGTTCGTTACCTCGTTTATAAAATGCTTATCGTGTGAGACTATAAGAAGGGCGCCTTCGTAGCCCTTCAAAAAACTAATGAGCCACTGAAGCGAATCGAGATCTAGATGATTTGTAGGTTCATCCATGAGGATCAGATCGTTTTGCGAAATGAGTATCTTCGCAAGAGCGATTCTCATCTGCCAGCCGCCGGAAAATTCTTCGCAAAGCCTTTCGAAATCAGATTCCTCGAATCCCAGTCCCTTCAATATTTTTTCAGCCTTTGCGTCGGCGCTGTAGGAATCAAGTTCTTCCAGTCTATGATGCACCTCGCCCAGCTGGTTAACTAAATCGTTTCGTTCATCCTCTGAGATGTTTGGATCGCCGAGTTTCTCAGTCAGTTCCACTTCCTTTTCGCGCATCAATATAATGGTTGTCAGCGCGGATCTGGCTTCGTCTAGCAGTGATTTTCCTTTGTGTGTAACGCCTTCCTGCGGCAGGTACCCTATAGATATATTCTTTTGCTTAAGCACCTTACCCGATTCAGGCTGAAGCTGTCCGTAAATTATTTTCAGCAGGGAAGATTTACCCGTGCCGTTGGCTCCGGTGAGTGAAATTTTATCGCCGGAGTTTATTCTGAAGCTGACGTCTTTAAAGAGATACTTCCCGCTGAACTGCAGGGAGATATTAGATAGGTCGATCATGATTCGTTACATAAAAATGAAATTTGAATATTGGTATAATGGAGTAACGGAATAGTGGAAAGCAATTCTATATCTTCACGCATAATTCCAATACTCCATCATTTCATTTAATATCTAATCTAATAATTAAAGAATTACGCTCAACGTTTATTTGTTCAACACCGCTATTTTTCCGGATGCGACGTTATTGCCGTCTTTGTCGTAAGCTACAACAATATACACGCCGCTGCTTACTAGGTTGCCTTCCGAATCCCGGCCGTCCCAGTAAGCAACCCTGCCGCCGGGCGAAGAAAATTTCGCTATAAGTTTCCCTGTGATGCTTAATATCTTAATGTCGGTATTTTTTATAAGACCGTCGATAGTCATCTTATTATCTCCGCTCTTCAACACAAACGGGCTGGGATACATGAAAAGATCGCTAAAGCTGTCGACAGGGTTTATCGCGGAAGTTTTAAAAGAAGTAAGCCCCGCATCTGTACCTACATACACAATCCCGTCGTTTTTATCAATGGCTATGCTTCTTATTTGGTCGGAGAGCAGCGGACTGTTTTTAGTATTGTAGGCAGCCAGAAGACTTGTGCCGTCCGAGTTAACGAGAAGGAGTCCCTGATTTGTACCGACCCACTTTTGATTCAGCGGGTCAACTGCCATGCAGTTTATCGTCTGCTGTCTTAGTGAAAACACGCTCGTTATTCTTACCTGCGGGTCGGAGGTAAGCAGGGTTTCCGTATTTGTGATAACGTTTACTCCGAGGTTTGTACCGACCCAAATATCGCCTCTCAGATCTGCCGCAACGCAGCTTATAGAATTGCTGTTTAAACCGCTTGCGGTGGTAATATAACCGGAAGCATCGTCGTTCGGGTTGTCGTATGTTTTATTCTCATTAAAATAATAAAGTCCGGTCCTTGAAGGATCGAGCGAGTAAAACCATTTTGTATCGTACTGATCGATGACAAGACCGAAGTTTTGTTCTAAATACAAGTTAGCTGCGGCTGGAATACCGAAGTGGTACCAGACACTATCGGGAGTGAACATACTTAAAGTTTTCCTGTCCGCCGCGCCGTAGTTGAGCACCCATAGGTTATTCTTCGAGTCGAAACCGAAGCCGGTAATAACAAGAAACTTAGGGTTAATCTGAATACCGCTCATTCCGGTATTTGTGCTGTTAAAATTCTGAAAATTATTCCCCTTCATTCTTAAAAATCCCGAACCCCAGTTGCCTAGATAAGTTGTATTGTCCTGACCGGCGAATACGGTATAATAATAATTGTTCGGCATCTCGGATGTATTGGATTTATTATAATTTGTCCATTCGCTCCCGTCGAATTTATAGAAGCCCTTTCCGGTAACGTCTTTTCCGCTTGCGGACCAGAGCACGCCGCTTCCGCTCACACTCATGTAAGGGAATTGATTGGCTTCCGGTCCGTTGGGCACTAGAAAATTTCCCGAAGGGTAATTTCTAACAACCAAGATGCCTTTGTCCGATCCGGCCAGCAATCCCAGTGATTGGGAATAAACAAGATTGTTAGGGGTAAAATTCAGGGTCGTCGAGGTTTGAGTTCCGTTAACAAAAACTGTTATAGTATTGCCGGCTAAAACGAACAACGTATCTCCCGCGCCGGTTACATCGCCGATATTTTTGCCGTTCATAGAAGACAGAAAAGACGACCACTTAGTCCCGTCGAATTGGGCCAGACCTTTGTCGGTTGCGGCAATGACGGAACCGCCGAATGAGATTAATTTATTAACATTGTTCGACGGAAGTCCGTCTGCGGTTGTATAAACATTCCAAGATTCCGGGGCAGAAAGATTAATGGCCCCTTTTTTCTGTATGGCAACACCCGACGCCGTGCATGTGTAAATCAGACCTGCTTTAAGAGAACTATTAACCGGAATGTTTGAAGAAAAGCCGCCGAATTTAAAGTACGTATCGCCGAACACAAGGTTCTTAGAATCGATAAGTGAAACTCCGAAATCGGTCGAGACTAATATTGTATCTCCCGAAGCGCGCAGCTCGCGGATGCTCTTCGAGCTTTTATCGGAATTAAAAATATCAAGAATTGGAGTTATAGAATTATCGGCCGGATTATATACATCGATTGCTCCCTCGGAGCTGCCGAACCAGATTTTACCCTGGCCGTCGACCGTGACAGAGGTAAGAGAGATACCGGTGAGCCCTTCTGTTTTATGATAAGTTTTGAATGTGCTGTCGGCGGAATTATAAAAGAATCCGCCTCCGCTTGTAGCGGCCCAGATGCCGCCCGGAACCGAAGCCGCTGAATGTATCTGCTGCATGTCGGTATAATTTTTCCAGTTCGAAGGCTGCTGACTTCTTGCAGTAAACGGAATCAGGGTAACGAATAAGATACTAAGTAAATTTTTCATCCCGAACCTTTGCTTAATGATAATTTCCGATTGAAAATGTAAAAAGTACCTTATTCGAATCCTCCCTAAAGAATGGTGAGTGATTTTAGGCTGTTAAAACGGATAACTTTAACGCCAAATTTAATATTTTTTTTCTTATTAAAAAGCATAAAACAGATACTATTTCAGACGGGGGTGAAATGGATATTTTAAGAGCAGCATCCTGACACGAACTATTATTTAGAATTTTCCTGAAAAAAATTTCAATATAAAATTTTTATTTATTTAAATTTTAGCGGAAAGGTCGGCCATTTCAATTGCGGTTAGAGCGGCGTCCCAGCCTTTGTTGCCGCCCTTTGTTCCGGAGCGTTCGATAGCCTGATCAACCGTATCGGTTGTTAACACGCCGAAGGCTATGGGGATGTTATACTTTAACGAAACCTGAAGTATACCGCTGCTGGCGGCGCCGGCTACATATTCGAAATGCGGTGTGCCTCCCCGGATTACGGCTCCCAAGGCAATTATAGCGTTGTATTTTTTACTTTCGGCGAGTTTTGCCGCGGTAAAGGGTATCTCAAAAGCGCCGGGGACTTTTATTATGTCGATGCTGTCGTCCGGACAATCGTGTTTTTTAAGACAATCGAGTGCTCCCTCAAGCAACTTCTGCCCGATGAACTCGTTGAAACGGCTTAGGATTACGGCAAATTTATAATTTTCGCAGGAGATTGCGCCTTCAAGTATTTTCATATCCGGTCAATAATAATTAATAAAATCATGCTGTATTTCTTAACAGCCTCTGCCTCATCGCCTCAACGACCGCTACGTTTGTGTAGTAATTTCCCAAATTTTTATCGTCTTCGCGTTTTCCGCCGTGGAAATCGGAGCCTCCCGATTCAAGAAGAAAATACTCGTTAACAATTCCCCTGTAGAATCGTACCTGCTCCCGGTTGTGGGAAGGATGTATGACCTCGATACCGTCGACTCCGGCGTTAATTAGTTCTTTCAACAGTGCCTCCGGCATGTATCCGGGATGAGCTATAAAGGACAATCCGCCCGCGTCGCTGATTATTTTAAATGCGCTTTGCGGTGAAAGGTGTACTTTCTTTTCGTAAGCGGGACATCCGTTGCCGATGTGTTTGTTGAATGCTTCATAATAAGAAGAGACAAGTCCTCTCTCCAGCATCGCCTGCGCGATATGCGGCCGGCCTACGGCGGAGTTCTTGGCTTTTTCAAGTACGTCGTCTATTGTTAAAGACAGTCCGAGAGAATTTAGTTTCTGAACTATCCTAACCGCTCTTTTAAGCCGTTCCTCTCTGAAGAACGTAAGGTAGCGCTCGAGTTCCGTGTTTTCCGGCTCGAAAAAATAGGCTAGGATATGCACTTCCTTGTCCTCAATATCGGAGCTCATCTCCACACCGGGTACTACGTCTACGCCTATTTCTTTTCCGTATTCGGTGGCTTCAAGTATACCGGCTACATTATCGTGGTCGGTTATACTTATTACGTCTATACCCGCTTTCTTAGCCTTCTTTATAAGCTCTATGGGCGGATAAAAACCGTCGGAATGAGAGGAATGAGTATGTAAGTCGACTTTTTCGCTCATCCTATCACCGGAACGGATATTAAATCATCAGCTAAATGTTTCTTTAAATTTCTCATAGTCAAGTATACGGAGGCGAGAACCGTCCAGTTCTACCATTCCTTTCTTTGCGAATGAATGCAGGGTTCTGGAGATAGTTTCCCTCGATGTTCCTGCCATGTTGGCCAGGTCGTGCTGGAAGGGAAGCTTTTCTATCTCTACAGTACCTTGTTTAATTTTTCCCAGATCGTCGGCGAGCTGCAGTATAACTGTCGCAACTTTACCCTCGGCGTCTTTAAGTGAAAGTGATTTTATTTTCATATCGGCGGAGCGAAGCCTTTGAGTAAGTTCCTGCAGAAGAGCTATCGCTATTTCAGGGTGACTGTGGAGCAGTTCTATGAACTCGCTTCTTTGAATGATAAACAGTTCGGAATCCTCCATTGCAGTAACATTGGCCGAACGCGACATACCGTCGAGTATTGCCATTTCACCGAAGAAGTCCGATTCGCCGAGTATAGTAAGGATTACTTCTTTACCGTCATCGCTTACGCGAGAAATTTTTACTTTTCCGTCTGCTATAACAAACAGAGCGGAGCCGGTTTCGTGTTCGAATAAAACGACTGAATCTTTTGTGAAGGACTTTCTTACACCAAGCTTTGAAATTTGATCTAGGGTCTTATCATCTAATTCTGAAAAAATCGGCACGTATCTTAAGAAATCGTTGTTTTCTTGCATTTTTATGCCCTCTTAATTAAATAGTTTAATTTCTAATATATATGTGACGAAAATTAAAGTCAAATTTAGCCGGGAATCGCGCAAATAGACATATTTTAAGAGAATCTGCCAGAATTTATCTTCGTTCCGAAGAATAATGCACCGCGGGATATGTTTTTCCCGAATCCGGATTATTATTGAAATAGAATCATAATCCCAAAATCACATTGCTTTTTTAGATGTATGTGTCTATTTTAATTGTCTTAAATTTTTCACTAAAATTCTGGAGATATAGAGCATATGGCTATGATGGCCAAGATGAGGAGTTTGGCTCCCGCATTCATTATCAGCGTAGGCGTTCTATTTGTTTTATTCATGGTGCTGTCCGATTCTAACGTAACGGAAGTTCTCGGACTCAGATCTAATTACGTTGGTTCAATCAACGGCGAAAAGGTCTCTTACCAGGAATTTCTCAAAGCGGAGCAGCAGGAAAAAGAAAATATCAAGCAGCAAACCGGTAAAGACGTTGCCGATGAAAACACCGATAAATTTCGCGATCAAGTTTGGAATGCTCTAGTTACGCAGAAATTGATATCGGAACAAATAAACAAATACGGGATTGAAGTCCCCGACCAGGAGGTTAAGGATATAATACTTAATCATCCTCCTCAATTCCTCAAAAGGAATTTTATCGATTCCACCGGAAAGTTCGACAGGCAGCTTTATCTAAACGCTCTTTACGATAAGCGTAACGCGCAGGCGCTGCTGCAGGCCGAAGATTATGTAAGGCAGAATAAACTCTCAGAAAAACTTCAGAGTATGCTTTTTGCCTCCATTAACGTTAGCAACGCCGAAATAAGGCGACAGTTTATAGATCAGACTACTAAGATAAATACCCGGTACGCTCTTGTGGATCTGAATACGATCCCTAATAAAGATGTTAGCGTTTCGGATAATGAACTGAAACAATATTATAATGCTCATCTCGATGATTATAAGGTCCCTGCAAAAAGAAAATTAAAATACGTTCTGTTCCGCAACACTCCTTCCAAGGAGGATTCGTCCACAGTAAGGAGAGAGCTTGAGAACGTACTGGACGAAATAAAGAACAGCGATACAACTTCCTTCGAGTCGATGGCAAAATCTTTCTCATCTATACCTTACGCCAAAGACACGCTTTCGCTCTCCACCTTCCCGGAAGAAGCGGCGAATAAATTATACAAGGGAAAGCCGGATCAGATTTATGGTCCGATAGCTTCTCATGAAGGTTATGTTTTATATCATTTCCTGGAAAGCGTAAACTCTAAAACTACGGAAGTACGCGCTTCGCACATTCTGATCAATCAGTACGGAAGCGATGATAAGAACCTTGCCGAGGCGATGAAGATTTATAACGAGTTAAAGGGCGGGGCTGACTTCGCAAAGCTCGCCGAAGAGAATTCAAAAGATCCCGGTTCGGCTGTAAAAGGCGGAGATCTTGGCTGGTTCGGCCGCGGCAGGATGGTTCCCGAATTCGAAAAAGCCGCATTTGCCGGAAGGATAGGGGAGATATTAAAACCCGTTAAGACCAATTACGGTTATCATATAATAAAAGTAACCGGAAGGACCGATAAAAAATACGTTGTTGCGAAGATTGTCGATCCGGTTAAGCCTTCTATCACCACCAAAGAAAACAATATCAACGAAGCGAAGGATTTTTCTTATATAGCCAATAAAGACGGTTTCGAAAAAGAAGCTAAGATGATGAAATATAAATTCCAGGAAACCCCGGACTTCACAAAAAACTCTTACGCTATACCGGGAATAGGTGTGAGCAAAGAGCTTATCGATTTTGCATTCGATAACAGCAAAGGAACTATAGGGGAAGCGATGAGAGTTCCTCCAGGATTTGTTGTGGCTATGGTGTCGGGCGAAACAAGCGAAAACATACAGACTTTCGAAAAAGTTAAGGCAGAAATAAAGCCCATCTTGATTAAACAGAAGAAATACGAAAAAGCAAAACAGATAAGCGAAAAAATAAAATCGAATATAGGCGGCGATCTTACAAAAGCTAAAACCGTTTATCCGGCTGTTACGGTTAATACCACGGGCGAGTTTACTCCCAGCGGTTCCGTTCCTACCGTAGGCATGGACTTCTCCTTCATATCGAAGGCCCTCGATTTGAAACCCAACACGGTATCCAAACCTTTTAAAGGGCAGAAAGGCTATTACCTTATAAAGGTTCTCAGCCGTACGCCGTTCGATTCTTCAGCTTATGCCGTTCAGAAAAATACCATTAGGCAGCGCCTGCTTCAACAGCAGAAGAACCAGTACTTCAGCCAATGGATCACCCAGCTTAGAAAGAATTCGGATATAGTCGATCACAGAAGGCAGTTCTTCGGCCTTTGATCCGTTAGTCTTTAATGGAAAAATTTGCCCCCGTGCGTTTTACCGCGTTCGGGGGCTTTGTTTTTTTAAAATAAATTTTCATCTTTCAGCGTTGTTATCCCCGGAAATTTAGAATTAAAAAGGATAAGCCGGTTTAAGATGACGAGATTAATTCATTACGGCGGTCATAAGATATTTTATAAAGCGATGTTGATTTCTCTGCTGCTTGTAACGGCCGCATTCGGCCAGTATAACGGCAGCAGATTCTCCGCCGGTGTCAACGCGGTGTACACTACTACCGCAAAATTGTACCTTTCACCCAAGTCATCGGATCCGGTACTTCGCAATAAATTTTTCCCGCTTGCCGGTATTCTCAATCCGTCCGTTTATGTTAAATACAGACTGACCGGCGATCTTGTGCTCGGACTAAGCTCCGAATATATGGAAAAGACCGCCGTAGGCTGGAACCTCACGGTTTTTTCCGGCAACAGGACGGTAACCGTGCCGGTTACCGACGGTTTTAAGATGATACCGATCGAGCTGTCGCTGTATTATCTAATACCTTTCTCAACCGAGAAGTTCAAATTTCTGATGGGAGGCGGGGCCGGCTACTATTACGGGAAGCAGATTAGAAAGTTCGGCAGCGCGGGCGTAACAAGCTCCGAATCGAACTTCGCCTACGGTATCCAGGTGTCCGTTTCGATGGATTATTTGGCGACGAAGAATTTAATAGTTCACAGTGAAATGAAATTTAGGGATCCCCAGTTTACCGTAAATAATAAATACACCAAAGCCGAAGTACAGTATAACGGCGGGACGGTTAACCTTCCGCAGAGTTCATTCTACTCCAAAATAAATATTGACGGAGTTACGTTTGTTGTGGGAGTCGGGTATAATTTTTAAATCTTCTCTTTTTAATACTTAGCTTACTTAAACGGATTTCTTTTATTTTATCCCCTAAACTCTTAATTTAATCGCAATAAATTTACTCTATATGAATCGAAGAATTGTATATTTAACCGGATTTATGGGCTCCGGTAAGAGCACTGTGGGTCCAATCCTGGCTAACACGCTGGGCTGGGATTTCTACGATCTCGATAGAGTGATCGAAGAAAGAGAGGGTCTTAGCGTTAGAGATATATTCGAGAAAAAAGGAGAGGAATACTTTAGGGAATTGGAAAGGAAGGCTTTTTTAGATATGTCCAACGGCGATAAAGTTATTATATCGCTCGGCGGCGGCACGGCTGCCAGCCAGGAAAATATTGATCTGCTTAAGAAGAACGGTAAGCTGGTATATCTGAAGATATCTCCCGAAGCCGCGTACGCCAGGCTCCGGTTTAAAGGGATCGGCCGGTTCTTACTATAAACGGCACTGTAAATCTACCCAAAGATGAATTTATTGAAAAGTTAAAAGATCTCATGCTCAGGCGCGAGAAATACTATGAACAAGCCGATTTAACTATTCAAACCGACAATATCTCTCTCGGTATTACGATAGATAAATTGGCAAGAATTATTACTTCCGAAGAAGAAAACTAAAAGGATAAAAGAAAATTGAAAAAGATAAAAGTTTCGCTGAGCGAAAATTCTTACGATATATTCGTTGGTAAATCTATATATGATCAATTAACAACGCTGTTGAAAAAACACGGGACGCATAAGAATACGCTGGTGGTTGCAGACGGCAACGTAATGAAATTGCACGGAAAGAAAATCAGGGCTCTCGTTTCATCGTCCCGCGGAAAAAGTAATCTATATATTCTTAAACCCGGTGAGAAATCTAAATCTTATACTGAATTGAATAAAATATATTCTTTTTTGCTGGAGAAAGGATACGGACGCGATACGCTTATTATTGCCGCGGGCGGCGGCGTAACCGGGGATCTCGTTGGATACGCGGCTTCAACATTTATGAGGGGCGTTCAGCTTGTACATATTCCCACAACTCTTCTGGCGGCAGTCGACAGCTCCGTCGGCGGAAAGACCGGCATCAACTTCGATAAGAAAAAAAATATGATCGGTACTTTCTATCAGCCTGAATTTGTTTTTATCGATACCGATTTTCTTGCGACTCTTCCCGATCCGGAAATCAAATCCGGCCTAGGAGAGGTTATAAAATATGCATTCCTTTCCGATGAAAGTTTTTTCTCCTACGTATCAAAAAATCTTGAAGGGATAAGCGGACGAGATGCGGTGGTGCTGGAGAAGACGATCATAAAATCCGCAGGCATTAAGGCCGCGGTAGTCTCGCAGGATGAAAGGGAATCGGGCTTAAGAAAGATATTAAACCTCGGCCATACTTTTGCTCACGCTTACGAAAGTGAATTGAACTTTAAGGTCAAACACGGCGAGGCTGTTATAGCAGGTATCGTATCTGCACTAATTCTTTCCGGTAAGATGGGGCTTCTGCCTGCTTCCGATCTCGAGGAATATTTGAAACTGCCTCTTAAAGTAAAGATTTCTCCGTTGTTTCGCAGTTTTGATTCGGCAGGCATTTACCGCCAAATGAGCTCCGATAAAAAGAACAGGGGCGGGAAGATCAAGTTTGTGCTTACATCGGGTATCGGTAAAATTCTGCTCGATGTGGAAGCGCCCAGGAAAACAGTGATGAATTCCCTGGAAGCCTCAAAGAAGTTGATCCGCATTAAATAAACCGAATAATAAATCCAAAGAAATCTTTAGATTCAAACATATCTTTAATTATTTTAATTAATGTTGTCCGATTTGCTTTAAAAGAGGACTGCCGGACTTGAGGGAATTAAGTCCGGCAGCTGTTGAGTGACATTCTTTGTGGAGGGTGTTTTGCTTAAAACTATTTTCTATTTTCACGTTAAGAGTATCAACTGTTATGCCATCTAAAAAAGTTTGATTTTGACGTATTATCGCAATTGTTGTACTATTGAATCCTGTGAATCGGTAAATATTACATGTAATTATTGTAGTTTACCGGAATTGAGCTGTTGTATACACTATAAATTTTATATTGATGTTCTTTGCGGCCGGTTTAAAAAAAGGACTGCCGGGTTACGAGGGACGAAAACCCGGCAGATTAGAGTGTGTGAGACTTGTAGAGGGAAATTTTTTGCTTAAAAATTTATTTCCTATTTTCAGAATAGAAGTTCCAACAATTGTGCCATTTGATTTTGGCCCGAAATTAAAGATATCTTATTTTTTGTTTGTACAATAATGGGACTTTGTTTCATATTGTGCAGTTTAAATCATATTTCTATATTTTTAGTATTGATTAGCGAACATATTTATTTTATCGGGAGCAAGGATGTTTAATCTGGAAGCGGGAACGGCTGTTGATTACCAGGAAGAAATTAAGAAATTAAAAAAAGAACTAAATGCCGTTATTTTGGCGCATTATTACCAGGAATCCGAAATACAGGATATAGCCGACTATGTGGGCGACAGTCTCGATTTGGCGCGCAGAGCTAAATCGACCGAGGCGGACGTAATTGTGTTCGCCGGGGTTCACTTCATGGCAGAAACCGCAAAAATTTTGAATCCGGATAAGCTTGTGCTTCTGCCTGATCTTGAGGCGGGGTGTTCGCTGGCCGACAGTTGCCCGGCCCCGCTTTTCAAAGCATTCAGAGAAAAGCATCCCGATCATATCGCGGTATCATACATAAACTGCTCCGCCGCTGTAAAAGCACTCAGCGATATAATCTGTACCTCAAGCAATGCGGAGAAAATCATCAATCAAATTCCCGAAGATAAGCCGGTACTATTTTCACCCGACCGGAACCTGGGTAAATATTTAATGAAGAAGACCGGGAGGGAGATGCTCTTGTGGGACGGCACCTGCATCGTTCACGAAACATTCAGTGAAAAGAAGATTATAGATCTTCAGCTTGATAATCCAGGCGCTAAATTAATTGCGCATCCCGAGTGTGAGGACGCAATACTTAACCGCGCCGCGTTTGTCGGTTCAACCAGCAAATTGCTTAAATTCGTTCAAGACGATCCGTCCGGCAGCTTTATTGTCGCAACGGAGTCAGGCATTCTTCATCAAATGAAGAAAGCCGCGCCCGGTAAAAATTTGATTCCCGCGCCGCCGGAGAAAAACTGTGCATGCAACGATTGTCCTTATATGAAATTGAACACGATGGAGAAGCTTTACAATTGTATGAAGAATAAAGAGCCGCAGATTGTTATGGATGAAGAGACAATGAAGAGGGGGCTTGCCCCGATCGAAAGAATGCTCGCAATGAGTTAGCTTCGTTTTAATATGATCTTGAACGTAGTACCTTCTCCCGGGGCCGAACTTTTTACGAAGATCTTGCCCTGGTGATAACCTTCAATAATTCTTTTAGATAGACTTAGACCGAGTCCCCAGCCCCTGCGTTTTGTGCTGTAGCCGGGACGGAAAACGTCCTTCCTTCTGTTTAGTTCGATTCCCTTGCCGTTATCATGTACTTCAATTTCAACGGTATTCTTCGTCGATTTTACGGTTATGGCTATCTTTCCTGCTTTATGGTCGATGGCGTCCAAAGCATTTTTGATGAGGTTTTCTATTACCCATTCGAAAAGTTCCGAGTTCAGGCCGGCGCTTGCTTCCTGATCTCCGTCAATTAATAGATCAACGCTCTTTCCTGTTTGCGGAAGCCTTCGCTGATAATAATCAACAACGTTTTTAGCCTGGTCGAACACAACCTGCTTTTTTATTTCCGGTGTTGCTCCTATCTTCGAAAACCTGTACGTGATCTTGCTCAGCTTTTCAACGTCGTTGTCTATCTCGTCGGCTACGTCCAAAACCTTATCCGGGTCGCGGTAATTTAGCTTGAGCATTTCGAGCCAGCCCATAAGGCTGGATATAGGTGTCCCGAACTGGTGGGCGGTTTCCTTAGCCATACCGACCCAGATGTTGCTCTGCTCGCTTCTCTTAATGTTGCTGAAGCCGATGTAGCCGAGCAGAATGAAGAGTCCGGCGATAATTATCTGGAGATAAGGATAGTACTTCAATTGTGTGATGAGATCGGAGTCGCCGTAATGAATTCTCTGCAGCACTAAAGTATCCTTGTATGTTACGGCTATAGGCTTATGGATCTTATCCATTTCCCTTATCTTTTCTCTGAAGAACTCCTCCAGCTGGACTTTGGTTAAAGAGGTATCGTATTTGATATTCCGTACGTCTTTTATATCCGCTTTATCGTCTATAGCGACCTTGTCGTCCGGGCTGCTGTTTATAAGAGGGAAGTTGATCGGTTTAAGAATGTTCTCGAAGAGGAAGGTAATGTCGACGTCCGTTCCGCTTGTATTTGCCACGTACTCAATGCCCTTGGCGTATAGCTGCACTATCTGTCTTTCGGTTTCCTGCAGCTTTTGAACAAGGTACTGGGTATACAGCAAAGTGCCGCCGGCAATAAGAACCGCCACAATTACAAGTGCGATCTTTATTTTAAGTGACGCGGGTCCGCCGCTCATCTTCATTGGCTGTATTCCTCGTAAAATTCGTTAAGCGCATCGAAAATTGATTTCGCTATTTTTTCCCTGAAGCCTGCGTCAAGCAGCATTTTCTCCTGGTGCGGCTCAATCATAAAAGCCGGCTCAACCAGAAGCGAGATAGATTCGGGTATTCTCGACATGTAGAGGTTATCCC
>CAWBBX010000093.1:0-10304 GCA_963787005.1 uncultured Bacteroidota bacterium
GATGTATTGCTCATACCGCACCGAACTCAAGTGTAAACAGGAATAATGTATCCGCTACCTGCGGAAATTGCCATTACGGTATTCAGGAGCAATTCCAAAAGAGCGTGCACTCTCCGCTTGTAACCAAAACCGATAAGGAGCTTCCGGTTTGTTTCGATTGCCATACCGCGCATAAGATCAGGCGGACCGACCAGGCCGGCTTTAAGCTGCGCATAATGGACCAGTGCGGAAGGTGTCACAAAGAGATCGCTAAAACTTATTTCGACACGTACCACGGAAAAGTATCTCAGCTTGGTTATACAAAAACTGCCAAATGCTACGACTGTCACGGCGCGCACGACATACTTCCTATCTCGAACCCGGCTTCGCACCTCAGCAGGCAGAATGTGGTAGCCACATGCGGCAAATGTCACGCGGGATCCAACCGTCAATTCGCGGGATACTTTACGCACGCAACTCATCACGATCCCAAGAAGTATCCATGGCTTTTCTGGACTTTCTGGGGAATGACGGCTCTGCTGGTCGGTACTTTTGTAATTGCCGGCGTACATACGCTTTTATGGCTGCCGCGTTCGCTTCAATACAGGAGGCAGCTTAAGGGACGTCAGTCGGGAACAGAAAAATCTCAAAAATCATCCGGTGAAAGCAAGGAGTAGGTAATAGTAAGAGATGAAATCTAACAGCACCGCAGAATCGAATAAAGAAATCGAAAAACCGGTTTCGGCTTTTATTGGAAAAGACAGGATTCTTCAGTTCCAGCGCTTCACTAGGCTGAACCGTGTCCTTCATATAATGATGATAGTCAGCTTCATCAGTCTCGCTTTGACGGGTATGACGCTTAAATTCTCATACACGGGCTGGGCGGTAATTTTATCTCATTTCTTCGGCGGCTTTCAATCGGCCGGATATATACACAGGTTCGCAGCCGTAATAATGCTGAGTGTTTTTGTCACACATGTTGTCGATATTGTAAAGATGAAGAAGAGGGAGTTCAAATCATGGAAAGGACTGCTGCTTAGCGCAAACAGTATGGTCTTCAATAAAAAGGATCTTCATGATTTTATAGGCTCATTAAAATGGTTCCTCGGAATGGGCGATCGGCCGCAGTACGGAAGATGGACATACTGGGAGAAGTTCGATTACTTCGCAGTATTTTGGGGAATATTCGTCATCGGCTCAACCGGAATAACACTGTGGTTCCCGGAAATTCTTACTAATATTTTCCCCGGGTGGGTTATAAACGTGGCCACCATTATTCACAGCGACGAGGCGCTTCTCGCTACCGGATTTATCTTCACCGTGCATTTTTTCAATACGCACCTGCGTCCCGAAAAATTTCCGATGGATATTGTGATCTTTTCGGGCAGAGTTCCATTAGAGGAATTTAAACTCGACAGACCCGACGAGTACAATAAACTGGTGGATAGCGGCGAGCTGGAAAATTATCTTGTAGAGCCCTATCCTCCCATAGTGATAAGGGCGATCAGGTTCTTCGGCTGGACAGCTCTGTCGGTCGGCTTCAGCATTGTTATATGGATAATCTACGCGATGATATTCGCTTACAGATAATTTAATTGTATAAACAAATCACATCCAGGGCGGATGTGAAGAATTAAAATTTATAAGATAGTTTGTTATGAAAAAATTTTTCCCGTCTTCGGTTTATAATCCTATAACGATGGTCGGCGCATCGGTCTCCTTAATCAGCTTCGGACTGATTTTGTTTCTAACTTTGCTGGAGGCGATGAGCACGCAGCACAAGCCCTACATGGGTATAATCGCTTTCATCATTCTTCCCGCTTTTCTCATCCTAGGCCTGCTTTTAATTGCGTTCGGAATTATAAGAGAACACAAAAGAGAAAAGCGCGGAGTGCATAGAGATCTGAGGCTCCCGGTATTGGATCTCAACGATCCCCGCTACAGACGCGCGGTTGTCTTCTTCTCGGTTGGTACAATTCTCCTTCTTCTGTTTACCGCGTTCGGAAGCTTTAAGGCTTACGAATACACCGACTCGGTGGAGTTCTGCGGCACGGTTTGTCACAAGGTGATGAATCCGGAGTACACGGCTTATAAAAATTCGCCTCACGCAAGAGTAGACTGTGTGAAATGCCACATTGGTCCCGGCGCTACATGGTTCGTAAGATCGAAGCTTTCGGGAAGCTACCAGGTTTACTCGGTTCTGTTCAACAAATATCCCCGTCCTATCCCGACCCCGATTGAAAATTTGAGACCGGCTAAGGAAACCTGCGAGCAGTGTCACTGGCCCAACGTGTTCTACAGCGAGAAAGAACACGTAAACACTTATTACCTATCCGATCAAAATAATTCGAAGATGATTCTTACACTGCTGATGAAGATCGGCGGAGGGAACGAAGAGAGCGGAGTAACATCCGGTATTCACTGGCATATGAACATATCCAACCAGATTACATATCTCGCAACCGATACGGCGCGCCAGGTTATACCTTGGGTGAAAGCAAAATCTTTGGTAACAGGTAAAGAGACGATATACAAGAGCACCGATGAGCCGGTATCCGCAAAAGAATTGAAGGACGGAAATTACAGGGTTATGGACTGCATCGACTGCCACAACAGACCCTCGCATATTTATCACCCGCCGGCAACATCCGTTAATCACGTGATGGCGCTGGACTGGATTGACCCG
Source organism: uncultured Bacteroidota bacterium (assembly GCA_963787005.1). Taxonomy (GTDB): domain Bacteria; phylum Bacteroidota; class Ignavibacteria; order Ignavibacteriales; family Ignavibacteriaceae; genus FEN-1297. Next base: position 2,666 of record CAWBBX010000093.1, read on the forward strand.
AGCCTGCCGTATGTAAAAAGCATATCGGTTCAGGCACTGGAACACGGTTATACATCAAAGAAAATTGCTCTGGACAGTATCAAAACTATTATAGAAGATTTTTACAGTTTGAATTATCCTGCAATTGCGAAAGCGAAAGGCGGAAAGATTGCCAGAGCGGTCGGTGAAGTTCAGAAGATCTACAAGCTGAATTATTTTCCCGAGATGAACGTAAGCTGGCGCAAGTTCCCCAACAATCTCGGCCACATGTATTCGCCGGGATGTTTCCGCTGCCACGACGGTAAGCACGTAAGCAAGGACGGAAAGGTTATCTCGAAGGACTGCACGGTTTGCCATACGATACTTGCAGAGCAGATGGGCAACGAGAAGCCGATCGTCTCGTTAAAGGGAGTTGATTATCAGCATCCTGTTGACATCGGCGATTCATGGAAAACTATGGAATGCTACGACTGCCACGCTAAGCAAAAGTAAAACGGCAGGTTCTAAATAATATTTTCCTGATGCTCCAAAAGCACGAGAGCTCAATAAAATTGTCTCCGTTATCCCGGAAATACTAATTTGTTGAGCTTTTTTATTTCTATTACCACACAACGTTTAATTCTTCCGGATCAATTTTCTTCCGATATAATGTCCAGTTAAGACAATAGGAAGAAAAAGTACTGCACCCGCGGCCAGAGAGATTAAAACGGCGCCCAAACTCAACAATCCACCGTAGAAAAACCTATGGAATACGTAAAGCGTATAGGGCAGAACAACCGCCGCTGCCGTAATTACGCCGGGTGTATATTTCTTTAATGTGTAAGATTGCGCTATATGAGAGAAGACGTGTAAAAGAAACGCGCCGTTCAAAGCCGCGAAGAAATATAATCCGATGCCCGGCGCGATATTAGATGCTGCCGAGATCGTCGCTATTATTATAATTATTAATTCAAAAACTACGGCTACGCTCATTTGTTCTCTCGTAAGATCCACCGAGCGCGCGGCCATTTTAATAAATTTATATTTTTTCATCAACGGCTCGAGAAGTCCGCGGTTTTCGGCCATCCATTTCTGCGCGGTGATAATCTCCTCCGCATCGTGTATTATAAATACCGCGGGCATAAGCCAGATTAATTCCTTTAAACTCAAAAGTTTTTCAAAAAACTCGAACATATAGTATGCCTTTTATATTTACATTGTATAACTGTGAAAAGATGTTCCTAAAATAATTAATTTCTGCGTTTATTTTACGCAGTAAAATTCTCCGGAAATAATTTAAGCGTCAAAATAATTTTTTTAATTGAACTTAAGAACAAAAATATTTGTTATTATTTACTTGGCATTTTCGTTAACGATCTACGCACAGTATTTCCCTGCGAACGTCAACGCGGCTTCATCGCCTGTGGAACACGGCCTCCCTGATTTAGGCACCGCTAAGTTTAGTGTAAAAACGGTAAATCCTTCCTTCGCATGGATAAATCCCGGCAGCGGTCTTAGCGGCCTGTATTTTATTGCCGATCATGCAGCAAAAGACAAATATAAATTCTGGATCGAAGCCGTATACGCCGACGGGGAAACATCGATTCATCCCATAAAGATGAAATCTAATCAATCAGGAAATTACGCGGGAAGCATTGATTTAGAAAACGGAGAGAATACTCAAAGCAGAGGGTTGAGCCTTCTCTTCGATCCGGCCGGCGAAGTTTTATTTTATTCACGCACATCACCCGGCGAAAATATTTCCGTAGTTCCGATTATTACCGCGGGAAAACCGGTCTCCGGACTTTTACTTACCAAAGCAAACGGGAGCAGCTTCGATATTAATCAATACGAAGGAAAGGTAGTCGTGCTCAACTGGCTCGCTAACCATAAGATACCCGGTCTAGACCGGATGAATTCCTTATTAAAAAAATTCGGAGGCGACAGTATGACGGTATTTATTTCTGCCTCCGAAAAAGGAGTGCCGTCCGGTTCGGGCGCTTCAGGTAATTTGATGAATTACATATCCGCATTCGCATCGGGCGAGGCAATTAAAAGGCTCGGGCCCGACAAACCGCAGACAATTATAATAGGCCGCGACGGGGTGGTTAAATTCTGTCAGCCTGCGGGAGACGGTTTCAAGTATAATGCTGTCGACAGCGTGCTGAATGCTTTGTCGGGTAAATAATTTGAAGGCTTTATGGGGGGGAAAATAAAAGTTTTATCTTTTCTATCTGCCGCATATAAAAAAAATAATGGAACAGGAGAATCCGTGTGGACTCTCCCGTTATTTGAGGTTTAGAGGTAAGTTGATCGTGAAAGTGCTTCCTTGTCCTATTTCGCTGTCTACATGAATATCGCCGCCGAGGTTTTTTATAATTCCGTAGCTGACCCACAGACCCAAGCCCGTTCCTTTTCCGACTTCTTTTGTGGTATAAAACGGTTCGAAAATATTTTCAACGGCTTCCCAGGTAATTCCCTTGCCTGAATCTTTTATCTTTATTTCAATGAGTCCGTTTTTCAATTCGGAGCTGACTTCAATCTTTCCTGTTTTTGCGTCCAATGCGTCAACGGAGTTCATCAAAATATTTACAAACACCTGCATCAGTTTATCGGGTACGAGATCTATCATCGGGAGATTATCGGCAAGTTTAGTAGAAAACTCTATATTCTCTGAGTTCATTCCCATCCTTACCATATTTATCGATCCGGTCAGAATTTGATTTATGTCGTTAGATTTGGAATCTGTGAAAGAAGGTATTGAAAAATCGACAAGCTGTCTAATTACATGAGCAATCCGGTTAGTCTGATTCTTGATCTGTTCCAGCTTTTCCTGCACAAACACATCATTGGTTCTTCGGCATATCATCTGAGTAATGGAAGAAATGGAAGTGAGCGGATTTCCCACTTCGTGCGCTATTCCCGCTGCCAGGGTTCCGATACTTCCCAGTCTCTGCGCGGTAACAAAATGCTGCTGAAGAAGTTTCTGCTCGGAAATATCGTTATGAACCGCGAGGAAACCGACCAGTTCGTCCTCGCTGTCGATTATAGGAGATATAATTGAATTAAAAAAGAGCCGGGTCCCGTCTTTCCTAACGTTTTCTATTCGTCCAACCCATACGTTTCCTGATAAGATCTTTGTCCAAACACGTTCCCAGTATTCCTTTGAATGCCTGCCGCTGTTTAATATGTTGGGGTCCTTTCCTATAAGCTCGCTCTTATCGTATCCGCTGGCTCTTTCAAACGCCGGATTTACGTATATCATCTTTCCTTTTGCATCGGTTATCTGTATCGGGTTTGCCGCGTACTTGATGGCGTTCGAAAATCGCAGTAGCTCAAGCTTATCGTTCTTTTCCTTGGTTATATCGTTAACAATTAATATAGTAGAGAAACCCTGCGGAGAGTTCAGTCTGTTTATCTTAATCCTAGTATCCAGAACATCGTTATCGTTTTTAGCTATCTGTACATCGTCTACTTCTGTCTCTCCGTCCATATTCAACAGCATATAAAAGGAGGCCCAGTGCTCTTTAACGATAAAATCTTTGACCGGTCTATTGAGTAAGTCAGTCGGTACTTTGCACAGCATTATTGAGGCCGTCTTGTTCGCATCTATTATCGTGTACTTTTCGTCAAGGACCAGAACGGCTTCTTTAATCAAGTTTAAGATCGAACGATATTTTGATTCTTCTGAAGGCATTGTTTTTATGGTATTGCCGTGTATAGTTTCCAAATAGGGGTCTGGTCTAAAAATTTTATCTTTTTTATTGTGCAGAACTCTTAAGTAAGCCGGGGTGAATTTAAGATCGTCGATTTAACCATTAACCAATCACGTCTTAGGAGAGTATCAGCCGGCTTGTTCTAAGAGCTTCCGCTTTTTTAAGCGGACCGGGCGGAAGGAGATCTTTTGTCCGCCCGGGTCAGCCAATCTATCAATGAACTTTAATTAGCAATTAAGTTTTTAATTAGAACGATACCGAGAACTGAGTTGTCAACCCGCTGAATTTAGCGTTGCCTGCGTATGGAGATCCGGTCGGGAAATCGTTGTATTTCTGATTTACGTATTCGAGCTTAAGAAGCATTGCGTTGGTAACCCAAACACCCAGACCGGCTTGAAGTCTGTTGGCGCTAAGATCAACGTCCTGGTTCTGATATTTTTTCGAAACTGCCGCGCTGTATCTTCCGGCCACGTAGAGAGCAGGGGTAAGGTAGTAAGTAATATCGGCTCCGTAATATGACCAAGCTTCTTCGGGATTGCCGGGTGCGCTGCCGTTAATGTCGGCGTCCTTTGTGTATCCGTACATTCCGAAAATCTTGAGCGGTTTCAGATCATAGTATCCGTCGAACTGAAAAGCCGTTACATTCTGTCCTTTTTGAGGAGCGATGTCGCCCGCTTCCGGACCGTCGCCGAATATGCCTGCGTACTGGCTGCCGCTTCTGTTTCCGGCGAAGAGATCTGATGTCGATCCGCCGTTCGGGTAGCCGGTTCCGTTGTTAGCCTGATTCGATTTGTAGAAAGATGCCGCCAGATCGAATTCTTTGTTAAGATCGAGCCATACTTTTGCGTTTACGGCCGAGCCTCTTCCGGGAGTAAAATCACCGGTGGTAGTTCCGTCGCCGAAGCCTACGGATGCATTCAAGAGTCCGGGCTTTGTTATTAATTGAATGGAAGGCTCAATATCGTTAGCGTCTACTATATAATTGCCAACTAGGGGATTGCGCTGAACGTCGGCATTATCTGATCTGATAAGGTACCAGAGACCGAAGTCGACCGGGGCAAATCCGGCTTTAATAGTGATGTACTTGAACAATGTATTGTTCAGGCCGAATACGTCAGCCGATTCGGGAAGTCTGCTTATTTCCATATAACCTTCGTCATCGTACCACTGACCAACGTGGTGGTTGCTGCTTAAATATGCATCGAAGAAAATGTCGATTCCGTCGGCTATGTGAGCGGAAAAATCAAGATTGCCTCTTGCACTCTGGAAGCCCCAAGGAATATGGGGAAGATTACCGGCATCGTTTTTCTGGATTAAGTACTGAACCGCGCCTACAGTTTGACCGTGAATCTCGAGAATTTGTTTTTTACCTTTATCGGTTTTTTCCTGCGCCGAAGAAGCGAAGGAAAAAAAGAAGACAGTAAGTAAAGCGAGGATTAAAACTTGAAAGCGTTTCATGATTGTTTCTCCTGTTTCTTTGTAATGATTTTTTATTGTCTAAAATTTTTATGCTACTCAGTTCCATTTTTCATCTGCAGTAACGTTGTCTTCCTTAATTCAATAAGAATGCCAAAAACAAAGGGGACAAAAAATGCGGTTGAATAATCTTTATTATTATGTTTTTATGATAAAACAAAAAGCAGGACGTTGAACGGACGGAGCAGGTGTATTGCAGATATGCAATGTTTGTAAAGACCGTATCGTGCAGAACTGCAATATCGAAATGAGGAACACGGCACAAACGCTTGAAATTTCGGTTAAAACATTTAATAATTGATAGTACGATGCGGAACGATGATCGGCACAGTTATTGAAAATTGTAAGTATAAACAAGTCTTAAATTAGAAAGGTAGAGAACGATGAAAACTATTAATAGAATAATAATTGCGGCCGCAATAGTTCTTGCCGCATTTTTGAATGTGAATGCACAGGAATCGAATGCAGGCGTTATTTACAAGATACTTCCCGAAAGCACTATGGAGATTGACGGAACTTCCACACTCCACAATTTCGAGATAAAAGCGAAAGAGATGAACGGTTCTTTGGTATTAACAAATGCAGCTGACAAAGGCGCGACAAACGATGCGGCCGAGAGTCTTTCATCATTGAAAGTAGTGATCCCGGTGAAGAAACTGGATACCGATAAAAGTTCTATGAACGACAATATGTACGACGCCCTAAAAGCCGACGATAATCCGAATATTACTTATGACCTTCAGAAGATTAAATCCGGAGTTCTTCCTACCGTAGCCGGAGATTCGGTTCAGCTTAGTACTTCCGGCGTATTGACGATAGCCGGGAAACATAAAGTTATTGATATGGATGTAATCGGTTCTTTAACAAAAGACGGTAAAGTTCAATTCAAAGGCCAGAAGAAAATATTGATGACCGATTTCGGCGTCGATCCTCCGACAATGCTGTTCGGTACAATTAAAACCGGCGACGCGGTTGTGATTAAATTCGACCTCTTACTGGCAAAAAAATAAATGATTTCGTTGAATTGATCCTACATCACAAATGATTTTGACAAATTGTATAAATTATATAGTAGGAATACACCCCTAAATATGCGGCGGAACAAAGCAGAAGAAAATAGACGTAGAAAAATGAAAATAAGAATAACAAATATTACCGGGAAAAATATAGGTGCCGTTATTACGGTTATGCTAATGATGATAATCTGCGGGAAAAGTTCGATTGCACAGAATACACAGGATGTCAGGTACACGGCTCTCCCGGGAAGCAGGATGTGGATCGAAGGCACTTCTACTTTGGATGATTTTAAATGTACGACGGCCGATGTTAACGGCTACGCTGAGATCAGCGAACCCGAAAATCCTCTAGACACCGCCGCGGCCGACACTGTGAAAGATAAGGATGTTGTTTATGTCTCCGTCCTGGTTCACAGTCTCGACTGCGGTAAGAAGCTGATGAACAAGGATATGTACAACGCTATGAAATCTGATAAGTTTCCGGCAATAAAATATGAATTGCTGTCGGCACACATTAAAACTTCTCCCGACTCGACAACAGGATGGTTCAATCTTATGACTAAAGGAAATTTGTACATAGCGGGTGAACATAAGACCGTAGATATTTTAATGAGAGTAAAAGAATTGGCCGACGGACGCTTTAGATTATTGGGCAGCAAGCCGCTTTCAATGCTCGATTTCGGTATTACTCCGCCATCGCATTTCTTCGGATTGATTAAAGCTCATAAAGATCTAACGGTTCATTTCGATCTGCTGGCCGAGAGGGTAACTCCAGGCGGTCTGCATAGCGCAGATATTTTAGGCCGCTGACAATTGCGTCCGGTATAACTGTTGGTCCCCTGTCTTGATATGCCGGGCGTGTTCACTCCCCGTCCATCCCCCTATGGACGGGGCAATTTTTTAATACATTGCTCATTATCTATTCAAGATTTAAATGAAGGATTTATAGATCGGCGTTTCCCGAAACTGATTCGATAAAGAAGAGGCAGAATAAATGAGCGGGTAATAGTCAGCGGTTATTCATTTCTATCTTTAATGTCTAACTTAACCATCTTTCTGTAGAGAGTGGAGGGATCGACCCCGAGTATTTTCGATGCCTCGCTCCTATTCCAGTTGGTTCTGTTGAGCACTTCTATTATGTGTTGTTTTTCGTATTCCTGAAGAGCATCGTTAAGTGCATCGGGTATATCGCGCGGATCGTCCGACACAGGCTGAATATAAGCGGGCAGCTGTTTTACAGTAATTTGATCGGAATCGCACAAAAGCACGGCGCGTTCTACCATATTTTCGAGCTCCCTCAGATTTCCTTTCCATTCATAACCCATCAGAGCTTTGATTACATCGTTATCGACTCCTTTAATGCTTCGCTTAAGCTCCTCGTTGTACCTCTCGATAAAATAATTGATGAGAAGGGGAATGTCCTCCTTGCGTTCTGAGAGCGACGGAAGTTTTATCTCTACTACGTTAAGCCGG
>CAWBBX010000094.1:0-13410 GCA_963787005.1 uncultured Bacteroidota bacterium
TATCCGAATCCGTTTAACCCGTCAACAATAATTGATTTTAATTTGCCTGCTTCGGGAAATGCAAAGATTATTGTTTTCAATCAACTTGGACAGCAAGTTACGTTATTAGCGGATGGAAATTATTCTGCGGGAATGCATGAACTCAATTTTAACGGTTCGAATCTTTCAAGCGGAGTTTACTATTACAGGATAGAAGCAGGAACATTTTCGCAGACAAAGAAGATGATACTGCTGAAATAAATTATTCTTTAGCGTCTCTGCGCCTTTGCGGCAATATTTCTTTCACCGCGGAGGCGCTAAGACGCAAAGATTATTTCTTTAATAATTTAAATGCGTGCGTCCAGTTATTGAATTTAAATCCGTAATGAATCCACAGCATCGCGAAAGTCTCAAGCCAAAACGATTGCGATAATCCCCCCATATCTATTACGCTTTTCCACCCGAACGCCTCTGCAATTTTTGTTACGGTTTTTTTCGATTCATCGTCATCGCCCGCGATAAACAAATCGGGATCGCCTTCTTCTCTTTTGGGACTTATCATTATGTACGCGCTTATCGTATTGAAAGCTTTAACTATCTTAGCGTCCGGAATCAATTTTTGAATTTTCTCCGCGCCCGAATTACCTTCAGCCGCATCGAGGCGGGGAACTCCGCCTTGAGATAAATCCAGAGGATTCGTAACGTCTATTACTATCTTACCCGAAAATTTTTCTGCGCCCGCCGATTTAATCGCCGCCTCGGTTCCTTCCCACTTGGTAGCCAGCACTATTAATTCACCGAACCCGGCCGCGTCTTTTACGCTTCCGCTCGAAGCTTTATCTCCAGCCTGATCTTTCCACTCGCTCAATTTTGATTCGTCTCTTGTGCCGATCTTAACTTCGTGCCCCAGCTTTGCAAAACCGAATCCCAGCTGCTGTCCCACCACACCTGATCCTATTATTCCTATTTTCATATCAACCTCTCAATTAATTATTTAATTATTGTTGTATGTACAAGCAAATTTATTTTTAAATAGAATATCAATTAAGCTTATCCGCAGCATCGTTGATATTTTTATTTAATTCGTCGCCGTCTTTTTTGCCTAGGATACCGGAGTAGCGGTCGTACAGGCTTTTCCACGATGATCGGATGGTTTCCTGAAGGTCACGACCGTCCTGCGTGGGGAAGATCTTAACGGCTTTGCCGATCGACTCGCGTTCCAGAAATCCTTTTTTTTCAAGGGGTTCAATAAGTCGCGTTACTGTTGAAGGCGCAATCTGAAGCTGCGAGGCAAGTTCCTTAGGCGCTATGCCCGGATCCTCGTTAACGACCATTAATAAGAAAGCCTGCGCCGGCGAGAGTCCCGTTACCATAAATTCCTGGTCCGCCAGCCTGGTAATAGACCTGGCCAGAGAATTTGCCGTAAAGTAAAGGCACCCGGTTAAAAGTGATTTTTTTCCGCTCATATTTATGCTTTGTTGTACATACAAATATAATCCGGGCCATTTCAAATGTCAACCAAAAAACGAAGTGTTGGGATAATGGAATTTTTATGAAGACGGAGTTTCTTAGAAATGGTATAATTATCTTCCAATATTCCATTACTCCATCATTCCATTTTCCCCATTCCATTCCTCCTTTTACCCTCTGCACAAATAAATCTCATCATGCCGTTTGACTTCCTTTATTCCAAAAGTTATCATTGATGTAACGTTTGAATTTTATTAAGGGGAACTTATGCCTCAAAGAACAATTCCGCAGCTCTTCGAAGACAGCGTAAAAAATTTTCCGGACAATACTCTTCTTCTGGAAAAAACCGGGGATGAATATAACGGCACTACTTATAAAGAGACAAAGGAAATCGTCTATAAATTTACTTCGGGGTTAATCTCGCTCGGACTAAAAAAAGGCGACCGCGCCGCGCTTATATCCGAAGGCAGAAATTTCTGGGTAATTAGCGAGCTGGCTGTTTTATACGCGGGTGCTATAAATGTTCCCGTCTCCGTTAAGATAGATGAATTAAACGATCTTAAGTTCAGGCTGTCGCACTCGGAATGCAAAATGGTAATTGTCTCCGGAAGCCAGAGGGAAAAGGTTAAGAAAAATTAAAAAGCGATCTCCCCGATCTTCAAAAAATAATTCTCCTCGATGAAACCGGAAATAAAGATAAAGACGAGATCTTTGTCGATGAAGTTTTAAAGGCCGGCGAAGATTATCTTCAAAATAAAAAAGAAGAGTTCTTTAAAATACGCGATTCGATTGAAGAAACAGATTACGCCAACATATGTTATACGTCGGGCACAACTGCCGATCCGAAGGGAATAATTTTAACTCACCGGAATTACACGGCAAACGTTGAGCAGTCTTCCGGCATACTGGACATACCGGAATATTATTCTTCTCTGCTGATACTTCCGTGGGATCACGCGTTTGCGCACACTGCGGGTATTTATACTTTGATGAAAAACGGCGCGAGCATGGCGTCGGTGCAGACCGGTAAATCCGCTTTAGACACTCTCAAGAACATCCCCGTTAACATAAAAGAGACGAGGCCGACCTTCCTTTTAAGCGTTCCGGCGCTTGCAAAGAATTTCAGGAAAAATATTGAAAAAGGAATAAGGGAAAAAGGTCCGAAGGTGCAGAAGCTTTTCGAGCGGGCGCTCGCGCTTGCTTACGATTACAACGGGAAGGGATTCGACCGCGGCAAAGGATTTAAAAAGCTCAAGCAGCCGCTTTACGCTCTTTACGATAAAATACTATTCTCAAAAATTAGGGAGAACTTCGGGGGCAGGCTCGAGTTCTTTATAGGCGGCGGCGCTCTTCTGGATATTGAGCTTCAAAGATTTTTCTACGCTATTGGAGTGCCGATGTACCAGGGATACGGACTTACGGAAGCCGCGCCGGTAATATCCGCAAACGTTCCGAAAAAGCATAAGCTGGGATCTTCGGGATTCCCGGTAAAGGATATGGAACTAAAAATCTGCGATGAAAAGGGCGGCTCGCTGCCTGTGGGTGTAAAAGGAGAGATAGTAGTTAAAGGCGAAAACGTTATGGCAGGCTACTGGAAAAACGAAGAAGCCTCGAAAGAAGTTTTAAGAGAGGGCTGGCTGTTTACCGGAGACCTGGGGTATCTGGATGAGGACGGATTTTTATATGTGCTCGGCAGAAATAAAAGTCTGCTGATAGGGAGCGACGGTGAGAAATATAGTCCGGAGGGAATAGAAGAGGCGATAACCGACCACTCGCCTTACATCGAACAGGTTATGCTTTACAATAATCAGTCGCCTTATACCGTTGCGCTTTTAGTGCCTAACAAGGAAGCGCTGTTAAGATTTTTGAAGGAAGAAAATCTCTCCCCCGAAAACAAGGAAGGACAGGAAGCGGCATTAAAGCTTATTCAATCGGAGATAGAAAAATATTACGAAGGCGGGGAGTTCGCGGGAATGTTTCCACCGAGATGGCTGCCTTCTTCGCTTGCTGTACTGGGTGAAGGATTCACCGAACAAAATCATTTTCTCAATTCCACTTTGAAAATGGTGAGGGGTAAGATTGTTGAATTCTATAAGAACAGGATAGATTTTCTCTTCACGCCAGAAGCAAAGGACATCTGTAACATGCATAACAAAACAATTATCAGCAGGCTTAACGGAAATAACTCCGGCGGCGTGTAATAACTCTGCCGAAACACCGGCAAAGATGAAATCCCGGGATATTTTGTAAGCCCAAACAATGTCTGCGGTTATAAAAAATCAGTAATATTTACACGTCATTTTTACCTCAGGGAACCCTAACAATAATCAGATTTATACATAATGATCGTTTTTTGAGATAAATTGACGATATATTGCGCAAAACAAGATTACAAGTCTTTTTATGTCAATAATTGATTGTTTAATAAGTAGTTACGCGAATTTAAATGCCCTGGCTTAAAATTTGCTCTATATAGCCACTCCGCAATTCGTGCTGAATCAAAAACAAATATATAGATTAAATTGAATACAGGGCAGTCCTTATTAACGATAGGTGCGATGGTATTGTTATCCATAATTATTCTGAGGATTAATAATACCTTCCTTACCACAGGCGCGGTAATGAACAATACTAAGTTCGGTCTGCTGGCAACATCCCTGGCTATGTCGCAGCTTGAAGAAATAAGCAACAAAGCCTTCGATCAAAAGACCGATTCGGCAACGGTGATTTCGACGGGATTTCTAACAAAGGTAGACAGCCTGGGCAGGGACCCCGGCGAAGTTTATCCCAACTTCAACGACATTGACGATTTTAAAGGTTACACTAAGACAGATTCATCTATGCCCTCGGCCGTTTTCGATATTTTGTGCGATGTATATTATGTAAAGGAAAACGACCTCGATCATCCTTCCACCTCCAGAACATGGAATAAAAAAATAACCGTTACAGTTACCAGCAAATCGATGGCGGATACAATTAAAATTTCTTCAATATACAGCTACTGGATCTTTAGGTAAAAAATGGGATTCTCTACTATAATAGACATATTGGGATCCATTCTGATAGGCGGGATTTTGCTTTTGGTGATCTCCAGGATGAACAACGCGGCGGCTGAGAATACGTACAACAATTCCCAAGACCTTATACTACAGCAAAATCTTACGTCTGTTGTCGGCGTGCTGGAGAGTGACTTGAGAAGGATGGGATACTGCCGGGACTGGAACAATCTTCCCGATCCTACAAAAGCTATACGGTACGCAGATTCCACGCATATAAAATTTATGGCTGACATAGACAACAACGGCACGGTAGATACAGTAGAATATTATACGGGTCCGACAAGCGAGCTGACTCAAACGCCCAACCCGAACGACCGCTACCTGTACCGGCTTGCGATAGGTTCTTCTGATCCGCCGACCAAGTTTGAAATTACTGAATTCAGTCTCGTTTATTTCAATACGTTCGGAGACACGTTGAGCTCGCCCGTCACGCAGCCGAAACAGATCGCCAGCATACAGGTCAACATCAGGATGGAGGACGCCGAATCGTATAATTCTTCATACGGGGGCGAACATTACGTTACTGCTTTCTGGAGACAGATTAAACTAACTGCTATGAATCTTAGGAATAGATAAGGAAAGATAATGGGCGGGAAAGCTATTTTATTAGTGGTTATGGGCTTTAGTCTTACGTTCTTAATACTCGGTCAGAACTTCGGACGTATGTCCAATCTCGCCGTAAAGAACGAAGTGAAATATTACAATCAGTCGATTGCACACACCCTGGCAATGAGCGGCGCGAACATGGAAGCGAATAAAGTGTACCGAAATCAAAATTGGACACAGCCCCTGAGCATCAGCAACTTCCAGAATGGAGAAATAAGCGTAACCGTGCAGATATTGGACGCCTTCCGGAACATAAGAAGAATTAACTCGGTGGGAATATATCAAGGCGATACCGCCACGGTGCAGGTAACGCTGCAGCCAAGTAAATTCTCTAAATTCGCGTATTACTCCGAAGACGAGAACGGGATCTGGTGGACTGACGGCGATATAGTCGACGGCCCATTCCATACACAGGATTATATCCATGTAAGCGGTCACCCTGTATTTAACGGAAAAGTTACTACTTTGAAGGGGATCCGGAAGTACCACTGGTGGGGTAATTCGGACAGTCCGATTATAAACGGAACCTATCAGCAAGGCGTTAACATGCCTATGCCGAACAATAACGTGGCAGATCTTAAAACCTCGGCTCAACAGAACGGGTATAAATTTACCTCCGAAGATACCGTTTATCTAAACTTCGATAAAGACAGCTTAAAATATAAATTTGCTTATAACAGTCCCGATTCTACGGTTCTTCTTTCGGATTTTGCACCCAACGGGGTTTTATTCGCTAACAACGCGGTGCTCAGAATTAAAGGAACCGTTAAAGGACGTTATTCTGTGGGAGCTTCAGGAAATTCTTCCGGCGGAAAAGGAAATATTTACATAGACGACAATATTGTTTACAACTCCGATCCGCGGACCGATCCGTATTCAAACGATCTTCTGGGGATCGTCGCAGAGAAAAATGTTCTGGTTGCGGATAATACTCCCAACCGGCACGACGTGTATATAGACGCCGCTATTTATTCACAGACGGGCGGCTTCGGAGCGGAAAATTATAAGACAAGGCCCAACAGCGGAACGATTTACCTGTACGGTGGAGTTTCCCAGCATTCCAGGCAGGCGGTGGGTACGTTTAACGGCGGCGGGATAGTTTCGGGATTTAATAAAAATTATACGTACGATGAAAGATTGATGAAGGCATCACCGCCGGATTATCCCAATACAGGTTCTTTAGAAATAGTTTCGTGGTTTGAGAAGAATGGTGGATTGTAAACGCGGTTAGGTTCTTTAATTAATTTAATGAGATGATTATTTAAGGTTGTCAAAATATTTAAAAGCATGACAGGCATGTTTGCATGAAGTATTGACATGAAAAAAAATTAAAGAACCCTGAATGGGTGAGATAAAATGTTACCGTTTATTCTGTAGCCGCTTCAATCTTTACGCCGAACAAATCCGCGACTTTTTTGCAAAAGTCTATCAAAAACTCCAGCGCCTTCTCCGGCGATTCAAAATTATTGATAAGAGAAAGCTTCATCGTTTCCTTCTGCTGGTTGAACTTAATCCGGTCCTTATAATTATCCATTATAAAGCGCATCAGCTCGATAAATTTTACCTTGTAATAGTCTTCCTTCTCGCCCCTGGGCAGAATAATAAAAATATTTTTTCTCTGAACTATTACCCTCTCGAACAGCGCGTGAGACGCGTAAAGCTTTAACGTGGCGGCGGATATTAATCTCTTTACAAGCACCGGAAGCGTTCCGAAGCGATCCAGCATTTCTTCTTTAAGCTCTTCAATCTCCTTTAATGTTTTTATGGAATACAAACCCGTATAGAAGTTCAGCCTGTCCATCTGTTCCGGCATATATTCGGAGGGTATACCTATCTCGAAGAACGTATCTATTGTCGGTTCCGTTCTTTCTTCCTGCTTCGGAAGATTCTTGAACACCTCCTTGAATTCCTGGTACTTCAATTCTTCAACCGCTTCGTTAATCAGCTTAACGTATAGGTCGAACCCGACGTCGTTTATGAATCCCGTCTGCTCGGTACCTAACAAATTTCCCGCGCCTCTAATCTCGAGATCACGCATCGAGATGTTGAATCCGGCGCCCACGTCCGTAAACTCTTCTATCGCCTGCAATCTCCGGAGTGCTTTCTTGCTTATTCCGCTGAGCGAGGGAACTATGAAATAAGCGAAAGCCTGCCTGTTCGATCTCCCGACTCTTCCCCTTAACTGATGAAGCTCTGCCAGCCCGAACCTGTCGGCCCGGTTTACTATGATCGTATTTACGTTCGGTATGTCTATCCCGGATTCTATGATCTTCGTCGATATCAACACGTCGAATTTTTTGTTTAGAAATCCGTGTATCACATCCTCAAGCTGCGAAGGTTTCATTTGTCCGTGCGCTACGGCTATTCTAACCTCAGGTATGTACTTGCGGATATAATCCGCGAGCTTGTCGATCGAGTGCACCCTGTCGTGAACGAGATAAATCTGGCCGTTCCTTTTTATCTCTTGTAATATCCACTCTTTAATTTTCAAAATATCAAAAGTGGAAACATGGGTAGTAATAGATTGTCTGTTCGGCGGAGGCGTCGCGATAATGGAAAGGTCGCGCGCGCCGAGAAGAGATAGATTCAAAGTGCGCGGAATTGGTGTAGCGGTTAAAGTAAGCGTGTCCACGTTCAGCTTGAGCGACCTTAATTTTTCCTTTGCTATCACGCCGAAGCGGTGCTCTTCGTCTATTATAAGAAGTCCCAGATCCCTGAAGGAAACATCTTTTGAGATGAGCCTGTGCGTACCGATAACTATGTCGACTTTTCCCTGTTTTAAATCGTTTAGAATTACTGTCTGCTCTTTTTTTGTTTGGAATCTCGATAGAGCGGCAACCTTTACAGGGAACTGCGAAAGCCTGTCCTGGAATGTATTGAAATGCTGTTCCGCCAAAATAGTTGTAGGCACAAGAACCGCCGCCTGCTTTCCGTCCTGCACCGCTTTAAACGCCGCGCGCACAGCTACCTCGGTCTTTCCGAAACCGACGTCGCCGCAGACGAGCCGGTCCATCGGATTTTCGGCCTCCATATCCTGCTTTACTTCCTCGCTAACTTTTTCCTGGTCCGGTGTGTCTTCATAGAAGAAAGACGCCTCGAGTTCCTTCTGCCACACAGTATCCGGATTAAATTGGTAACCCTTGCTCGCCTTTCTTTTTGCGTACAGCTCGATAAGCTCGCGGGCAGCTTCTTTTATCTTTTTCTTTGTTTTGTTCTTTGTGTTTACCCAGTCAGGGTTACCCAGAGTAGATAATGTCGGCGTAAGATTATCGCTCGAAGAATATTTCTTAACCAAGGCGAGGTAATTCAGGTTTACGTAAACTATTCCGCCCTCGTTGTAAATTATCTTCATCGATTCCTGGTCGGCGGCGCCGATCTTTATGGTTTCGAGTCCGACGTATCTTCCTATGCCGTAATCTTCGTGCACGACGTAATCGCCTTTTTTAATAGAGGCGAAGGCTTTCGATTTCGATTTTTTATATTTCCTGCCCGACGGCAGCTTTGTTCGGTAGGGTTTGTTGAAAATCTGGTAGTCTGATAAAATTAAGATTCCCTTCCCCTGATGAATAAATCCCTTCTTAATTGCGAGAGTTTCTATCTTCACCTTACCGGATTCTATAAGTCTGCCGAGTTCCTCCCTGAACTCGCCCAAAAGATCGCGGAGGCGGCCCGACTGCAGTTCGTTCTCCGCGGTAATTAAAATCTCGAAATTTTTTGAAGAGTAATCGGTGAGCACGTTGAATAAAACTTCATAATTTGCGTTTATCGTCGGCGCTTCCTTTATACCGAGGTCTATTCTCTCCCCGCTGGAGGAAAGCTCATCTTCTATAATCCACCTTGCTTTCTCAACGGAATTTATATCGAAGCCGAGCGGTTCTTCATCAACTATTTCTTTCGGATTACTTAACGGTTCCGCATCCGGAAAATCTTCGTCTTCACGCACGGGCTCATCTTTAACTTCAACCGGTTCGCTCTCATCTTCTCTGCCGAATAATTTTATCTTTTCATGCTTGAAGTTCGTAAGCTCATAAGATGAAGCCAGAACCAGGGGATTGTCGAGGTAATCGAAAATACTGCTCTCTGTTCCGCCGTTACCGGCAGCGTCCTCTAGCTGCGCGGCAAGTGTCACCTTTTCCACCGTCTCTATAGAGCGCTGGCTTTCGGGATCGAAATAGCGGATCGATTCTAAAAAGTCGCCGTCGAACTCAACTCTAACGGGATTTTTCTCGCTGTACGACCAGAAGTCGATTATAGCTCCGCGCTGAGAGTAATCTCCCGGCGCTTCCACGAACTTATCGCTCTGGTAATTCAGCAGGTTAAGGTACTCTATCAGGTCGTCGTAGGTAATCTCCCCGCCCTGTTGAACAATAGTTGTCCTCTGCGATATCTGATCTTTCGAAGGAAGAACACAGTTAAGCAGATCGTAGCTGCAGAGTAGAACAAAGCGTTCCTTGCCGGCAATATCGGTAAGCTTTTCCTGCACA
Source organism: uncultured Bacteroidota bacterium (assembly GCA_963787005.1). Taxonomy (GTDB): domain Bacteria; phylum Bacteroidota; class Ignavibacteria; order Ignavibacteriales; family Ignavibacteriaceae; genus FEN-1297. Next base: position 9,599 of record CAWBBX010000094.1, read on the forward strand.
ATTTCCGGCTTAATTTCCGGGACTACGATAACGTTCTTAGAAAGTCCCAGCAGTTCGGCTTCTACGTTAAATTCTGCGACTGCCTGGTCATCGGGCAGAAGAAGTACTATCTGTTTTTCTTTTGCAATTAGACTTTTTAAGAGGAAGCTTTTTGATGATCCGTAAAGCGGGGAGATGAAAAGGGCGTTGTTATCCCTTTCGGGCAAAGAGGAAAGTAATTTCTTAATGCCGTCGATGTTCCTGAATAGATCTATGTACCTTTCAACACCGGAGTTCTTCATCATATTCCGAAATAGGGTAACAATTTAATAAGAGAGGAATTGTAACTCAACCCCGGTCCCGGCACAATCAATCTTTATCACACTGGTCCAATAGCTGTATGCCTCTCGGGCCGCCCCATTTCCCCCTTTCCGTCTATAACGGACTTCGCTTACTAAGCCTGCCCGGCTTAGACGGGGAGGAGTATTAAGAGGAAGGTAAATCAATGCACAATTTTTGAAAACGTTGCCCGCGTAGGCAGTCAGAAAACCGGTGTGCTCGAAAGTTTTTCATTGGATATTTATCCAAACCCATTTAATCATGCAACGGTTATCATTTACAAATTATCGGCTAGCGGTTTGGTATTTTTGGTATTAATGAAGTAGAGAAGCATCGATTAAATTATCTTCGCGGCTTTGCGTAATTGATTGTGTTTGATTTAATATTATCGCCGGTATGCGTCAATTGAAGATAAAAAAAAGAGCCGGCATATGTCCCTCCGGGTTTCCCCGCCATATACTAACTCTTTACATAAATTAGAAAATCTAAAATATTCTTTTATTTGATAAGTTTTACATCGGAAGCCTGGAGGCCTTTTGCGCCCTGGGTAACCGAGTATTCAACTTTATCATTTTCTTCCAAAGATTTGTAGCCTTCGCCGGTAATAGAGTTTGCGTGTACGAATACATCGTCTCCGCTTTGCTGCTGAATAAAACCAAAACCTTTTGCACTGTTAAACCATTTAACAGATCCTTGTTTGCGCTCTGCCATAACAGAACTCCTTTTTGTAAATAATTAATAATTTGTTTTTGACAGGGTTTTGAAATCTATTGAAGGGTTAAAACGAGTTGCTTTTACTTCTACAATTATACCGTTATACGCGGGATGTTTACTTCTTTACTTACTGTCCTACGTAACAAATATACAATAAGTATTCATGGTAACCTAATTATCTTTTTATATTATGCGTATCAAACTGTCTGCCTTGCTATTTCCTGCGAATGCCGGAAGAAAACGTACGTTAAGTGCAAGGATTGAAAGAAGCCCGGCTATGGACACAATGAAGAGACGGCTGTACGATTAAATAACATTTCGTGCCTTGTACTACACCATTTTTCCTGCGGTCACCCGATCTGTCTTCATATAAAAATGAAATTTTTCTAAAATGTTTTTGCTCTTATCAGTTTTACATCGGATGCCTGAAAGCCTTTCATGCTCTGGGTAACCGTAAATTCCACCCTATCATTTTCTTCCAGGGATTTGCGGCCTTCGCCGGATATAGAGTTGGCGTGTACGAATACATCGTCCCCGCTTTGCTGCTGAATAAAACCGAATCCTTTTTCACTGTTAAACCATTTAACAGATCCTTTTTTGCGCTCTGCCATAACAGACGCTCCTTTAATATGTAATTTGTTGTTTTTTTTGACAGGGTTTTGAAATCTATTGAAGGGTTAAACGAGTTGCTTTTACTTCTACAATTATACCGTTGTACGCGGGATGTTTACTTCTTTACTTACTGTCTTACCTAATAAAGATACGCTTAGTATTCATGGTAACCTAATTATCTTTTTATATTATTACAATCCGTTTCGAGGCTAAAACTTATCCGACTGATTGTGAGGCTATCTATAATGTCTTATTAAATAAGCTATTATGAAAGAAGGCCGGAAGAAACGTTATTGTTTTAATCGCTTTGCCGATATTAATGTGCATGGAGTAAATGGCGGCAATAATAATTAATAGGATTTCTAAAAAATGTTTCTTAGAGATAGCTCGATGAGCCGTCTCATTTCATATTTATTTCTTATGGTGCTCCTTCACCGCCGCCAGCTTTTTGTTTATCAACTTTTTTTCCGCATTCGACGTTGTTAATTCAACCGCTTTCTTAAAATGCTCTTCCGCCTGTAAATAATTTGACTCGCGCGAATACATCTCCCCCAGCGCGGAATGATATAAATAATATTTGTCTAAAGTATTGTCCTCCAGCTTCTTTATTTCTTCTATGCCTGCGATCGGGCCATGCACCTGCGCAAAAACTATCGCACGGTTTAACCCAACGACCGGAGAATTATTCATCTCATACATCAAATCATAAATCCTTAAAATCTTTTCCCACTCGGTTTTCTCGAAACTTTCTGCCGTTGTATAAAAATACGCGATGCCGGCTTCAAGGTGATACTCGGTTACTTCGTCTCCTTCGGCCGAGAGCCCCATATGCCGGATTCCTTCATTTATGATACTGCGATTCCAGAGTCTGCGGTCCTGTTCTTCGAGAAGAAAGATGTTCCCCAGATTATCTGTCCGTGCCGGTATCCGTGCCGTATGGAAAAGCATTAAAGAAAGAAGCGCGTGCACGGCGGGAGTATCTGTAAGCTTATGGTCACAGAGAAGAAGTGTTAGTCTAATTGCTTCCGCTATAAGATCCTCTCTTATAAGAGTCTCCTCGTCCATAGAATTATAGCCCTCGTTAAAGAGAAGATAAAGAGTTGAGAGCACGATGCTCAGTCTTTCTTTCAACTCATCGCCTGCAGGAATTTGAAAACGCACATTGTCATTACGCAGCACCGCTTTGGCGCGCGTTATCCTTTTCGCGATGGTTTCTTCGTTTAAAAGGAAGGCTTTGGCTATCTCCTTAATTCCGAACCCGCACAAAGTCTTGAGCGCAAGAGCTACCTGCGACTCGACCGGCACTGCCGGGTGGCAGCACGTGAATATCATCCTGAGCTGATCGTCTTTTATCTCGTTCTCCGAGAACACTTCGCTTATTGTTTTGCTCAGTGTCCACTCCGATTTGTAAAGGTAGCTGAGATCGGATGAATACTTATCCTTGAGCTTTTCTTTTCTCAGGATATCAACCGCTTTGTTCCTCGCGGCTTTATAAATCCACGCTTCCGGATTTTCGGGAATTCCCCCGAGCGGCCACTGCTGCAGGGCTTTTAACAGAGTGTCCTGAACAACATCTTCCACGAGCTCGAGGTTATTTATACCAAACACGCGCGTAAGCACGGCGGTTATTTTTCCGGCCTCGCGCCTGAAGAGGTTGTCGATCTTATAATTTACCGGCGGACCGTTTTTATTTCCGTCCGCCGGTGAAGTTTTATCATTCATCGGGATTTTTACATATCCATTTTCACTATGGATCTAATTTGCACCGTGCCTCCGAGTTCATAAATGGGACAGCCTTTCGCGATCTCCGCGGCCTTATCTATGTCCTCGGCGTTTATAATACTGTAGCCGCCGATCAGTTCTTTAGATTCCGGAAAAGGTCCGTCCGTTACAACAAATTTATTATCCTTGCCCGAAACTATCTTTCCGCCTTTGAGCAAAGGTTCGCCGGCGAGGTGAACGCCTTCCTTTGCTAGTCCGCCTATCCACGAGTACCACTTCTGGTTGTGCTCCTCCATCTCTTTCGGCGAAAGTCCCGAATTCTCCATATTTCCCCCTACGTACAAAAACATGAACTTATCCATGGTTTTACCCTTTATTTTTATTGATGATTAATTGATTACACTTTAAAGACGATTGAGAAGAAGGAAGATGGACAAGGGAAGATA
>CAWBBX010000095.1:0-30220 GCA_963787005.1 uncultured Bacteroidota bacterium
AATCTCGACGAAAATTATTACGACGATAATTTCCACGGAGTGAACTGGGAAAAGATGCGCGACAAGTACGCACAGTTTTTGCCTTATATAACTACGCGCGAAAACCTGCGTACACTTCTTTCCGATCTTCAGGGCGAGCTGAATTCTTCACACCAGGGATTTTATTCGACGGGTAAGGAAGAGGAAACCTTTTACAAGCAGAAAAGCGCCGTGACCGGGATAATATTCTCAAACGACGATCCTTATAAAGTCGATTATGTAGTTAAAAAATCTCCGGCGGATAAGGAAGGAAAAGATATCGAAAAGGGTGATATGCTTACCGCCGTGAACGGTGTGAAGATCGATTCGGCGCAAAACCGCGAATCCTATTTCGATTTCCCGAAGGAACCCGACGAGATAACATTAACTTTCAACAGAGACGGAAAATCACGCGAAGTAAAGATTCATCCCGAAAGCACTGCGAAGCTGCGCGATCAATTGTACGATATGTGGATCAACGGGAACAGAAAATATGTTCACGATCAAAGCAATGATCAAATCGCTTATGTTTACATGAAGAACATGGGGACCGGCGCTCTGGATAAGTTTATCATAGATATGACGACCGAGGACATGAACAAGAAGGGACTTATACTGGACATCCGCTACAACACGGGCGGGAATGTTCACGATAAGGTCCTGCAGTTCCTTAGTCAGCGTCCTTACCTCAAATGGAAGTACCGTGACGGCAAGTTTACAATCCAGCCGAACTTTGCCCCCTCTGCTAAGCCGATCGTTCTGCTGGTCAACTTCCAGACATTAAGCGACGGCGAAATGACCACCGAAGGATTTAAAGCTTTAGGTCTAGGAAAGATTATCGGAACGGAAACGTACAGATGGATAATTTTTACTACAGGCAAGAGCCTAGTGGACGGATCATTTTATCGTCTGCCTTCATGGGGCTGCTACACGCTCGACGGTAAAGATCTCGAGCATAACGGTGTTAAGCCGGATATCTATGTTGAAACCAATTTCAAGGACAGGATTGAAGGAAAGGATCCGCAGCTGGATAAGGCGATTGAAGAAGTAAAAGCCGAAATGAAATAGAAAATTATTTATTAATCTAATAAGTTGTTTTATTAATAACCCCGGGATTAATCCCGGGATTATTAATTTTACTCAACCGTTTCGTAGGAATTTCATTTATGAAGTCCTCGTTTTCTTCATTGCAGAAAATCAGTCATCATCCCCGTCTGTGTCCTTATCGCCTCCTTTATGATGTTCACCATTTTCTTCTTTCTCCGAATATTTCTCTTTCCAAGTATTGTATTCTTCCGGAGTCATATTCCCGAGTTTTTCTTTTATAAAAGCGGTCATAGCCCAAACCTTCTGATCGGAGTGCGTGGGTCCGAATGCCGGCATGCCCGTCATCTTTATTCCGTTTTTAATTGTCCAGAAAGTCTCCTTTGGATCCATGCGGCTGGCGTGTTTGTAAAATTCAGGCGGATCGGGATACAATCCCTTTGCCACTTCCGACTGGTCTATGCCGGGAGCTCCGTGGCAGCCAACACACATCTCGTTGTAATGCTCAAAGCCAATCCTTATCAAAGTCGTGTCCTTTAAATTCGGAACCTGGATATCAGCGTCTCTTTTCTCGATGGAATTATCTTTTAAAGTATGTATGATCCACTTGGTCAATCCGTTATGGTGCGATACTGCGCTGATATCGTACGCGCCGGAGGAGATAAAGAGCAAAAATCCTATAATCAAAACAGCGAGAGTTGAAACGACGGTTAAAATGATCTTCTTCATTAATTCTCCTTAATTGATTTAGTTATTGAGTCGTAAAATGATTATCGTTATCCGCGTATCCGGAGCCGAAGAACCGCTGATAGCTCCGGCTTTTAATATTGGAAAAATAATCAAAAATAAATATGACGGGTAACAAGTCTGTGCTGTTAATAAAGAGGCATACCTGGCGGTGTGAAAAATAAAAAGCGCCGATAAATTTTGTCTACCGGCGCCTTTATTCAGTTTTCATGGTTTTTTGAGTTAAAAGTTAAAAATATTATCCCTACAATTTTTTACTCTCCTGATCTGTCTCATTTGCTGCATAAGTATTATAGAACCTGGCGCAGAGGTTTCTGACTCTCTGGCTGTTGTCTTTTTCGGCAGCTTCTTTAACCGCGTAAATGCCCATTGCATTCCCGATCTTCACGAGTGATAAAGCGGCTATTATTCTTCCTTCTTCGGTCTTTTCGTCGTGCAGCATTTTCATAAGAGGAATTACAGCGATGTTGGCTTTATATTCGCCCAAAAAGTAAGCGCAGCTTACACGGAGTCCGCGGTTCTCTGATTTTACTCCTACTAAAAGATTATCAACTGCTTCTTTGCCTACCTTCGAGTAATCTTTTGTTTCCGGATTCCCGGCGAATGCGGAAACGAAAGAGATCAATAAGAGGGAGACTGTAAGTAATAAAAATTGTTTTTTCATTGCAGCACCCTTTCACGTTGTTGATTTTGATTCCACTCGCTAAATTATTCTTTATATAAAAAGATGCTAACGATTAGTGATGAGAGGCTTTTAATGCTGATTAAACGACCTTTAATTTTGATAGCGGGATTTGCGCGAATTGCGGAAGTAAGTAAAAAGTCCGGCGGACCCGGACTTTTTAGTGTAAAATTATGCGGAAATTCGAAATCTATTTGACTCTATATTCCCTGGTAAAGACCAATCGTATTACCGTCGGGATCTTTAATCAATGCGTAGGCGCCCATTGCAGGTATTATGGTTTTTCCTCTCGACTCACTGCCGCCTAGTTCTTTCGCTTTCTTTATATGATCTTCCACAACGCTTACGCGTACGTGAAAAATAGTTGTTTCTCCTTTGGCGATAGAATCCGCTTTTCTTAATCCGACCGTAAATCCTTTATGGGTGTTGTACAGAAGATATCCATTTCCGAACGGTTTGAATTCCCAGTTAAAAAGTTTGAAGAAAAAATCCTTGCTCCTGTCGAGATCGGTAGAAGGTATTTCAACGTGCGCTATAAGATCTGATGCCATAATAATCCCCGTGATTAAATAACAATATAGTTAACTATCAGTGCCATTAAAATAAAAATTTTCGTGATAATTATCTTTAATTAATGTTTTTTTTCTTCTTTTTGCCGGGTACAAGGAATGCGGCGCCTACTACTGCCCCGTATGCTGTGCTGAGATACGGGCTGCTTTGAATAGGGCATGTTCCGGTTGTGCAGCCTATAAAATAGTAATATGCAAATCCGATTGCGGCTCCAAGGAAAACGGGATATACTTTTTTGAGGATTTTAACGGTGTTCATAATCTCCGGAATGAATGTTTGTGATTTCGGTATATGATGAAACCCGGCCGAAAAAGATTCGGCCTGCCGGTAGGCAGGCCGGGGAAAAATTATCTGCATATTCCGGTAATCGAGGTATGCTCCCCGCCGTTGGATCCGCCGGTTTGGAGCTTTATAGTTACGGGCCCTGCAACGTTGACAGTGTCGGCCGTATCGTAGACAATGAATCCGAAGGAAGTCCACGACTTACTTTGAGTATCGGGCAGCGTTACCTGAATCTCTCCCTGTGCGCCCACGTTAGTACCTTCAACGGCTACGGAAATGTTTGTACCCGGCGCCAGCGGATTTCCGTTCTCGTCGCTTACCGTGTAAGTAAACGCCTGCGATCCTCCGTTGGGTATATCGAAAGTTTTCGGAATTATATCTATTACCGGGTAGCCGGAAAATAAAACAACCGCATTTTTACTGATGGTATTTAAATTTTCATCCGCGGTAGAAGCCGTAATGGTTGCGAATCCAGCCCCGAGCGTAGCGTCCGTAGGCCGAGGTTCCGCGGAAATAAGCTGCACAGAGCCGATACCTTGATTGTCAGTCTGTGACGAGCCTTCTATAATTCCTCCGGTAGTAGTAAAGTAAACTGAAGTTCCGGTTCTTACAGGGTTGCCGTATTTATCACCTACGTAAACAGTGATTGAGTTTTGTAATCCGAAGATATCGTACCCGGCGAAGTTGGTATTGGCCGAAGTAAGACTGAAATGATTTGGATCGGGAAGTCCGCCGTGAATAGTAATGCCCACCGGTTTCGATTTAATTACCGCGTTATTAAGATCTATCTGCGCTATTATCTGAACTACTCCCGCTTTTGTTCCGCTTGTTAAGTTGACTGTAGCACGGCCGCTCTCGTTTGTAGCGACGACTTTGGGACTAATTATCTCCCCGCCGTTAGGCTGCGCGCCCAATGTAAATGTTACGTTCACCGAGTGAGCGAGATCGATCGGTATTCCCGACGAATCCTGTACTTCAAACGTCAATGATGCCGTCTCTTCCGATCCGCTTTCTTTAACGCCTATGCTGGCAGCCGATTGAGAAGCAAGGTATATACTAACCGGATCACCCGAAGGCTGCTGGCCGCTGCTCTTTGGGCTTATCCTAAGGAGAGATACGGAGAGATCCTGTCCCGCCGTTACGTAAATTGAAGTGGTATCGGTATAGTATCCGCTTCTTGATGTAATAAGAACCATATTGGCATTAGCGCTCAGCGAAACTTCGAACGAATACTGTCCTTTGCTGTTGGTTAATGCGCTTGCGTCAACACCTGTCCCGATAATTTCTACAAGTGCGCTGTCAACCGGTATGCCGGTTAAGTTGTCTACTACCTGTCCGCTAACTGCGCTCTTTTGCGCGGCAGCCGAACTCGAGTTGCTGCTAGAACCGGTTACGTCGGTGTTTAACTTACAGCCGCTTAAAAAAAACAACGAGGATAACAAAACAGTTATCAACGAAAAGGCTTTGATCTTTTCGAATGTAAACATTTTTTGTCTCATAAATTATTTTACAACTTAACTTTAATTAAATTAGTCCGGCACTTCATTAATGTCAAGAACTTTGTACCATGTAGCTGTGATCCGGTATAGCGGTACGGAACGATATGTGCCTTACGAAATGAAAATAGCAAGCATTATACTCCCCGCAGTAGGACTGGATTTAGAGGCGCATTTAATTTAACAGAATTTGATTAAATATCAAACACCCTGCGTCCGTCCTTTTATCATCTGCCACACGGTGGTCAAAATGATCTGAATATCCAGCCAAATCGACCAATTTTCAATATACCAAAGATCGTATTCTATTCTTTTAACAGTGCGCTTTTTATTCTCTTCGTAATCCGGTACGTCGCCGCGCATGCCGTGAACCTGCGCCCAGCCCGTAATTCCCGGTCTAACCCAGCTCCTTATCTTTATATCATCGACCATTTCTTCGTAAATTTTATGAAAGGCGATAGGATGAGGCCGCGGACCGACGATCGACATGTCGCCCTTCAGTACATTTAAAAGCTGCGGAAGTTCGTCCAGGTTAGATTTTCTCAAGAATTTGCCTATTTTCGTCACTCTCGGATCTCCTTCAACCGTGGGCCGGTAATTTTCTTTAGATGAGCTGCCGGTGTGCATTGTCCTGAATTTGTAGCACTTAAATGTCTCTCCTCCTGAGCCTATCCTTTCCTGCAGAAATAAAACCGGTCCGTGCGAAAATATCAAATCCAGTAAGAAGACGACCGGGAACATCCACGATAGAATAAAAATAGAAGCGATTGAAGAAAAAATTATATCGAATGTTCTTTTTACAAAGCGCCAGTGAAACTCATCCAGCGGCTCACTTCTTACGGTGATGATGGGGAAGTTGCCTATCATATTTATCTGGAACTTCTTCGAAAGGAACCTGAAATAATCCGGGATGATGTGCGCTCTAACGGCGTGCCTGTTGCAGATCTTTATGATGTTATTAAGCTGTCCCGACGCATACATGGGCAAAGCGATAATAACTTCTTCAATCTCTTTCTCCGGTATTACTTTATCGAGATCGCTTATTGCTCCGATTACCTCGGGGTCATTTTGTTCGGGTGAATCGTCTAAAAATCCCATAAGCCTGAAACCAAGCTCGTTTCTGGTTCCTATCACATCCATAAAATTTTTCCCGAGTTCGCCGGCGCCTATAATCAGAAGATTCCTCAGATTCTTTTCTCTGCCTCGTATTGAAGAAAGGAAACGCTTAACAGCCTGCGTCCTGATACTTACGAACAGAATTATGGAAACAGCATAGATCAAAATAAAATTTCTTGTGAAGAGGTCTTCCTTGGCGAGAAAGATAAACAGCACCGCCGTTAGAACCTGAACTACCGCGTTCCTTATTATCTTTATGAACTGATATGAGAAGTTTCTTACGTTTACGTCGTCGTAGAAGTTTATCACGTTGGAAAAGAAATACCACACGAAGTTTAACACAGCCATCAATACGAACATATAAGGCCGGTCCAGAAGAATTTGGAGCGACTGCGATAAAACCGCCGCGGCCATGAAAGAGCCGTTCAGTATTATAAGGTCGAGAAATAATCTTAAATAATAATGTGATTTTTTATTGATGATCATATAAATTATAATATTACAACCTTGAAGGTCACTAATTCAGACCTTCAAGGTTGCTTATAAAAGTATCCTTCGAGGTCTTTAAAGCGACCTCGAAGGATGAATTATTTTGTTATCCGAAAAACTCTCGACATTTCAAATCTACAAAGTCTTTTATTCTCTTCTCGAATTCCTTTCTGTCAAATTTCTTCGCCGAATTACTTACGGCCTCCGTATTAAAGCGGCCGGGATTTTCTTCAAACTTCTTTACCGCTTTTATTATGCTGTCCGCATTCTGCTCATCATAGAATATTCCGTTTTCGTTTTCCGTTATCGATTCGAGCGCGCCGCCTTTTTTGTATGCGATAACAGGCGTGCCGCACGAAAGAGCCTCCACCACACTTATCCCGAAATCCTCTTCCGCCGCGAAGATAAACGCCTTCGCTTCCGCAAGATATTTGGATAATTCGGCAGGTGGTAAATATCCCGTAAATTCTATGTTATTTGCCGAAAACAATTTTATTTTGGGAAGTTCCGGTCCTTCGCCGATCATAATAAGTTTCTTATCAGGCATCTTGGAAAACGCTTCGGCTATGATATCCATTTTTTTGTAAGGGACCATTCTCGACGCAGTTACAAAGTAATCCTTTTTATCAGTATCCGGTTTGAAGTTTTCCGTATCTACGGGCGGATATATCACTTCGGCATCGCGGCGGTAAACTTTCTCTATTCTTTTCGCTATGTAATTCGAGTTTGCGATGAATTGATCTACCCTGTTAGCCGAACCGGCGTCCCATATTCTTATGTAATGAAGAATGATCTTTGCGACTGTTCCCTTAATTCCTCTTGCGAGCCCGGCTTCTTTTAAATATTGATGAGAAAGATCCCACGCATATCTAATAGGCGTATGGCAGTAGCAGATATGAAGCTGGTTCGAGTTTGTAAGCACACCCTTTGCAACCGCGTGAGAGCTCGATATTATAAGATCGTATTTTGAAAGATCGAACTGTTCTATAGCGTACGGGAAAAGCGGCAGAAATCTTCTGTGATTCTTTTTAACAGACGACCATTTGTGCAAAAAAGACGTAAAAGGCTTTTTACCTTTTAAGACAATCTTTCTTTCTTCCTCGGTGAGGAAATCGAATAAGCAGAACACGTCGGCTTCCGGCCAGATATTGGTAAAAGATTCAACGCATCTTTCGGAGCCCGCGTATCCCGCAAACCAGTCGTGTACTATCGCTGTTTTCAATCTGCTGTCCGTCTTTTATTCAAAATTTCCAGATAAACATTGTATGTCTTCTTCGCCGAAATAAATACGTCGTACTTTTCCTCTGCAATCCTTCTCGACGAAAGCGACATCCTCTTCCAAAGCTCCTTATCGCCGGCAAGTTTTTTAAGATGATCTGCCGCCTCTGATGGGTTTGCGGGATCGTATAAGAATCCGTTCTCACCCTGAACAACCGCGTCTTTATTGCCGGAAACGTTTGTGGCTATTACAGGAAGTCCGTAAGACATAGCCTCAAGCACTCCCAGCGGCATACCTTCCCATCTCGAAGTTGAAATATAACAAAATGATTCGACTAAATAATCTCCCGGCCTGTCGGTAAACCCGGTGAACTCGATAATATCATTCAAGCCTTTTGCGGAAGCTGCGTCTTTTAATTTTTCTTCGTCCGGACCGCTGCCTATAAGCGTAAACTTTATCCCCGCCGGATTCCCTTCTGATTTAAGGATACCTGCTATGTTGATAAGCAAGCCGGTATTCTTTGAATAATCAAAACGCGTTATCGTAACAGCGCGCTTCATTTCTTTATTTGCCGCGGCGGTGCTTACCGTATTCTCCGGCAACTTAACACCGTTCTCAATAATCAAAGTCTTTCGTTCAGGCGCAATCCCGGATCGGACGGCGCGTTCATATTCGCCAGCCGAAACAGCGATAAATTTCTTTGTAAAATATGATAGCGCTTTTTCGAGTAAAATATAAAACGTCTTCACAAACCAAGAATATTCGCCGGTGTGAATCCCGTGGAAAGTGTGAACGCAGGGCAGGGAAGAAATAAAGGAAAGAGCCCGTCCGTAAATGCCCGCACCTTTTCCGTGAGAGTGAATGATTTCTATTTTGTTTTTTCGTGAAAAATTGTAAAGCCCGGATAATGCAGCCGCGCTGAACCTGCGGTGAGGTATCTCGAATAATTTATTCTCTCCTATAATTCCGGTATATCTTTTCCAGTAAGGATGGTCCTTTGGGCAGGCAATAAAAAACTCAGCTTTATTATTCAGATTTTCCAGCAGTCTGTAAATATGTTCTGGACCGCCGCCGTAGTCGGCTCTCGCGGTTATCAGCAATATTCTTGTCTTTTTACTATCTGTCAATTTTAAAAGATATTTCTTTTAATGAATGTGATAATTTCGATCCACAAGTAAGTTGAGAAGTGTATCAGGTTTCTCGGGACTAAAAATAAAATCCCCCTCCGCCTGAAAAAATTATATTCCGGCAGATTCAAATCTCTTTTATTTTGAAGATAAGCCAGCCGTTCTTTCTTTATATCCCAGCCGCGCGAAAGCTGACTTTTGTGTATCCGGTACTTGCAATGGATTCTCGGGATGAAGCCGAAGCTTCCCAATTCGCTCAGCCTCAGCCACATATCGAAATCGTGTGTAATCAGTTCCGGATCCTCATCAAAATTTCCCGCTAGTATCAGCTTTTCTCTTTTGGCCAGAACAGTAGACGCGGTTATCGAGTTTCCTTTTGCGATTAATTCGCTGTGGTTTACCGCCGCCCGGAAAAGGAGTGGAAGAACCTCGTAATAAGGCGAAAAGACCGATACGTCCCCGAACGTAACGCTCATCGAATATACGAACACCATCTGTTTATTCTTTTCGAAATACTCAACCTGCTCTTCAAGCTTGTGTTTGTCCCATAAATCGTCGTTATCAAGAAAAGCCACAAGCTCACCGCGGGAAAGTTCTATCCCTTTGTTCAGCGGAACCGCAGGTCTCCCCGAATGGGGAATCTTCAAATACTTTACCCGGTCGTCTCTCCCGGCAAAAGATTTTATTATTTCCGGCGTCCGGTCGTTCGATTCGTCGTCTACTATTACTAGCTCGAAGTGTTCGTAAGTCTGCGCAAGCACCGAGTCGATTGTTGCGCCGATAAGATTTTCTGAATTATAAGCAGGGATCACCACGGAAATCAAAGGACTTTGCTCTTCTTTCATCCTGCTGTCCGCGATAATAGTTTTCGATTGATCACGGCTATATAAATTAGGTACAGCGCTCCTATTGTTAAGATAGTGTAGGCGACGCCGCTTAAGCCGAATATCTTTATCATCAAAATATTAAGTGCTACGGAAACAAATCCCACCGAAACCTTGGGCGGCAGGTATTTCTTCGGAACGTTCAGAGCCATGCCGTGAACTGTTAATGCCTGGCCGGTGTAAAACAATCCGGTTCCCATACATAACAGGGGAAGCAGATACCAATAAACCGCGTATTCCGGATTACTTATAAGTATGATTAATTCTCTTCCCCAAAAATAAGTTACAACAGAGGAAAATACTGCCACACAAAAAATAACAACCGAGTTTATCCTGATGTACTGCATACCCAGCTTTATATTCTGGTTATTATTCAGATCGGAGTACTGTTTGAATATGATGGGGGTCCAAAAATCGGAGATTACGGTGAACGGCACAATAACCAGTCCGTTTACGAGACCGAGCATCATCGCGTAAATTCCGACGTCAGAGGTGGAAAGAATTCCGTTAATGATCCACTTTTCACCGTTAAGCTGAAGCCAGCCGCTGAAACCCCAGATAAAAAACGGGGTCATATATTTAAGAAGGTTTCTGCTCATTTCACTTTTAGAGCTTGAAACATTCTCCGTGCTCTTAGCAGGTTCTTCCGGAAGCGATCTTCGGAATATAGAAATTTTTGCGGCAGATGATGAGAGCGTAACGATGACTAGGACGAAAAGCACGTAAGAAAGATGAAGGCTGCCTGAGAAAAGCAATATAGAAAGCAGCACGATAGTAACCGCTTTCTCGCTTCCCTGAAGAAGAGAATTTTGTTTCCGCTTCCTTATAAGGTTTAAAACCGAATTGAAGAATTCATTTATCTTTGATGTAATAACATATAATCCGGCGGCAAGGAAGAATACTCCGGGCTGAGCTGTATCTATAAGATGCGGAGTTAATAATGAAATTATCGACAACGCGAGAAGAACTGTCACGGAAAAGATAAGTACCTTATAAATTAAACCGACAAATGTCTTTGTCAGCTTCCTTTCTAGGTAGTGATAATAAAACCTGATAAATCCCTGAGAAAGTGGGGTATAAAAAATCATTCCCACAAATACGGCTATCGATACAACGAGCGCGTATATTCCGTAGTTCTCGGTTCCGAGTTTAGATAAAATCTTAAGGATTATAAAACTGAAAAGAACGTTTGCCGCCTGCCCCGCGGCCACCCAGCCCATTTCCGATACGGAGTCGGGACTTATCTTAGAACGTATCAAGTTGTAATAACTACGAAATTGATTCATAGATTACCAGCGGGCTCTTTCATGTTTTCTGCGGTACGGCATCACTTTTTCTTCTAAGAAAACCATTATGATATTTGATAATTATTTTGTTTCATATTCTCTCCGGGATTAATCCCGGGGAGAGCAGAAACACATACAAAACTTTATAACCGTTTACTTTTCCAGGCTGCTGGTTTGTGAAAAATATTAAAGGACAACTCCGGCTAAAAGCGTATAAATTTATTATTTTTATTCAAATATAGAAAAAATAAGGCTGAATTTATACATTACCGGCGAGGGATTGTCTGTATTTTGATTTAAATTTAGCAGAACAGAATTAAGCGTTTATGCCGGATCCGGAAGTACAAGAACATCCACAAATTAATAGGTTTACGTTTGTCCGATAAAATAAAATTATCTTCCATAATAATTGCTAAGAACGAAGAAGCCAACATCGGCAGGTGCATAGAGAGCCAGCTTAACTGTGTCGATGAGATAGTTGTTCTGATTGACGACAGAACAACCGACGCCACCGAGGATATCGTAAAAAATTTTTCGGGCGTAAAATATGAGCTCGTTAAATGGGCCGGGTTTTCCGGAACGAAAAAGCACGCTCTTTCAATTACAACAAACGACTGGGTCCTCTGGATTGACGCGGACGAAGTTATTACCCCGGAGTTAAGCGGGGAAATTTGCGAGTTTAAGAAAAGTACTCATGAGTATACCGCCTATTCCGTTCCCCGCAAAGCAAACTTCCTGGGAAGATGGATAATGCACAGCGGCTGGTATCCCGGCAGGGTTACAAGGCTTTTTGATAAAAGACATGTTACCTTCAACAATAACGACGTTCACGAGAGTCTTTCCGTTAAAGGAGAGACCGGTAATCTTAAAAACGATATTCAGCATTATACTTATCCGACCATCAAACATTATTTCGAGAAGTACAACAATTATACAACTCTAGCCGCGGAAGAACTGTTTAAGAAAGGGAAGAAAGCTTCTGTTTCAGATATTGTACTGCGGCCTGTCTTCATATTTTTAAAAATGTATGTATTAAAAGCCGGATTTCTCGACGGTTTGCAGGGACTTATTCTGGCTGTGTTCTCGTCATCATATGTTTTTACAAAATATTGTAAATTATGGGAACTTAACGGTAAAAAGGAACGGTAGCAAAATCTGAGTTTGAATAAACCGGTTTGTGTTTTACTAATTGCGAATTTGAACTAAATACGGGGAGAAAGATTTTCGATGAAAATTGGAATAATAGCAAATATAGACAAGGAAAACGTCTACGATGTCGTATCTACGTTTGTTGTCAAGTTGCGCGACAACGGGTTCGAGTATATTTTAAGCAGCGATCTATTAATCGGTAAGGACAAACTCGACGTTAAGGTGAAGAAAACCGATTTCGCGGATAACAATAAGCTCTGCAAAAGGGCGGATATCATAATTTCAATAGGCGGTGACGGTACAATGCTCGCTACCGCGTACTACGCTCAATTCTATGACAAGCCTGTGCTTGGCGTTAACTTCGGGAAGCTTGGCTTTCTTACCGGACTGAACATTAATCAGGTGGATACTTTTATTGAGGACATTAAGCATAACCGCTATAAGATTGAACAAAGACTTGTTATAAAAGGCGGGTGCATAGGACATAAGATCGAACCGCTTTACGCTATTAACGACATTGTAATCGACAAGGGCGGATGGCCTAAGATGATAGAGCTGACGATTAAGGTGGACGACGAATATGTAACTACGTTTGCGGCGGACGGATTAATTATTGCTACGCCGACCGGATCTACCGGATATTCAATATCTGCGGGCGGCCCCATAGTTAGTCCGAAATCCGATGTAATAACTCTATGTCCAATTTCACCGCACAGTCTGAACGTAAGACCGCTAGTATTGCCCAGCAATCAGAAAATAGTAATACGCGCGGAATCTTTGCATAAAGAAATTCACGTTAACTGCGACGGCAGGCGTGTGATTGCCGTTCCGCCTCCTCTCGAGCTCTGCATCGAGAAGAGCGAAAGGCCGCTGAAGCTAGTCAATACTTCACTGACGAGCTACTTCGAAACTTTAAGAAGTAAATTGATGTGGGGAATTGACATAAGGAAAAACAATCTCAAAGTATAGGATGAACAAATGAAATATTTCTCGATTCTCTTTTTATTGGTTTTATTCTCAATTCCTGCCGCTGCACAAAACAACGACAGCACTTCATCTGCCGCAAAAGATACGCTAACAACTGACATCCTATCGGGAAAGCCGATGCTTCTTGGGGAAGTAAACCGGGAAGCTTTCGCCGACACGAGTTATTCGTGGTGGTTCGAGTCTGTTTACGATATGTACGAACCCGATTCATCATTAATTCCCGAAATAGCCGATGAGATAGGCAATACCGATATTAAAATTGTTATGGGTACATGGTGCAGCGACAGCAGAAGAGAGGTGCCGCGCTTCTTTTAAAATATTAGACGAAGTGCATTATCCCAAAGACAGTGTTAAGATATACACGGTGGACAGGGGGCTCCACGGATACAAAGGAGACGTTAAGCCTTTTGACGTGGAAAGAGTGCCGGAGTTTATCTTTTACAGGGACGGTAAGGAAATAGGAAGAATTGTGGAATCTCCAAAAGAGACTTTAGAAAAAGATATGCTGAAAATTTTGAAAGGCTAAGACATTAATTTATAATGTCACACCCTCGGTGTTTTTATGGTTATTTGGTTTTTATCATTTCTAAAATAATGTCATCCCTTCAGGATTTGGCTTAAAATTTAAAATAAAAAACCTTCGAGGTCGCATTAAAAGACCTCGAAGGTTGCCATATAATCCAAATGTTTTTACGGCGGGTAAATATTTAATCACCCCATAATCCCCCTTCTTATAAAGGAGGGGGAAATACGGGAGTTCTAGTTTTCTATTTCTTCCAGCACCGGCATCTCAACACGCGTAAACTCCATCTCTTTTACTTTTAGCTTACCGTTTTTACCGTTCTTGCCGTTTTTCTTGGGCTGGTTATTCTTATCCTTGTAATTCTTGTAAGAATAAATTTTGTGCTGATAGTTTCTCAGAATTATCTTGTCCTCATCATAATGAAGGACGTAATTTGGAAGAAGCGGTATCTTACCTCCTCCGCCGGGTGCATCTATCACGAAGTGAGGAATTGCCAGACCGCTGGTATGTCCGCGCAGGTTTTCGATTATATTCAAGCCTGTTTCAATAGAAGTGCGGAAGTGGTTGGCTCCCTTTGTTTCGTCTGCCATGTACATGTAGTAAGGACGTACTCTTATCTTAAGCAGTTTCTGCATCAGTTCTTTTACTATGGCCGGATCGTCGTTAACGTCTTTCATCAGTACCATCTGGTTACCGACCGGCACGCCTGAATTTGCTAGCATCTCACATGCCTTCGTGCTTTCGGGAGTAATTTCCCAAGGATGATTGAAGTGCGTATTAACATAAATTGGATGGTACTTCTTAAGCATGTCGCAAAGCTTCGGCGTAATGCGCTGCGGGAGAACGCAGGGCATTTTTGTACCGAGTCTTATAATTTCAATGTGAGGTATTTGTCTGAGGCGCTGAAGTATTTTCTCCAGCATGGTATCGGTCAGCATCAGAGGATCACCGCCGGACATGATTACGTCCCGTATCTCGGTGTGCTTTTCCAGGTATTTGAAAGCACTCTCGAGTCCCTTCATAGATATCTTCTCGTAATCGCCTACCTTTCTTTTCCTGGTGCAGAAACGGCAGTAAAGGCCGCACTGACTGGTTACAAGGAAGAGAGCTCTATCCGGATAACGGTGAGTAATATTTGGAACGGGGCTCATAGCATCTTCCATCAACGGATCTTCATCCGCATCTAAATCTTCCAGTTCTATTTTATCCGGAACGCATTGTCGCCAAATCGGGTCGCCGGGGTAACGGATCAAACTCATATAATACGGATTGATCCTTGCCTGGAAAAATTCGTCCAGATCTTCCGCAGCTTTTCGGTCTATATTGAACTTTTCTACAAGTTGATCAACAGTATGAATACTGTCTCGAATCATTTGTTGCCACAGTTCCATGACTTAGCCTCTGTTTGTTTCTATTTATAAAAAAACTTTCCAAAAACAATTAGATTGTCTCCCATAGTGTAGAAGTCGTTTATCTGGGAGACTATCGTGTAGTTGTTGCGCATATAAAAATTTCTTGTTTTCGCATAACTGTCTTTGGAGGAGGTTTCCGCCAATAGCCATCTGCCATTTTTTCCCGAGACAAAATTCTCGGCGTGCTCAAGCAGTTTCCTTCCAATACCTTTTTGACCTGAATCCGGATCGGCAACTATCCAGTACAGATCGTAAACACCGTCGGTAAGCGGCCTCCTGCCGGTACAGTGGTAACCGGCGGCTTTCCCTTCATACTCGTACACGAACACATTATAATCCGTCTGATCGGGATTTGAAGCCGCTATATTTATTAATTCCATTGCTACTTCCACTTCGTTCTCGTTGAAGTGCGGAATTTTCTTTAAAATACTTTCAATCTCTTTTACGTCAGCTTGCTTTAATTTGCGTATCATAATTCTTTCTTGCTAAAGCAAAATTTGTAATCTTAAATAGAAGATCGGCATGCGACATGCCGGCCGCAACCGCGGCCCTTGCGAAACCGGAATCCGAAGAGATATCCGGATTCGGGTTTACTTCGATTACGTAAGGAATGTTATTCTTATCGAGCCGGATATCTACTCTAGCGTAATCCCTGCAGTTCATGGCCTCGAAAGCAAGAAGTGCAATTCCTTCTATCTTTGATTTAACCCGCTGGTTTATCTTTGCCGGGCACATCGGCCTGGTGCTCTGGTAATATACACTATCGGCTATCCACTTACTATCGTAGGTTACTATCTTCGGAAGCCCGTCCGGAAGTCCGGCAAATACAATCTCGGACAACGGCAGCACGGTATCTCCCAGAACAGCGGCGTTAATTTCGCGTCCTTCTATATATTCCTCGATTATAATATCCTGTTTGTAAGTATCTCTTAAAAAGTTCAGCTGCTTTTTAAAAGCTTTAAAATCTCGGACTACCGAAAATTCGGATATACCTATACTAGCATCCTCGGTAAGAAGTTTAAGTATGACGGGAAACTTTAGTCCGAGACCTTTCTCGGTAATTCTGTCTTTAGCACTTACCGTTAAAGATGCGGGCGTTTTAATTCCGAAAGATCTCAGGATATTCTTGGTCCTCTGCTTGTTGAGACAATTACCGAGGCATGAAGGAATATTACCTGTAAAATTGAAGCCGAGTATTTCGTAAAGTCCGGCAACGCAGTATTCGTATGAAGACACTCCCTCTATCGATTCAACGAAATTGAATATTGCGTCCGGTGCTATTTTGTTTATCGATCGAATCGTGCGCTCGACGTTTTTGTCGATTGCAAGAGTTTGAACATTGGTAAAGTTTTTATGAAGTTTTTTTCCGATGCTTTCGATCTCTTTAGAGAATCCGCTTTCGGAAAGATCGTCCGACGGCGGCTTGCCGCCGGCTGGTTTCCCGTTGTAAATCGGAAAAATACTTACCGGGGAATTATAGCATATTAAAATTTTGGCATTCGTCTTCATATTATATTGTGTCTCTTAGCTGCGGAGTAAAGAACTTTATTTATCATGTCGTTATAATTTAAACCTACGGCCCTGGCTGCTTTAGGAAAACACGAGTTTTCCTCCGGATTCGGAAGAATACCGGGCAGAGGATTAATCTCTATTATATTGGGTCTGCCTTCGGAGTCCAGCCGAACATCTATCCTGCTCCAGTCCCTGCATCTCAAAGTTTTGTACGCTTTAAGTACGTTCGATTTAATCTCAGATTCGAGAGCGGGGTTTAAATTAGCGGGACAAGTGAACACATCCAGCGGGTCTTCCTTAGTATCCAGTATCCATTTTGCCTCGTAGGAATAGATAGGTACAAAGTCATCGGGGAATTCGCCGTAATTAATTTCCACTACGGGTAAAACTTCGGCTTCGGCTCCGTTGCCTAAAACCGCTACGGTAAACTCCCTTCCGGGTAAAAACTCTTCTAATAATGCCGGCTGATTGTATTCCGATAATATTCTCTCCACTTCGCTCGTCAGTTCTTTCTTGTTCCTAACGAATGAAGAAGAGAAAATACCCTTGCTCGACCCTTCCTGCACCGGTTTGGCAATAAGAGGGAACTTCAGGTTTATATTCCCGATCTCTTCGGGAGATTCGACAATTACAAAATTCGGGTTGGGAATTTTGTAGTATGATAAAATTTCTTTAGTCCGTGCCTTGTCGAGACACGTAGCCAAAGTCAAAGGGTCGGATCCGGAGTAAGGGATCTGAAGCATATCCAGCATTGAAGGAATTTGAGCTTCGCGGCTGGCTCCGTTGAAACCTTCGGCTATGTTAAAGACGATGTCGGGTCTTAGTTCGTTAAGCTTGGTGAACGCAGAATGATCCGCTTCCACCATTATAACGTCGTGAAAATTTTCTATTGCTCCTTTTACGGCATTAATTGTTTCCCAAGTATCCCACTCGGCGTAGGTATCGGCTGAAACTTTCGGCTTCGCGGGAGCAAAGTTCAAATTTGGGGATACTTCTTCAAGGAAAGTTTGACTTTCGGGTTTGACATTGAAGGTTAATGCAACGTTCAATCTAACATTGAACAAAGAGGATAAAATATTTTCTCCTATCGAAATTTTTTAGCAAATATAACTAATAAAATTTTTAAGTCAATAATTTTCGTCATCTAAAAAAAATTATTTTGTAAATAATTTTAAAGAGCGTTAACGATTCTATGAACTTTTTTCTATTAAAAAATATTTTTTACAAAAAAAAATATTTGTCATGTCAAATTTATAACAAAAAAAAATCATTAATCAAATTTTTTTTAAAAACGTAAAATTTTTTTTTAATGTATTATCGCACTAAAAAAAAATTTATTAAGCGATCTTGGCGTACTTAAGACCGGCGGAGTAATGTTTGATGAGTTTTTCTTTGATGAGTTTGTGCTTTCCCGAAGCCAGTCGTGGGTCCGTTTTTATTAATTCGAATGCCGCAGACTTTGCCGGAGCGATGAACGCAAAGTCTTTGGCCAGGTCGATGTGCCGCAGTTCCGGGTAGCCGCTCTGCCTGGTCCCGAAAATGTCCCCGGGTCCTCTCAGCTTTAAGTCGACTTCCGCTACTTTGAATCCGTCGGTGTACTTGACCATTGTGCTGAGTCTTATCGAAGCTTTGAATGAATCTATCTGGGAAGATGACATGTATTCCGGATTGAAGCTCTCTAAATCGATCTTGCGGACATACGAGTCCTTGGTAACGAGTATGCAGTATGCCTGTTTGTCGCCGCGGCCCACGCGTCCTCTAAGCTGATGAAGCTGCGACAGTCCGAAACGATGAGCGTCGTTTATCAGGATGATATTCGCGCGGGGTATGTCTATTCCTACTTCTATTACCGTGGTCGCTATCAGAACGTCGAACTTCTTCTCAAGAAAAAGGAACATTACCTCTTCTTTCTGCTTCCACGACATTCTTCCGTGGATAAGTCCGACATTCAAATCTTTAAAGTGGGTCTCCTTTAACTCTTCGTAGTAAGTCTGCGCGGCTTTAAGCTCCAGCTTCTCCGATTCCTCTACGAGTGGATAAACGACAAACGACTGGCAGTCTTCCTTGTTTTTATCCTTTATAAATTTGTAAATGTCGGGCAGCTTGTTCTCGCCGCGTAAAATTGTTTTGACCGGCTTCCTGTTCTTCGGCATTTCGTCTATTACCGATACGTCGAGGTCACCGTACACAGTCATAGATAAAGTTCTGGGAATAGGTGTGGCGCTCATCACTATAACATCGGGAGTAATTCCCTTGCCCATTAATTTTGCACGCTGCTCAACTCCGAACCTGTGCTGTTCATCCACTATTACAAGTCCGAGATTGTTAAACTTTACCGGTTCCTCGAACAAAGCATGTGTCCCGACAATAATATCGGCTTCACGCAGTTCGATCTCACGCAGGTTTTTTTCGCGCGGCGATTTCCTTTGTCCTCCCAGCAGAAGACTGACTTTTATCTCTCTATCCTTGTGAACGGAGGAAAGTTTTCTCATCATCCTTGAGATATTCTTAGCATGCTGATCGGCGAGTATCTCGGTCGGAGCCATAAGAACGGCCTGCAGCCCGAAATCATTGGCGATGAGCATGGCTATCAAGGCTACAATTGTTTTCCCGCTTCCCACATCTCCCTGAAGCAGTCTGTTCATCGGCGACGGCGTTTGCATGTCCTTACGTATCTCACCAAGAACTTTTAACTGCGCCGATGTCAATTCAAACGGCAGGGTACCTAAAAAATCCTTTACTAGATTTGTTTTCGTCTTAATGGACCGGCCGGAAAGCTTTGTCTTGTAATTGTGTTTTCTTATTGCCACAAGAAGCTCAAGGTAGAACATTTCCTCGAATTTGAATCTTTTAACGGCATCGTCAAACTTTTTCCTGCTTTCGGGGTAATGGTAGTTCTTTACGGCGTCAATTATTCCGCATAGGCCGTTTTCTTTTATTATCTCATCCGGCAGTGTTTCTTCCAGGTATGAAGCGTAGCCTTCAACCGCGCCGTTAATTATTTTTCTTAAACCGAAATCACCGATATTTCTCTCGCGTAGCTCCTTCGGTATCCTGTAAAAAGGAATAATCTTTCCTGTATTTATCATGCTTTTGGATTCGTCTTCGGAGATCCGGTCGAAATCGGGATGTGTAAACTGCATATTGCCGTACCTGGTAACTGACGGCTTACCGGATACAGCGAATATATCGCCTGTATTGAATACGGAATAAAGATATTTTACTCCCTGGAACCAGACGCATTCGAAGAAACCCGTTTCGTCCCTCAGCTGAACCTTAAGAAGTTCTCTTCTTTTTAATCTGATCTTTTCCTTGTCGATTACCTTTGCTATTACAGTAAGCTCCCCGTCGTATCCGTTAATTACGTGGCCGTACGCTTTCAGAGAAGTTAGTGTAGTTGTTCTGTCGAGATGTCTGGTGGGAAAATAAAAAAGAAGATCTTCAATAGTCTTAATGCCTATCTTGCCGAAAGACTCCGCTCTTTTAGGTCCTACGGATTTAAGATACTGCACGGACCGGCCTAATATTTTATCTTCTTGTGAATTCATCCGCTTAAAAATAATCTATGCGGCCAGAAATAACAAACGGTTAGAACTTATCGTTATTCTTTACTAAATTGCCGCATCCTAACATTGAAGTTGTATACAATGCCGGTTCAATAAAAATAAAATCGATTAATAAACCCCGGTGAATAAAATTGGAATGGAAAAAACTGCTATCAAAAAGACTGCTGGGAGAGAGTGTAAAGGGTTCCTCATCCTCTGACGGCAGAAGCCAGTATCAAAGAGACTTCGACAGGATCGTATTTTCTTCGGCGTTCAGAAGACTGCAGGATAAAACCCAGGTGTTTCCTCTGCCCGAAAGCGATTTTGTACATAATAGGCTGACTCACAGCCTGGAGGTTTCGTGCGTCGGAAGGTCGCTCGGCAACCTGGTCGGCAAGCGGATCATCGAAAGAAATAAAAAACTTAAAGATGAGTTTACGCAATTCCATTTCGGGGAGATAGTTGCGGCGGCTTGTCTTGCGCACGATATCGGCAATCCGCCTTTCGGCCATTCCGGAGAGGACGCTATATCGGAATATTTCAAAAGCGGGGAAGGCAGTGCTTTTATAAGTAAGCTGAACGAAAAGCAATGGAATGATCTTGTAAAATTCGAAGGGAACGCGCAGGGATTCAGGATTCTTACGAAGCTTCAGAATCCGAATATGAAAGGCGGACTCAGACTAACATGCACAACACTTGCCGCTTTTACGAAATATCCGAAAGAATCCTTTACAGAGAAGGAAAGTTTTAAGAGATCGGGACACGGAAAGCTGATGAAGAAGTTTGGGTTCTTCCAGGCGGAAAAAGATCTATTCAAAGAAGTGGCCGAAGAGGTGGGACTGAATAAAATAATCGGAACTGGAAAAAATATTTCGTGGTGGAACAGGCATCCTCTGGCTTTCCTGGTTGAGGCGGCGGACGATATATGCTATAGAATAATGGATCTCGAGGACGGATTCAGACTGGGACTTCTTTCGTTCAAGGACACTGAAGAACTTTTACATCCTTTCACCGTTAACTTTCCACTAAGATCATACGACGGACGCGACAATAACGATAAGATAGGATACCTGCGGGCAAAAACCATAACGAGTCTTGTCTCCGATTTGACCGATGCGTTCCTGGGGGCGGAGGAAAAAATTCTCAGCGGCGATTACGGCAAAGATCTTATTTCCGAGATTCCCACGGCGGAAGCGCTGGAGGTAATTAAGAAAATATCGAAGGAAAAAATTTATTCGTACCGCAGTGTAGTGGAAAGAGAAGCCGCGGGCTACGAGGTGCTGGGCGGATTGCTGGAGATATTTGTGAGAGCTGTTAACGAATCGGCTCAAAGGAAAATATCTCAAAAGAGCAAGACAGTATTAAAACTCCTGCCTAGCCAATTTCTGGCGGGAGAGGGAAAAGCGGACGAAGATCTTTACACGAGGCTATTGAAGATAACCGATTTTGTTTCCGGTATGACCGATTCATACGCTGTCTCGCTCTACAGAAAAATAAAAGGGATCTCAATGCCGGGAAGGTGATTCAAAAACGAACTTAGACTTCTTCACTCCATTTTGCTATCCCTGGTCATCAAGTCCGTAGTGGCCTTGATCGGATCCTTGTCTTTGAAAAGTATTTTGTATACTTCGTCTGTAATCGGAGTTTCAACTTCCACCTGTTTCGAGAGCATCGAGGCAGAGCGGCAGGTTTCCACACCTTCGGCTACCATCTCCATCGATTTTAACACTTCTTTTAATTTCTTGCCTGCCCCGATCTGTTCGCCGACGTAGCGGTTCCTGCTGTGGCGGCTCATACATGTTACTATAAGATCTCCCATGCCGGATAGACCTGAAAATGTTTCCGGATACGCGCCCATCGCTACACCGAGTCTTGCAATTTCCGCAACACCTCTCGTCATTATAGCTGCTTTAGTGTTATCACCGAATTTTGCACCGTCAATAATACCGGCGCCTATAGCAATTACATTTTTTAGTGCTCCGCCAAGCTCGACACCCAGAACGTCCGTAGAAGAATAAACTCTGAAGTAAGAAGTAATGAATGCCGCCTGAACAGACTTGGAAGTGTTGACATTTTTAGAGGCGGCGACTACGGCTGTCGGGATTCTTTTACTTACTTCTTCGGCGTGGCTCGGTCCGGATAAAACCCCTATCTGATCTTCGCTGATATCGGGCATAACATCTTTAAGCATCTGCGATACAGTAAGAAGGTGTTTCTTCTCAATTCCCTTAGCAACACTAACAAGGATGGAGTTTTTAATCCGCGAAAATTTTGTTCCATCTATTATACTGCGAAGGAATTGAGACGGCACAGCAAGTACTATCATATTCTGAAAAGATGTTGCTTCCTCAAGGTCATGGGTAATTTTTATAGTTTTTGGGATCTTAATGCCGGGAAGGTATTTTTGATTGATCCTCGTTTTCTCGAGGACCTTTGCATAGTTCTTTTTGTATTCCCAAACGGTTACATCGTGTCCGTTATAATGAAGTAGGACGGCAAGGGTTGTGCCCCAGCCTCCTGCACCTAAGACAGAAATTTTCATTCATCTACGGTTATTTATGCTTTTTTGAAAAGTTTATCTTGCTTTCGTTTCCGTTAAGCAATCTTACTACGTTTTTTCTGTGTGTAAAAATTACGAGAAGCGATACCGCTATTACAAAAGGAAGCAAGGTGTTGTAGCCGTGTATGTTAACGTTAAAAATATTTTCTCTTACTACCAGCGTCAGCGGTACCGCTACGGCGCCTAAAATAGATCCGAGGGATACATACTTAGAAAGCGAAACTACAACGATGAATACACCGATAGCGACCAGCATATCGATAGTAGTGATCATCAGAAGCATACCGAGTGCGGTAGCGATTCCTTTTCCTCCTTTGAAGCCTGCGAACACAGTCCAGATATGTCCTATTACTGCGGATATTCCGGCGATAATTTGAACGAGTGTAAAATCATCGAAAGGCGTAATGTTATGGAACGGTATCGTGCCGTAATGCAGTCTTGCTATTAATACAACCACAAGTACGCCTTTTAACGCGTCGAGAACTATAACAAAAAGTCCGTACTTCCAGCCGAGGATTCTCATTACGTTTGTACCGCCTGCATTACCGCTGCCGTAATCCCTGATGTCGATTCCCTTGGCAATTTTGCTGACGATTATACTTGTAGGTATCGAACCTATGAGATAAGACAGTATAATTATTATGGCTAAAAGAAACATAACGCTAAACCTTTAAATTCAATAGAATATCAAACTAACTAAATCGATTAAAAGTTTCAACATAATTTAATCATCGATATTATAATACTTGAGTTAACCGTTTGATGCAATAAAATCCGAAATTTTTTTTAATCTATATATAAGATGTGATAAGCGATAATTAGTTCCGGTGCGACCCGAGCGCATTTAAGTTTTTATTAACAAATAGTTTATGACCGAAGAGCCTATTCCCCTGAAAAGTAAGCTATTGTTTTCTAAGGAGTTGTCTTACCAATTCGATGTCGGATTTTGTGGTAAGTTTAAAATTAAACACCGAGCCTTCGACAATATTGATCCTATTTCCCAGTCTTTTTACGAGCATAGATTCATCGGTTCCATAAAAATTGCGTTTTTCGGCCAAAATCATCGCGTCCCAAAGATCGCCATACCTAAAAATTTGGGGTGTCTGCGCATAAAATACCTCGTTCCTATCTATATATTCCGTTACGATTTCGTCCCCCTTTACCAAGGTGTCCCTAGCTTTCAGGCATACAAGCGCGTTTCCTTTGGAATGAGCCGTTTTCAGGGCGGAATTTAAGACAGCCTGGGATAAAAGCGGCCGGGCAGCATCGTGCACGATAATCAAATCTCTTTTCTTTGCTTTAATGGATTTAAGTGCATTATATACCGAATCCTGCCTCTCTATTCCGCCTTCAACTATATTAGATATCTTAGTAATGCGGTATCTCTTTTTTATTTGACGGATGAGAGGGAAGAAAGTCGGATGGGCAGCTATAATTATCTCGTCGACGCTTTTATTC
Source organism: uncultured Bacteroidota bacterium (assembly GCA_963787005.1). Classification (GTDB taxonomy): domain Bacteria; phylum Bacteroidota; class Ignavibacteria; order Ignavibacteriales; family Ignavibacteriaceae; genus FEN-1297. The sequence goes on from CAWBBX010000095.1 coordinate 24,107, forward strand.
TTTTGAAAGACCGAGAGTGTGTAGGCGATAAGTTCTTTACCGTGGAATTTTAAATATTGTTTAGGAGCGGAAAATCCGCTCCTAATACCTTTTCCTCCCGCCGGTATAATTACTGAAGTTTTCATTTAATCAGCATCGCGTCGCCGTAACTTAGGAATCTGTATCCCTCTTTCATGGCTTTCTTGTATGCTTTCATAATATGATCCGTTCCAGCTAATGCGCTTACAAGCATAAGCAGGGTCGACTCCGGCTGATGAAAGTTAGTGATCAGCCTGTCGGTAATTTTAAATTCGTAGGGCGGATAGATAAATTTGTCCGTCCAGCCTCGGTTTCCTTTTACCAATCCGTCGGCCGTAACGCTTGTCTCCAGTGCACGGCACGTACTTGTGCCTACTACATACACTTTGTGCTTAGAGTTAATGGATTTATTTATTATTTCTGCTGTTTTATGAGATATCTCATAAAATTCCGAATCCATCTTATGCTTTGTCAGATCCTCAACCTCAACAGGCCTGAAAGTTCCGAGACCGATATGAAGAACAACGGGAACGATCTGCACTCCTTTTTTCTCGGCTTTTTTCATCAGCTTTTCGGTAAAGTGTAGACCTGCCGTCGGCGCAGCTACCGCTCCGTCTACCTTCGCGTATACCGTTTGATAATTTTCCTTATCGTCCGGTTCCGGTTCTCTTTTAATGTATGGCGGAAGGGGAGTCAGTCCGATTTTTTCCACGGCTTTATAAACGTTGCCGGGTTGATTAAATCTTACCGTTCTTCCTCTTGAAGTAGTATTGTCTATTACCTCGCACCACAATTTATCGTTGAAATAAATTTTATTTCCGATCCTCACTTTTCTTGCAGGATCAACAATAACATCCCATATACATTCTTCGGCGTTGAGCTCTCTCAGAAGAAAAACCTCTATCTTGGCGTTGGTTTTTTCCTTCTTTCCGAACAGCCTTGCTTGGAACACGCGCGTTTCATTAACTACAAGCACATCCCCTTTTTCCATATAACTTACCACGTCGGTAAATACCTTGTTCTCAATATCTCCGGTTTCCTTGTCCAACACCATCAACTTCGATTTGTCGCGCGGGTTCACCGGGTATTTAGCGATTGCGGTTTTGGGTAAGTTATATTTGAAATCAGATAATTTCATTCTTCGTTACCTCATATAAGTGAACTGATTTTTATCGGGAGGGAGCGGAAGCCCGCCCCCCTCTCAATTGTTATTATTTATATTATTTCCTTTTAGAACCGGATTTTTTCTTGGAAGCCGCTTTTTTCTTTGTCGACTTTTTAGAACCGGACATTTCCTTAACCACAGCTCTTGCCGCAGCCAGTCTGGCTATCGGCACCCTGAAAGGAGAACAGCTTACATAGTTAAGTCCGGTACGGTGGCAGAACTCTACCGAAGAAGGTTCACCGCCGTGCTCGCCGCAGATACCGACTTTAAGATCGGGCCTTGTAGAGCGTCCTTTATCGGTTCCCATCTTAACAAGCTGTCCAACGCCTTCCTGATCGAGAACTTCGAACGGATCGTTCGGCAGCATATCGTTCTGAACGTAGATAGGAAGGAACTTGCCCGCGTCGTCTCTAGAGAGTCCGAAAGTGGTCTGAGTAAGATCGTTGGTACCGAAGCTGAAGAACTCGGCGCCCTGGGCGATCTTGTCGGCCGTTATCGCCGCTCGCGGGAGCTCAATCATCGTACCGACCATGTAGTTGATCTTCTTGCCTTTTTCTTTCATTACTTCGGAAGCGACTCTTCTAACTATTGCTTCCTGCATCTTGAACTCAGTTAGATTGCCGACTAGCGGAATCATTATTTCCGGTTTTACTTTCGTACCTTTTAAAGCAACATCGCACGCTGCTTCGATTATCGCTCTAACCTGCATCTCTGTAATTTCTGGATATATAACGCCGAGACGGCATCCTCTGAAACCGAGCATCGGGTTGAACTCATGCAGACTTTCTATTTTGTCCTGTATTTTCTTTGCCGTTACTCCGAGTGCGTCAGCAAGTTCCTTAACTTCTTTTTCTTCGTGCGGAAGGAACTCATGCAGCGGGGGATCGAGAGTTCTGATGGTAGTTGGCTTGCCCTTCATTACCTCGAAGATTCCCGCGAAGTCTTCTCTTTGAAGCGGCAGAAGTTCTGCCAGAGCCGCTTTTCTATCTTCAACGGTTTCGGATACGATCATCTTTCTTACGGACATAATTCTGTCGCCGCCGAAGAACATATGCTCAGTACGGCAGAGGCCTATGCCTTCCGCGCCGAAAGCTATGGCGTTTGCCGCCTGATCCGGCTGATCGGCGTTTGTTCTTATGTTCAATCTTCTCAGCTTATCGGCCCACGTCATGAGGCTTTTGTAAGTCTGGAAGATCGGCGAGTCTTTTTCGTCCATTGTTTTGTTGATGAGAACCTGTATGACTTCAGAAGGCTTGGTCTCAAGCTTTCCGGTTATTACTTCACCGGTGGTTCCGTCTATGGAGATATAATCACCTTCTTTAAGTAAGGTGTCCTTTCCTTCGACTCCGACGGTCCTGTCTCTGTAATTTATCTTAAGAGTACCGCAGCCCGCGACGCAAACCTTTCCCATCTGACGGGCAACGAGAGCCGCGTGTGAAGTCATTCCGCCTCTAGCTGTAAGAATACCTTCCGCTGCGTTCATGCCTTTGATGTCTTCCGGAGAGGTCTCGATTCTTACGAGAATTACTTTGTCGCCTTTTGCAGCCATTTCCTCGGCGTCCTGAGCACTCAAAGCAATCTTGCCCGAAGCCGCACCGGGACCAGCGTTGAGACCTTTTGCGATGAATCTTCCTTCGTCAACCGCTTTGCGCTTCTGATCGAGATCGAAGATAGGTCTGAGTAACTGGTTGAGCTGGTTGGGCTCTATTCTTTCTATAGCCGTTTCTTTCTGGATTAATTTTTCTTTAACCATATCAACCGCCATTTTTATAGCGGCGAATCCGGTTCTCTTACCAACGCGGCACTGAAGCATCCAGAGTTTACCCTGCTGAATTGTGAACTCGATGTCCATCATGTCTTTATAATGTTCCTCAAGCTTCGCTCTAATGTCTTCGAGCTGCTTGTATATCCTAGCGTCATCCTCTTTAAGTTTTGCGATCGGAAGAGGAGTACGAGTGCCGGCAACAACGTCTTCTCCCTGAGCGTTGAAGAGATATTCGCCGTAGAATATGTTCGCTCCGGCAGCAGGGTCTCTTGTAAAAGCAACACCCGTTCCTGAATCTTCACCCATGTTTCCGAATACCATCGACTGAATGTTAACCGCGGTACCCCATTCGGCAGGAATGTTGTTGAGCTTCCTGTAAACGATAGCCCTGTCGTTCATCCAAGATCCGAATACTGCGCCGATAGCGCCCCAAAGCTGCTTCATAGGATCTTCGGGGAATTCGTGTCCGGTTTTTTCTTTAATGGCTGTTTTAAATTCCTGTACGAGTTCTTTAAGATGATCGGCAGTCAGCTCTGTATCGAGCTTGAAACCGTTGTCTTCTTTTTTCTTTTCGAGAATAACTTCGAACGGATCCTCTTCGTGCTTATCGACCGGCTTTAGACCGAGAACAACGTCGCCGTACATCTGAACGAATCTTCTGTACGAGTCGTACGCGAAGCGGGGATTGTTTGTCTTCTCTATCAATCCTTTTACTGTAGTATCGTTAAGTCCGAGATTAAGAATGGTATCCATCATACCGGGCATAGAAGCCCTGGCGCCGCTTCTAACGGAAACCAAAAGAGGATTCTTAGCGTCGCCGAACTTTGCGCCCATAGCGGCTTCGACTTTTTTAAGCGCTACTTTAACATCCTCTTTGAGATGTTTGGGATATGTTTTCTTGTTTTCGTAATAGTAAGTACATACTTCGGTGGTTAAAGAAAATCCGGCCGGTACCGGAAGACCTATATTAACCATCTCGGCAAGGTTTGCGCCTTTACCGCCGAGCAGATTTTTCATATCGGTTCTGCCTTCGGCCTTTTTGCCTCCGAAAAAGTATACGTATTTTTGTTTTTTAGCCATAATACATTTCCTCCATAATTAGATTAACATTTTTTAGTAACTCATTTTACTTATTAATTATAGTTCTCTCGAGAGGCATCTAAACAAAGAATCATCCTCTCATCGGTGCCTAATATCTTTTCCCTTTCTCCTCCCCTTCCTTATAAATTTAATCTATCGTTTAAAAAATTATTGAACGACTCCGGGTCATCCATTACTAATGTAACTTTTAAATAAAAAATATCTATGTCGTCAAGTTCTTTAGAGAACTTTGTGAGCTTAACCGCATCTTTTTCGGTCGTTATCACCGAATGAGAGTTGGTTGAGTAAAAATCCTTTCTGATCTGCTGTACTTCTTTCAGCGTATAATCTTTATGATCCCTGAAGATTAGACGGTTCTCAGTATCTATGTTGTTCTGCTTCAGAATATTTATAAACGAAAACGGATTTGCTATACCCGATACAACGAGACTTTTCTGACCTTTGAAATCCGTAAGCTTGTAGGTTGTCTTTTTCTTAATATCTACAAAACTTACCGCGCTGTAGCTGGCATTAAACATTTTGCAGTCTTTAAAGAACCTGCCCAGGTGATCCGGTATACCCTTTTCCCCGGAAAATTTTCTATTGATGATAACCGCATCCGCCCTCTTTACGGATGTAAAAGGTTCTCTCATTATTCCGGTCGGGAGAAGACTCTGCGAAAGTATTCCTTTTTCCCAGAGAAACTTCTGCTCAAATATTAAAAGGTTAACGTCCCTTTGGATCCATCTGTGCTGGAACGCGTCGTCCAGTACTATAACAGAAACGTTTGCGTCCTCAATAAATTTTTTCGCGCCTATAACGCGGTTTTCGGATACTGCGCCGGCGACGTTGCATTCCGTAACAGTGTGATAAATCTCATCGCCGCATTGATCGACTTCGGCAAGAGGCTTTCCGTCTTTCGATACGAGAAGGTAGCCTTTCGACTTCCTGCCGTAGCCGCGGCTGAGCACTCCGGATTTTTCATTCTTCTCTTTGAGCAAATTTAGAAGATAGATAACCGTAGGCGTTTTGCCCGAACCGCCAACAGTAAGATTGCCCACGGAGATAACCCTGGCGTTTGCTTTACTGCTTTTGAATATGTTCTTGTCGAATAAAAAATTCCTGACCGCAGTTACAAGCGCGTATACCGGAATCAGCGGCAGCAATATTATTCTTAAAAAATTCATTACTCTTTCTATCAGTCGTTTCGTTTATAAAAAACGGAACAACACGTTAATTATCTCTTACAAAATTAAAGCATGATTGCATGAACAGCATTGATGCATGCCGCAATGCATTCATGCCTAAAATCTAGATGCCTCGTCCTGAATTTCATTCAGCTTAAGCTCACAGTCTGCAATAATTTGAGACGTCTCCTCGTAGCTTAAATCCTTTCTAACCGTAATAGGCTCGGAGTATATAACCTTAGCTTTCGAGAAAGGTAAAGGGATCTCGAAATTATCCCAGCTCTTCAGCTTTCTTTTTTTCTGAAAGCCTATACCGACCAGGGTAAGAGGGAGTCCGCTTTTCTTCGACGTTATTACTGCTCCCGCCTTAAGCTTGCGAGCCGGACCACGTGGACCATCGGGTGTAACAGCGATCGACGATTCGTTCTTAGCATAATCAACCATTATGCCGAGAGCAACATCTCCGCCTTCACTGCTGGAACCCCTGACCACATTGTAATCCCAGTGCTTCAAAAGCCTCGCGAGAAGATCGCCGTCCTTACTCTTGCTATCAAAGCTACGGTTCCTTTCTTTCTGAAAAGGTACCACGGCAGGATCATTGTTCCGTGCCAGAAGGCGGCAACATAATGTCCGCCTGTTCTTTCAGCAATACGTAGTAGTATTGTTCTTCACATCTACTCGTTCGTCGTCTTGTTCCAGGTACCAATTTCCGCGCCTTCTTGAAACTGAAATAAAATTGCCTATTGACAAGAAAGTGGTGTCGGCCTATACCATGTGAAATTAGGTACTATCTCTTTACAAAGAATTTGCCAAAAGGAGTTCAATACATGTCGAACAAAGTAGTAGGTTCGGTGCTGGTGGTCGGTGGAGGCATCGCCGGCATGCAATCAGCTCTGGAT
>CAWBBX010000096.1:0-23668 GCA_963787005.1 uncultured Bacteroidota bacterium
TGTTGAATATTCATGCATGATCTGCAAGGAAGTATAAAAATGAGCCCGTCAAAGTAATTAGGCGGGCTTTTTTATTCTAAAAAAGAATTATCCGGATTCCCACGCGCTTTTATTTCCTCTTTCCGGTAAAGGTTAATGTGCCGTGCGTCATTAAGTACTTTTAAAGGTCTTGTACTTATTACCGTGTAATTATAATTTGACAACTGAAATTTTTAGGAGCAACTCGTATTAATTTTTGTTAAAGGTATCCTGTCTTGTTAATTGCCGTGTGGTAAAAACCTTTAACATCTAATTAATATTGAGTTGCTTTTTATTTATGAGAGGTATATTTCCTCATCCTCTAAAGCCTCGATCAATTTCTTTTAACTCATTCATCCGTCCGAAACAAGGAGAAATAATATGAAGATAACTAGAAAAGAATTTTTCCTTAAATCTTTGAAAGGCGCGGCACTCTTAGCGGTGACGCCGGTTATCGGGACCGCAATAGAAGGTTGCAAATCATCCAATCCGTTCGGCCCCGGATCAGGCGGCTCCGGCTCAGGTCTAGCCACTATAAATGTTTCCGAATCAAACGGTACTATAATTCTGCCGATAGAATCTTCCTCGCCTTTGGCAAAAACGGGAAGTGTTGCTCTGCTTCAGAATTCTAATTACCCGGTACTTGTCAACAGAAAGAACTCGGATGCGTTCGAAGCCATGTCCGCAATCTGTACTCATCAGGGATGCTTGGTTTCAGACTACGACAGTTCAAAGCAGGAATTCATATGTCCCTGCCACGGCTCAAGGTTCAGCTTAACCGGTCAGGTAGATCAAGGACCGGCATATTATCCTCTCCCTCAGTACCAGACCCAGTTCCAAAACAATCAGCTGGTTATCAAAGTTAAATAAATATCTGCCGACATAGCTCGTTCAAATATTAGTATAATTAGGTGTGATTTTATTGATATGATTCCATGCAGCTTTTTTTATATTAAAACATTACGCTATCCGGTTTATAATAATAGAAAAAGAGGCCTTAATGGAAAGAATTATTCATGAGGAAATTTCATTAAATATTTCCGACGGTACCTCTATGGCTGCTTATGCCGCAAGGCCGGAGGTAAAGGGAGAATTCCCGGGTATTATTGTTTTTCAGGAAGCATTCGGTGTAAACTCTCATATTAGAGACATTACCGACCGCTTTGCGCACGAGGGCTTTATAGCCGTGGCGCCCGAGCTTTTCCATAGAACCGCACACGGTTTCGAGGGAAATTACAACGACTTCGATGGCGTGCGAAAGCATGTTCATGCGGTTACGATAGAGGGCCTTTCTGCGGATATAATTGCGGTAAACGAATGGTTGAAGAACGACGCGATGCTTCTTAAAGACCAGATTGTCGCCATAGGATTTTGTATGGGCGGCAGAGTTTCCTTCCTCGCGAACTCCCTTCTCGATCTTAAAGCCTCGGTTTCTTTTTACGGAGGTGGAATAGATTCTACATTACTAGATAAGACACCCGGCATTTCAGCTCCCGTTCTTTTGTGCTGGGGAGGCAAGGATACGCATATATTAAAGGAGAACAGAAATAAGGTCACGGACGCACTGGAACAGAATAATAAAAGTTTCGTGAACGCGGTTTTTTCCGAGGCCGGACACGGGTTTAACTGCGACCAGCGGAATGGCTACAACCCGGATGCGGCAAAGCAGGCTTGGGCGCTTTCAAAAAGTTTCATTAACACATACATAACAGTTTAGTTAAAAGATAAATGATAATAAAAGGAGATTGTTTTAATGCAAAATAGAAAACTCGGTAAGAACGGACTTACGGTTTCGGAACTCGGACTCGGCTGCATGGGGATGTCCGAATTCTACGGTCAAAGAAACGATGAAGAATCGATAGCGACTATTCACGAAGCGATAGAGAAGGGAATGTATTTTCTCGATACGGCGGATATGTACGGCGTAGGCGATAACGAGGAACTCGTAGGCAAGGCGATAAAAGACAGAAGGGACAAAGTAATACTCGCTACAAAATTCGGGAATGTTCGGGGCAAGGACGGCTCTTTCCTCGGTGTAAGCGGAAATCCTAAATATGTTAAGGAAGCGTGCGAGGCAAGTCTGAAGAGGCTCGACGTAGAAGTGATAGATCTCTATTACCAGCACCGCGTAGATCCCAACACACCGATCGAGGAAACAGTCGGCGCGATGTCTAAACTTGTTGAAGAGGGAAAGGTCCGTTATCTCGGACTCTCGGAGGCTGCTCCGAAGACGATCAGGAAAGCCAACCAGGTTCATCCGATTTCCGCTCTTCAAACCGAATACTCCTTATGGACACGCGACCCGGAAGATGAAATACTCGAAACATGCAGAGATCTCGGTATCGGTTTCGTTGCTTACAGTCCTTTGGGTCGGGGTTTTTTAACCGGTGCTTTTAAAAGTTTTGACGACCTGCCGGACGATTACAGAAAGAACTCGCCCAGGTTCCAGGGGGAAAACTTCGAGCATAATATCAAAATAGTAGAAGGTCTCGAAGATTTTGCAAGAGAGAAAAAATGTTCGCTTCCTCAGCTTGCTCTTGCCTGGCTGCTTGCTCAAGGAGATGATATTGTTCCTATCGCCGGAACAAAGAGAAGAAAATACCTGGAAGATAATTTAAAAGCGGTAGAAGTTAATTTAAATGAGAATGATCTTAAGAGAATAAATGAAATTGCCCCGAAAGGTGCGGCGCGGGGAATGCGTTACCCGGAAAGAGCCATGCAGGCTGTTAACCGTTAATTTTTTATATTCTTTATACCGGTCTAAATGTTAAATAATAAAATTGTGGTTACATTCGAGCTAGACGGCGGAATGGAAAAACCGATTGAAAAGCTGTTTAACGGAATAGCTGATGTAACATTTTTAACGTCATTGAACGAGGAAGAAAAACGGCCGGCGTTATCGTCGGCCGATGTCCTTTTTTCATGGAATCCAAACAGTGAACTTAAGGACTTTCCGAAAAACCTATACGGAAACTTAAAGTTTGTACAGCTATTGTCTGCCGGGTTCGATCACCTCGACTTATCCGATTTTCCCGCCGGCTGCTCGATCGCCGCTAATCAGGGTGCTTACGCGGAGCCGATGGCTGAGCATATCGTTTCAATGATTGCCGCTCTTTCAAAAAAACTCTTCGTTAATCATCGAAGAATGATGAAAGGAGAATTCCCTCAGCTTGAAAAAACGAAGCGGCTAAAAGATTCGGTGTGCGGTATAATAGGGTTCGGCAGCATAGGAAAAGCATCTGCAAGATTATTAAAACCGTTCGGCGTAAAAATATGGGGACTCAATACGAGCGGTAAAACAGAAGAGGATATAGATTTCATAGGGACTCTTAAAAACCTGGACCATGTTTTAAAAAATTCGGATTCTCTAGTTATATCTATTCCGCTCAATGGCGAAACACGAGGCCTGATCGGGAAGAGAGAACTCGAGCTGATGAAAAATGAAGCTATTTTAATAAATGTGGCAAGAGGGCCTGTCATCAAAGAAAAAGATTTTTACGAGCATTTAAAATCGCATCCGGACTTTTATGCCGGGATCGATGCATGGTGGTCAGAGCCTTTAACCACCGGCAAGTTCGAAACCAATTATCCTTTCTTCGAACTTCCTAACTTAATCGGATCGCCGCACAACTCAGCTATTGTGCCCGGTTCACTTTTTGCCGGCGCGGAAAAAGCCGCTGAAAATGTATCAAATTTTATTAGGGGCGGTAAGGTTAGCGGGATAATCAGTCGGTAGTTTTTATTAACGCTTCCTAATTTATAATTTTTATAGTAAAAAATAATTAGAAATATTATTATCCGGAGGATAATTATGGAATATGCATATCTTGGAAGAACAGGAGTAAAAGTAAGTAAAATATGTCTCGGCACAATGAACTTCGGGCCTTATACGCCGGAGAAAGAAAGTCACGCGATAATGGATAAAGCGCTCGATCTCGGCGTTAATTTTTTCGATACGGCGAACGTTTACGGTGCTGAGAAGGGAGTCGGAACCACCGAAGAAATTTTGGGCAGGTGGTTCGAAAAGGGCCTAAAGCGCGATCAGATAGTTCTGGCCACAAAGGTTTACGGCAAGATGGGCGAAGGAGTTAATGATCAAAAACTTTCGGCTTATAATATCAGGAAGGCCTGCGAAGACAGCTTAAAAAGATTGAAGACAGATCATATAGATCTTTATCAAATGCACCACGTGGATAGAAATACTCCGTGGGAAGAGATATGGCAGGCGATGGAGCAGCTGGTAAGAGAAGGGAAGGTTCTTTACGCGGGCAGCAGCAACTTCGCGGCGTGGAATATTGTGGAGGCAAATTATATAGCCAAGAGCAGAAATTTTATGGGACTGGTTTCCGAGCAGAGTATTTACAGTTTAAGGAACCGACACATAGAACTGGAGGTAATTCCGGCATGCAGGGCTATGGGCGTGGGCTTAATTCCTTGGAGTCCTCTCGGTGGAGGAATTTTATGCGGAGTTCTCGATAAAGTTAAAGACGATCAGAGAAGAGGCCGTGAGGCCCTGCAGAAATCGGTTGAGAAACTACGTCCCCAGATAGAAGCGTATGAAAAATTATGCAAGGAAATTAATCAAAGGCCGGCAGATGTGGCGCTCGCGTGGATGCTTCACAATCCCGACATAACATCGCCGATAGTCGGACCGAGGACGATGCGGCAGTTTGAAGAAAACGCGAAAGCCGTTGACATAAAGCTTGATGAAGATACTTTGAAAAAACTTGACGATATATGGCCCGGGCCCGGTAACCAGGCGCCCGAAGCGTACGCATGGTGATAATAATGGAATAGTGGAATGATGGAGTAATGGGAACGTTATTCCTTCATTCCTTTTTTATTTATTGTCATTTCTATAACTGCCCGCCCGCTCGTTCATCATTTAAAATTTAACACTTTAAAATTCACGCGTTCGCATATTCCGCAAACTCTTAGTAATTTATCTATTATATTTTGTTCAATAATTTTTTGCGGTTAAATGGAAAATATTGAAGACAAACTCCTCTCGTACAGAAAAGAATTTCCCATATTAAAAAACACGACTTATCTGATCTCTAACTCGCTCGGCGCCATGCCGGCAAAAGCAAAAGAGAGATTGATTGAATACGCCGATGTCTGGGCATCGAGGGGCGTTAGAGCCTGGGAAGAAGCCTGGTGGGAGCTTACATTGAAAGTCGGGAATATTATAGGGCCGCTGATCGGGGCTGGTGATAATGAAATTATTATCCACAATAATATCTCAACCTTGCAATCAATATTGATTTCCGCTTTTGATTTTAAAGGCAAGAGGAACAAGGTCGTTTATACAGAACTTGAGTTCCCTTCCGACATGTACGTTTACGAAAAATTTGCCTCCTCTCAAGGTGCTGATTTAAAAATAGTTAAGTCGGAAGACGGGTTGACTACTCCGCTTCAAAAGCTGCTGGATGAAATTGATGAAAGCACATTACTTGTACCTATTTCTCATGTACTTTTCCGCAGCGCTTATATTAATGACGTTAAGGCGATAACCGAAAAAGCGCATTCCGCAGGAGCGCTGGTAATACTCGATGCCTATCATTCGGTCGGTACTATCGAAGTTGATGTAAAGAAGCTCGGCGTCGATATACTTATCGGCGGTGTCTTAAAGTGGCTGTGCGGAGGACCCGGCGGAGCATTCTTGTGGATAAATCCCGAACTTAGAAATAAACTGGAGCCCGGGATCACCGGCTGGCTGGCGCATAAAAATCCTTTCGCTTTTGAAACCGAAATGAACTACACGGATTCCGCCTACCGTTTTATGAACGGGACCCCTGCAGTTCCGGCACTTTACGCAATACAGGAAGGGCCGAAAATTATCCATGAGGTCGGAGTTAAGAATATAAGAGCGAAATCAATGCGGCAGACAAAACTTATTATAGACGAAGCGCGTAAATACGGGTACACAATTAATACGCCGCTGGAAGCCGACAAGAGAGGAGGCACTGTTTCCTTAGACATACCAAGCTCTTACGAAATATCCAAAGAGCTGCTGAAGAGAGATATTTTAATTGATTACCGGCCGGGCGCGGGAATTAGAATTGCGCCGCATTTTTATAACACGGACGAAGAAATATTATATGCAATGGAACAGCTGAAGGAAATTTCGGCCGGAATAAAATAGGCCGCTGTTATACTAAACGCCGAAGTCATTTGAAAGAAATAATTTATTAAAAATTTTTATTTACTGATTTTTGTTTTCTTTCCTAATTTGGGGTAAATCAAAAAAATATTTCTGCGTTCGCTTATTCGAGTTGTAAAACTAAAAATTAATATTAAGAGGAAAAATGAAGAACCGTAAACATGCAGCCTCCGTGTTTCTGTTATTGTTCGCATTTTCATTCCCGGCATTTGCACAGGGAAAAAGCACACTGGATAATCTGATGCCTGTGCCTCAAAAAATTGAGAGATCAAACGGGATATTTGTACTCGACACTTCGTTTACGATATCGATAAAAGGAAATCCGGACGCCAGAATATACGGGGCCGCCACAAGGGCTCTTCAGCATCTTTCCGGAAGAACCGGGATTTTCTTCCGCCAGGGTTTCGTTACCGATACAAGTAAAAGCGATACAGCTAAACTTCAGATAATCTGTATAGCTCCGGGCAGGCTCGGATTGCACGAAGACGAATCATATGTTCTAAAGATTTCAGTCGATAAAATAATCCTTAGCGCGCCTACCGATCTTGGCGCAATACACGGACTCCAAACCCTGGCGCAGCTTCTCGGTGTAAACGAAAACGGTTATTACTTCCCTGCATGCACCATATACGATAATCCGCGCTTCCCGTGGAGAGGGTTGATGATAGACGTTGCGCGTCATTTTATGCCGGTAAACGTCATCGAAAGGAATCTGGATGCGATGACCTTTATGAAAATGAACGTGCTTCATCTTCATTTAAGCGACGATCAAGGATTCCGGGTAGAAAGTAAGATATATCCTAATCTTGCTAAGATGGGCTCCGACGGAAAATACTTTACGCAGTCTCAGGTAAAAGAAATTATAAAATACGCCGATGACAGGGGAATTAGAGTAATCCCCGAATTCGACGTACCGGGTCACACTCAATGCTGGTTCGTTTCCCATCCCGAGCTCGCGAGCGGTCCGGGTCCCTACAGTATTGCCCGCACATGGGGAGTGCACGATTATGTTCTCAATCCAACTATAGACGCTACTTATAAGTTCCTCGATAAACTGTTCGGCGAAATGGGCAGACTTTTCCCTGATCAGTATTTCCACATAGGCGGCGACGAGAACAACGGCAAACAGTGGAAAGCCAATAAAAAGATCCAGGCATTTATGAAGTCGCATAATATAAAGACTACCACCGCTCTTCAAACTTATTTTAATAACAGGCTGTTGAAGATTCTTACTAAGCACGGCAAGAAGATGATCGGCTGGGACGAAATTCTGGAACCCGGAATGCCGAATAACATTGTCATTCAATCCTGGAGAGGGCAGAAAGCTTTGTTCAAAGCCGCCAGGAACGGGTACATGGGAATTTTATCGAACGGCTATTACATCGATCTCTGTCAACCGGCTTCTTATCATTACCTTAATGATCCGATACCGCCCGACTCAATTCTAAGCGATGATGCAAGAAAGAATATTCTGGGAGGGGAAGCGACAATGTGGAGCGAGCTTGTAACACCGGAAAACATCGACTCGAGGATATGGCCCAGAACCGCGGCTATTGCCGAGAGATTCTGGTCGTCCGATACTGTAAGAAACGTTCCCGATATGTACAGACGTATTGATATAATTAATTTCGAGCTTGAGGATTACGGCTTAACACAGATTAAAAATTATGATATGATGCTTCGAAGAATGACGATGGATCATTCAATAAAAGCATTGAAAGTTTTCACGGACGTCGTTGAGCCTGTTAAGCTTTACGCGCGCCACAGGCAGGGAGTTCATTATACTTCTTATTCTCCATATACCAGAGTTGTTGACGCCGCGAGACCGGAATCGCGCACGGCCCGCTATTTATCAATTTTGGTCGAAGAATACATTAACGGGAAGAAAAGTAACGGTAGTCAAATCGATTCTCTTCTTATAATGTGGATGAATAACAATAACGATCTTGTAAAGACGATTAGTATATCACCGATACTCAGAGAGATAAAACCGCTTTCGGAAAACCTTGCCGCCGCGGCGGAAACCGGGGTTGAGGCGATGAAGTTCCTGGAGAACGGTGAGACCGCGGATAAAGCCTGGGTAGAAACAAAAACGGCTCTGCTAAAGTCTGTTATGAAACCATACGGACAGGTGCAGCTGGCAATAGTTCCGGCTTTGGAAAAATTGGTTAACGCGGCAGGAGGAAGTAGATAAGCTTTTCTAAGTGCGGCTAATAATCTCCTACAAAATCTCTCTCCTTTTTAGGAAGGGTAAACGGGATAATTATACTCTAGCCTCTCAGCTTTTTTATGCCTTCCCTGCTGTACTTTTGAATGAAAATCTTCTTCATCTTTTCTAACGGAAAATTATCCTTATCCAGAAGGTACTGTATGCCGAGACCGTCGAACAGCGCCGCCAGTATTCTCGCCTCGGCGTGCGGATTTTTAACTCCCAGTTTCTTAAAGAGATTTTCCAGCAGTTTTAAAAATCCCGACTCGAATTCGTTGGTTAATCTCTGAGCCGTTTCAATAACTCCCGGCTGAAGCGCGAGTCCGGTGTAAAGCCTCCAGTATTCCTCGTTGTTCATTGTCATGTCGAAAGAGGCTTCGATCATGAACTTTAATTTTTCGTACGGATCTTTCAGAGAGTTCAAGCCATCGAACAAAAACTCGGCTTCATCGAAGGCTTGCTTAAAGAGAGCTTCAATAATATCCTGTTTGCTGTCGAAGTAGTTATAGGCGAGTCCCTTTGATATTCCTGCGTCTTTGGCAATATCGCTTATCGAGGTTCCGTGAAAACCTTTTTGAGAGAATATCTTTAACGCGCTAGCCAGGATTGCTTTCCTAGTTTTTCGACGGATCTCCTGGTTCTGTTCTTCGGTGCGGGGCATAATAAGAAAATGCCGATTTTTTATTGAATAAATGTTCAGTCATAAATTTATTCCACATAAATGTTTTAATCAAGTGGGAATTAATTCTAAATTTTTACAATATTCTTGACAATTAATATAAAAAGTTTTAGTTTTTGACTGAACGTTTAGTCAATCATAACGAAAATAGAGATTTATGAAAAATATATTGTTTGTTCTATCCGCATTTCTTTTGACGGTTAATTGCATATATGCTCAGACCGCCGAAGAGATAATCAAAAAAGCAGAAGATGAAGTGAAGGGGAAAACATCGCATGCGGTAATAGAGATGACTATTACCACGCCCGATTATACCCGGTCCCTGAAGATGGAAAGCTGGTGGGTCGGCAACGAGAAAGCTTTAATAGTTACGAAAGCTCCGGCTAAAGAAGCCGGCAATAAAACGCTCAAGATCGGGAATGAGATGTGGAGCTATCTGAGAAATACCGAAACAACCATAAAGATCCCGCCGTCGATGATGCTGCAGTCTTGGAACGGCTCGGATTTTACGAACGACGATCTTGTGCGGGAATCGAACTTGACCAAAGATTATAACATGAAAATGATAGGTGATGAAAAGGTACAGGGCGAGGACTGCTGGAAAATCGAATTGGATCCCAAGCCTGACGCACCTGTGGTGTGGGGTAAAATTTATTACTGGGTCAGAAAATCGAATTACCTGCCGTCTGTTCTGCAGTACTTCGACGAAAAAGGAAACATGGTACGCTATCTTATATATAAAGACGTAAAAGATTTTTACGGGAGAAAACTCCCCTCGGAATGGGTGATGCATAATGTAAAGAAAAAGGGGCATACCACAGAGATAAAAGTCGACGACATTCATTTCGACGTGAATATACCGGATAGAATATTCTCGTACAGGGAGCTCGAAAGAGGAAACTGAAGTATGCATGGCTGCATGTGATCATGCAATCATGCTGTACATGCATCCATGCCTCCCCGAAGTGTGATTAAAAATTTAAAACGGAAAAACTTAGATATTTATGATGCTTCTACTAAAACTGGCCTGGCGTAACATCTGGCGGAATAAGCGGCGCTCTATGCTAACATTGGCGGCTGTGGTTTTCGCGGCGCTAATGGCAATTGCAATGAGAGGAATTCAACTCGGCACTTATGCTTTGAACATAAGATCAGTTGTCGAGCTGTTCTCCGGATATCTGCAGATACAGAACAAGGGCTACATCGACAACCCGACCTTAAATTCAAGTTTTGTGGTTGATGAAAATCTCGATCGTGAAATATCGGGTACACAAGGTGTCACTGCCTTCGCACCCAGGATATACGCGGACGGGCTGGTAAGCTTCAAAGATAATTCAAGGGGCGCGGCTGTATTCGGTATCGATCCCGCTAAGGAAAAGAATGTAACCACGTTTGTTTATAATCTGGACGAAGGGGACTTCTTCAAAAGCGACAGCACAAACGAAATTGTGGTAGGCACACAGATGCTTAAAAATCTGGACGCCGCAATAGGCGATACACTCGTAATTCTTGCTCAGGGGTACGACGGCGCGCTGGGAAATCAAAAGTTTAAGATTGTCGGCACCGTCCGCCTTGGTGTGCAGGAGCTTGAATCGGCCGTGGTGTTTATGGGGCTGAAAACAGCGCAGTCTCTGCTTACGATGCCGAATAGAGTAAACGTTATAGCCGTGAAAGCCGCGAGCCTCGACAGGCTCGGCCAGATAAGTAAATCACTGTCAAAGAGAATAAAAGATCCCAAACTCGCCGTTCTGGAATGGGACAGGGTTAACCCTGAGATGAAGCAGGCCATTCAGCTCGACAACGTCAGCGGGATTATGTTCCTGGGAATATTAATTGTCATTGTAGCGTTCGGAATATTAAATACGGTGCTTATGTCCGTTACCGAAAGGTTCAGGGAATTCGGTGTAATACTTTCTATAGGTATGCCGCAGAAAAAACTGACGTACCTGGTTTATATTGAAACGATGTTCATTACACTGCTTGGACTCATACTGGGCAACGCTTTAGGCTACGCGGTAAATTATTATCTGATACTTCATCCTATCCTATTCGGGGGAGAGCTGAAACAGCTTTACGAGCTGTATCATTTTCTGCCGCAGCTTAAATCTTCGCTGCAGTTCTCCATCTTTTATAATGTATCGCTTTCAATTCTAATAATATCTTTGGTATCGTGCATATACCCGGCTTATAAAGTGTACAAACTCGAGCCGCTTAAAGGAATTAGGCATACGTAGTGAAATTAACAATTAAGAATTAACAATGAATAATTGGTATTAAAATAGGGAAGCATGAATGCATGATAAAGCATGACTGCATTGTGAGCATGCATCCATGCAAAGCAAAGCGCCATGCAATCATGCTTTTATAAAAATGAGTTTAATATAAAAGAAAATGAATCATGTTATTTAAAATCGCCTGGCGTAATATCTGGAGAAATAAGAGACGATCTGTAATTGTGCTTACATCGGTCGTTGTGGGAATAGTTGCAATTATAATTTCCGACGGACTATCGAACGGCATGATGCGCCAGATGCTGTTTAACCAGATCAGCCTTAATGTTGCTCATCTGCAGATACATAAAAGGGGTTTTAACGGTAACAAAGTCGTAAAAAATTACATTCCCGACTACAAAAAAGTAGAAGCCGCGGTTAAGAGCGATCCCGAGATTAAATATTACAGCAAGAGAGTCTTCGCTTCCGGAATATTAAGCAGCGCGAATAATTCTTCAGGCGTTAGTATTTACGGTATCATCCCGGATGAAGAATCTAAAGTATCGGTTATAAAAAGCTCTATTATAGAAGGAAGATACATCGGGAACGGAAAAAGAGATATTGTGATCGGGAAAAAGCTTGCGGAGAAACTGGATGTCGGAGTAGGCGATAAGGTAGTTGCAATGGCCAATACTCTCGGCGGAGATCTAGGCTCCGACGTGTTCCGTATTGTCGGGATATTCAGAACCGCCAGCTCCGAATTCGATAAAACTACAATCTACATCAACGCCTCCACTGAGCAGGAGATGCTCGAAATAGGCGATAAATATTATGAGTTTGCCGTAATAGTTAAAGACTATAATAAAATCGGCTCAATAAAAAAAGATCTTAAATCCACAATCGACGGCGGTTATGAAGTGTTGACGTATAAGGATCTTCTTCCGATGCTCATTTACCAGATGGAGCTATATAAGGAATCGATGTTAATACTTGTTGCCATAATAGGGCTCGCGCTTATATTCGGCATAGTAAACACAATGCTGATGTCGGTCTTCGAGCGGATAAGGGAGTTTGGTGTTCTAATGGCTATCGGTATGAAGAACCGCAGGCTTTATTTGATGATACTTTTCGAGGCTTTTATAATCGGGGTGATCGGCACGGTTGTGGGACTTTTAATCGGCATCATGTTAAATATTCCGCTCGCCCATTCCGGAATTGACTTAAGCCTATTCTCTTCCGGTCTTGAATCTTTTGGAATAGGCACTGTTATATACCCGGTTTTATCGATCAGTAATTTGATAAACACGGCGATCGCAATGCCGTTTATAGCGGTGCTCGGTGCACTTTATCCGGCGTACAAAGCGATCAAACTGGAACCGATATACGCGATAAATTATGTGTAAGGTCGGAAGTCGGTGTTGGTTGTGGGTGTCTTGTCCGGTCTCTGACAGATCAAATTCATCACTTAAATAAATTTTGATAAAATTTTATAAAATGTGAAAAAATAAAATGGAAATAATAAAAGCAGAAAAATTGGAGAAGATTTACCAGGACAACGGTGTCCCGGTGCATGCCCTGAGAGGAATAGACCTGACGGTAGGCAAGGGAGAGTACATTGTAATTGCGGGGCCTTCGGGTTCCGGAAAAACCACCCTGCTGAACTTACTCGGCGCTTTGGATAAACCTACCAGCGGCAGGATCTATTTTGAAGAGCAGGATATCACCGGAAAACCGAAAGCCGAATTATCGAATATGCGTCTGCACAAACTCGGCTTTATCTTTCAGGCATACAATCTAATTCCCGTACTGACGGCTATCGAGAACATTGAGTTCAGCATGATGCTCTTGGGAATACCCGATAAAGTGAGAAAAGATAAGGCGCTCAATCTAATGGACGAATTGGGGATAAAGGAATTAGCCGATAAAAGGCCCAACGAGATGAGCGGCGGACAGCAGCAGAGAGTAGCCGTGGCGAGAGCTATCGTTAACAATCCCTCGGTTGTTTTGGCCGACGAACCTACGGCAAACCTGGATTCAAAACGGCCGGGCATCTTCTCGAGCTGATGCAGAGGATGAACAGTGAGAAGAATATAACATTTATATTTTCTTCACACGATAAACAGGTAATAGATCAAGCAAAAAGGCTTCTTATATTAAAAGACGGGAAGATACAAGGGTAAGAATGTGTCATCCCTAAAGGGATTGCACTTGGTACTTGATAATACATTTGCTACAAATCTTGTATCCCTAACGGGATTAAAAATCATGAAGCTGAAATATATATAAAGGATATATAAAGAATTAAGTCCCTTTAGGGACGAAATATTTATAGAAAACATTTAACGGCAAAATTTAGAATCCCTTTAGGGATGATACATGTATTAAGAATTTTTGAATTAATGAAAAAATACATTTTTCTCTTTTTTATTATTTCGGTTCCTGCTTTTGCGCAGATCGATTATTCCTTCTCCGGTTACGTTGTAGACATGCCGATCTATTCGAAGAACAATCCGGATCTTGCGAGGCTGTTCTCATATCCTAACGACCAGTTCATCAATCTTACTAGAATCAGACTTCGCCCTGAATTGTACTTATGGAGCGGCGCCAGGCTGAACCTGGAATACGAAGCCGACGCGCTTTACTCACCGCAGAACGTTTCCGTACTCTTCAATGAAATAAATACCAACAGGCAGGTATTCAATTTAAAATGGAATATAGTAGATAAAGAAAACCTGAATGTTCTGCATTACATCGATCGGTTATACCTGCGCCAGGGCTTTAACTGGGGAAATATAATTGTCGGACGCCAGAGAATAGCGTGGGGAGTGGGAAGAGTCTGGAGCCCGACCGATCTGTTCAATCCCATTAATCCTGCTAACTTTAGCAAGATAGAAAAAGACGGCGCTGACGCCGTATCGATGACATATTACATGGGAAACTTTACAGATCTGAATCTCGTTTATAATCCTCAAAACAAAATTGAAAACAGCAACGCCGGCTTCAGGTTCAGAACGAATTTGCTTGAATATGATTTTGCAGTTGTCGGCGGTTACTTCGACAGACGTATAATTATAGGCGGCGACTTCGCGGGAAATTTCTTCGACGCCGGAATAAGAGGCGAAGGCATAATATCAATGGATAAAGATAATCTTCAAAACAACTTTACAAAGTTTATCTTCGGAATGGACAATCAATTTACATCTAAGCTGTATGCGATGTTCGAATATCAATATAACGGGCAGGGCGCGGCGGATAAATTCAAATACGATTTTACGGGACTGCTGAACGGTAGGCTTTTGAACTTAAGCAGAAATTATTTGTATGTAAGCGGAACTTACCAGGTTACCCCGCTGCTGAGCGCAACACTCGCTGAAAATTCAAATTTAAATGACGGCAGCGGGTTCGTATTGCTCGGCGGGACATATTCATTAAGCAACAATGCTTCTTTGGATCTCGGTTCGCTTATTACATACGGAAAAAAGTATACCGAGTATTGGTATTACCCTACGTCGTATTATCTTCAGGGACAATACTTCTTTTAAGAATTACCCTTTTCTGCTGAGCGGCGCCGCTCTTCACCACGGCAACACCTGCAAAAATTATTACCGCGGCCGCAACTATGAGCCAACTCATCTCTTCGCCTAAAACAAGCCATCCGAGAAACAACGCGATAACAGGATTTATGTAAGCGTAAGTAGAAACAAAAGAAAGCGGAAGATGCGTCAATGCGTAAATGTAAGAACTGTAACCGACGAGCGCGCCGAAAACCAGCAGGTAGGAAAAAGCAAGAAAACTCTTCTCATCAAAATGAAATCTTGAGCTCTCGCCCATAATTAGTCCCGCGCATATCTGAGCGAAGCCGGCTATCGTCATTTGCAGAGCGGCGCCGAGAAGCGGATGAACGTTTACGTTTTTGTATTTCGAATACACGGAGCCGAAGGCCCAGGAGACGACAAGAACAAGTAATCCAAACAATCCTTTTAAATATGTATTGTCGAGCAGATGTTTCCAGTCATGACCAAGTATAAGCACCACGCCTACAAGTCCAAGCACCAGTCCGAATACAATTCTTAAGTTGGCTTTCGGTCCGGACGGCAGCATTGTTTCCATACCGACAATCCAAAACGGAATAGTAGTAATGAATAGAGAAGCCATACCGCTAGGAACCCACTGTTCAGCGAAGGTAAGCATGCCGTTTCCTATGCCAATGAGAAATATCGCAACTACAGCAAGTTTTGCAAGATCAGCAGGACGCGGTATTTTATGTCCCTTAAAAAGAAGAAATATGAGGAAGATAAGCCCCGCGAAAAACCATCTCAATCCGGCGAAAAGGAACGGCGGAAGTTGAGTGACACCGACCTTGATAGCAAGGTATGTTGTACCCCAGAAGAAGCACACTGCGGCGTACGCAAAATAGGCTTTTATGTTTTCTTTGCCGTTAGTCAATCAATCTATTTGATGTCGATGAAATTTAATTTCGCTTAAAAATGATAAGTACAAACATAACATTTTGACGGCTCATCACAACTAATTCTATTTATAGCAATTTTTATTGAACTCCTACGAAGTTCTGATTCTTTTTGGTTTTCTTTTTCTACAAATATCTCGCTCCTACGGAGCGAAGACAGATAGCTGCAAACTCCGTAGGAGCTAAATATATATAGCACAGAAATTGCCCAAAGATGTCCTAGCCCCGTAGGGGTTCAATAAATAAATTCATTCAATTTCTTATCCGCAATTCTATTTAGGTGTGTGTCCTTAGAGGATAGTGATTAACTAAAAATCAGTGCGCCGAGAATCCTTTTCACCCGATAAAATTGAGATTTACTCCACACTATAGTATCTTTAAAAGTTTAATTAATTCGAAGATTTAAATAATTGAAATAATGACCAGGAGATAAAAATGACAACTATTGTAGATGTTCTAGCTAGAGAAATCCTCGATTCGAGAGGAAACCCGACTTTGGAAGTTGAAGTATTACTTGAAAGCGGAGTAATCGGAAGAGCAGCGGTACCGAGCGGCGCATCGACAGGTGAGAACGAAGCCGTTGAATTAAGGGACGGTGATAAATCGCGCTACGGCGGCAAAGGTGTTCTAAAAGCCGTTGAAAACGTTAACGATAAGATTGCCGATGAAATAATTGATTACGACGCCGTAGATCAGGTTGAAATCGATAAGTTTCTCATCGAGCTCGACGGCACTCCCAACAAATCTAATTTCGGTGCAAACGCCATACTGGGCGTTTCATTGGCCTGTGCAAAAGCCGCGGCGGAAACTTTGGGCCTGCCGCTTTACAGGTACATCGGCGGAACAAATGCCCGCACCTTGCCTGTTCCTATGATGAATATTTTAAACGGCGGAAAGCACGCCGACAATAACGTCGACTTCCAGGAATTCATGATAATGCCCGCCGGCGCGCCTTCTTTCAGAGAAGCGCTTAGAATGGGAGCCGAAACTTTTCACGCTCTGAAATCTGTGCTGAGTAAAAAAGGATACAATACGGCCGTTGGCGACGAAGGCGGTTTTGCGCCTAACCTGAAGTCTAATGAAGAAGCGGTTGAAGTTATTCTTGAAGCAATAGATAAAACCGGATACAAGGTCGGTAAAGATATCTTCATCGCTTTAGATCCGGCTTCGAGCGAAATGTGGGATAATGATAAGAAACAGTACTTCTTCTTCAAATCGGATAAATCTTATTTGACTCCGGAGAAGATGGTAGATTACTATGTAAACTGGATCAACAAATACCCGATCATCTCTTTGGAGGACGGAATGGCGGAGTTCGATTGGGACGGCTGGAAATTGTTAACCGACAAAGTCGGCAACAAAGTTCAGTTGGTAGGTGACGATCTATTCGTTACAAACACCGAGTTCTTATCGAAGGGAATCGATCTCGGCGTAGCGAATTCGATACTCATCAAAGTTAACCAGATCGGAACACTTACCGAAACATTAGACGCTATAGAAATGGCGAAAACAGCCGGATACACAAACGTTATAAGTCACCGTTCGGGTGAAACCGAAGATACTACAATTGCGGATATCGCGGTTGCAACGAACGCCGGACAAATTAAAACCGGATCGCTTTCAAGAACAGACAGAATAGCGAAGTACAACCAGCTTCTTAGAATTGAAGAGGAACTGGATACTACTGCTTTATTCCCCGGCCTTGATGCGGTAAATTATTCCGCGTAAAAATATAAGCTCATCGATAAATTAAGTCCCGGTTTTTACCGGGACTTTTTTGTTCTAATGATACTTGGCATCAGTTGTTGATCCTATACTATTCGTAATTATCAATAAGTGATATGCGTTATAATCCCTACCGGAGAGGCTGAAACTATTCTCTTTAATAATAAAATGCTCTCCTAGTTTTTCAATAATGAAAAGTTGCCACACACAAATGTTGATTTAATTAACAAATTCATGTGTTGATATTTTATGGCTATGTGGCTCAGTTTTTGTGTTATCTCGACTGTATTGATTTTCAACAATAATTTAGATTCAGGGGGCATTGGAACTAAATCCGACGCAAATCTGAAATAAACATAAATTGATATTCTAGAATGGGAATGAATGACAGGTCTAAGGGGAGTACCGGTCATGAACCCTAATCCCTTCAGACACCATCCAGAATCATGATTCTAAGCCGCCGGTGCGGACCTGTCGTTATTTCATTGGTAATATAAATTTCTTAACGGGAATAAAATATGGAAAAACACAGCAGACGTACATTTCTTAAAACCGCCGCAGTTGTCGGCGCGGGCATTGCCGGGCTTCCGGCCTCTAAAACCAAAGCAGCTCCTAAGAATATTCTCTCGGAAGACAGAATGGGTGTACTCGTTGATACTACCGTATGTATAGGATGCAGAAACTGTGAATGGGCGTGCAAGACGGCTCACGGAATGCCGACAGAATCGGTTGACAAATACGCCGATAGATCCGTAATGAAAGAAATGAGAAGACCCGATACCGGTGCTTTGACGGTTGTTAACGAATATAAGAATGTTAAAAATCCCGAGCTGCCTGTAGACGTTAAAGTACAGTGTATGCACTGCGATCATCCTGCGTGTGTTTCCGCCTGTATTGTCGGCGCTTTCTCAAAGCAGGAGAACGGCTCGGTTATATGGGACACCAAAAAATGCATCGGCTGCCGGTACTGCATGGTTGCCTGCCCGTTCCAGGTCCCGACCTTTGAATTCGATAAAGCACTGAATCCCGAAATTAAAAAGTGCGACTTCTGTTTTGAAAGAACAAAAGTCGGAAAGCTTCCGGCCTGCGTTGAGATTTGTCCGCAGGAAGCCCTTACCTACGGGCCGCGTACGGAGCTTGTAAAGATTGCAAGGGAAAGAATTAAAAATTCACCGGACAGATACGTTGACTACATTTACGGCGAGTACGAAGTCGGCGGTACCTCCTGGCTTTATCTCGCTAACGAAGATTTCGTTAAGAACTTACAATTTCCGAAGCTCGGAAAGAATCCTGCGCCCGGCGTATCCGAATCTATACAGCACGGCATATTCGCTTACTTTGTTCCGCCCGTTTCACTATACGCTTTGCTGGGCGGAATAATGTGGATCACTAAAAACAAAAAAGAATCTGAGTAGGGGAAACCATGAATCCATTTTTTGTACCGACACCCGTAAAAAAGAAATACTTCACTCCCGGCGTTATAGTCGTATCACTTCTGGCGCTGAACGGAGTTGCTTTCCTTCTTGCACGCTTTATCTTCGGAATAGGATCCATCACAAACTTAAATAACCAGTATCCCTGGGGAATATGGATAGGGATTGACGTTGCGGCGGGAGTGGCTCTTGCGGCCGGCGGATTTACTACCGCGGCATTGGGACACGTTATTCACCGGGAACATTACCATGTTATAACAAGACCAGCTCTTCTTACAGCAATGCTGGGATATACTTTCGTAGCATTAGGCGTATCTATAGATATAGGTCGCTGGTACTACATCTGGCATCCGCTGATAATGTGGAACGGATCCTCGGCCCTCTTCGAAGTCGGTATCTGCGTTATGATATATCTTACCGTTCTTTATATAGAATTTCTCCCCGTAGTTATTGAGCGCTTTATAGGAAAAGTAAATCTCAAAGGCGCATTAGCTTTGCTTAACAAACCGCTGGAATCGCTGATGAGAGTTTTGGATAAAGGACTTTCGAAGACGATGTTCATCTTTATAATTATGGGTGTTGTTCTTTCCACGCTGCATCAATCTTCGCTGGGAACATTGATGGTTATAGCCGGACCGAAGATGCACCCGCTGTGGCAGACGCCTATTCTGCCCCTTCTGTTTCTCATTTCGGCTATCTCGGTCGGCTTTCCTATGGTAATTTTCGAATCTTTAATCGCCGCGAAATCTTTGGGATTAAAACCCGAGATGGATGTGCTTGCGAAGCTGGGGAAAATAACAGCACCGCTGCTCGGAGTTTATCTCGCGTTTAAGCTTGGAGATATGTTCGTTAGGGAAACGTTCGTTTATCTCACACAATTCAACACCGCGAGCGTAATGTTTGTTATAGAGCTTTTATTCGGCGTTATAATCCCGCTAAGGATGTTCATGTCCGATACGGTTTTAAAATCACCGAGATTACTTTTTACGGCTGCCGCGCTGACGGTATTCGGTGTCTTCATTAACAGGGTGAACAATTTTGTTACGGCTTACACTCCGCCTTATTCTTTCGGATCTTACTTTCCGTCGATAGGCGAGATATCGGTAACTGTGGGATTCATATCCATACTTATTTTACTTTACAGGTTCTTCGTTATGAATTTTCCGGTTATCAGTCTACCCAACAAGAATTTCTCTCCCAAAACCAAGTACACAATCAGGATGACAAAATAATGAAACGCATATTACAGATATTGGTTGTAATGATCTTTACCGCATCGGCCTTCGGACAAACGGCCAAGGTGCAGAAGATGTCCGCACAGATATCAAAGGAATGCAATGCATGTCATACATGCGACGTACCGACAAAAGAAAACCCATGCCTGGCTCCGTGTCCCCGTTTTAAAATCATGCCCGAGTATCATTTTACGGAAGAAGGCCCGGGAGTAGTGGAAATAGATTTATTGTCGAAGCAATACGGTCCCGTAATATTTTCTCACAAGGCACATGCGCAAATGTCGGAGATGTCCGGCGGCTGCTATAACTGTCACCACTACAACACGGCAAAACCTATACTCAACTGCAAGGACTGTCACTCAATAAACCGGAAAAGAGAAGACATAAGCAAGCCCGATCTTAAGGGAGCGTATCACCAGCAATGCTTGAACTGTCACAGGCAGTGGAGCCACAAAGCCGACTGTAATTCTTGCCATCAATTAAAGGGCGTTAAATCCTCTTCTAACGAAGCAAAAGCGTTGAACGTGGATCATCCGAAAGTGACGCCTCCGGAAAAAGTTGTGTACGAGACAAGATCGGATAAAGGCAAGTTCGTTTCGTTCTTCCATAACGATCATACTAAGAGATTCGGTTTACAGTGCGTCGACTGCCACAAACAGGAAGGCTGTACTAAATGCCATGATGTTAATAAAAAGAAGAACGGGACGGCGACGAAAATTAATCAGAATCTAAAGCTTACACAGGAACAGGCGCACAAGCCGTGCTTTACCTGCCACAGCGACGACAACTGCGCCAAGTGCCATAAAGATAAACCGGCCGAAAGATTCGATCACGCGGTAAACGCCGGCTGGGCGCTGAACAGGTTCCACAAAGATTTGGCGTGTCAAAAATGTCACGGTAAGGAGAACAAGTTTGTAAAGCTTAACAACGACTGCAGTTCGTGTCACAATAATTTCAACTCGAAAATGTTCGATCACAAGGTGACGGGATTGATCTTAAATGAAACTCATAGTGAGCTTGAGTGCGAGGACTGTCATGTAGACCGGAACTTCGGTGTTTCGCCGTCGTGCAGCGGCTGCCACGACGATAAGTCGTTTCCGAAAGATAAGCCGGGAAAATTAATATCGCCGGTTAAGATGAGCTCATTAAAGAAGTGATGAAATATGTTTTGACGATAGGTATGAAACGGAAAGTGCAATAGAAAATGCAAATGAAGATGTTTAAGCAAATAGGGATTAAGCTGATAATCGGTGTCGGAGCGACTACTATACTGATTATCAGCGTCTTCTCGTACTTCAACATCCGCTCGCACAGCAGCAGTCTGCTTGCGGAAGTTGAGCGGCACGCCAACCAGTTGAGCGAAACTGTGAAGTCGAGTACACGATACGATATGCTTCTGAACCAAAGAGAAAGAATTCACAATACAATAAACACTATCGGTTCGCAGCCTGGCATAGCTAAGATAAGGGTTTTGAATAAGGGGGGGAAGATCATCTACTCTTCCGATAAGGAAGAGATAGGCGAGATAATTGATAAAAAAGCCGAAAGCTGCTATGCATGTCACTCGGCCGACAGACCAATCCAAAAGCTTTCGATTAATGAAAGAACCAGGATATTCAGATTCCACACGGATTCCGGGAGGGTTCTGGGAATCATCAATCCGATTTACAATGAGCACTCCTGTTGGGAAGCCGACTGCCATGTGCACTCTAA
Organism: uncultured Bacteroidota bacterium; assembly: GCA_963787005.1. GTDB lineage: Bacteria > Bacteroidota > Ignavibacteria > Ignavibacteriales > Ignavibacteriaceae > FEN-1297. The sequence continues at coordinate 21,854 of CAWBBX010000096.1, forward strand.
AAGCCAGACCGTGCTCGGCGTACTGGATGTTACTATGCCGCTTAACGAAGTTGACAGACAGATCAGGATCGGCGCGATCGAGATAGTTATTTTCGCCGTGGTGGCGTTCTTGGCAATCAGCATAATCATCGGTTTCTTTGTAAGGAGGTGGGTCATCCTGCCGGTAAAAGTTTTATTAAAGGCTACGAACGAAATCGGGGTCGGAAATCTTAATTACACGATAGAGATTAAGAGCGATGATGAAATGGGGGTGCTGGCCAGGTCCTTCAATAATATGACCAAAAAATTATCCGAAGCCAGAATGCAGCTCTTCCAATCCGATAAGATGGCGTCTTTGGGAAGACTTGCGGCGGGCGTAGCGCACGAGATCAATAATCCTTTGACAGGTGTTCTAACTTACAGCAGCTTTCTGCTGAAGAGAACTAAAGATCGGCCGGAAATTCAGGAAGACCTGAAAGTAATAGTTAGGGAAACTATCAGAAGCCGCGAGATAGTAAAGAGCCTTCTCGATTTTTCCAGACAGTCCGTTCCGAAAAAAAATTCCTCTGACATGAACGATATAATAATTAAATCGATCGAGGTTGTAGAGAACCAGCTGACGATTAATCATGTTAAGCTCATTAAAAACCTTAACAAGGATCTGCCTAAAATCAAGATCGACTCGAACCAGATGCAGCAGGTCTTCATTAATCTTCTCGTAAATGCCTCCGACGCTATAGGTCCGAAGGGCGGAACGATTACAATAACATCGGCGCTGCTGAGCCTTAATCCTTACGGTACGATGCAGATAAAGAGGGCGCAGTGTCCCAAGCGCCACAGCCTGATAGATAAAGATTTTAAGATAGACGGCCTTCCTTCAATTAAATTTAAAGCGAAGTTTAACGGTGCCGATGAAATTATTCATCTCGACCCTGTGTACGGGAAAAGCAGACATAGCTACGATAACACGAAGATGCTGAAAAAAGATGCCCGGGTATTATGTCCTGACTGCGGAACGAGCCTAATTGAAGAAGGCGACAACTGTCCGGAATGCGGCTCTCGGCTTTACGGCTTTGACGTACCGATGCAGGGAAGACTTCTCGGATGTTTAAATAAAGAATGCGGATGGCAGAAGTGGGACGTGGTTGATAAAGAAGGAACGCAGAACGTAATAGAAATTAAATTAGAAGATACGGGCTGCGGGATTTCGAAAGAGGATTTGTCCAGAATATTCGATCCGTTTTACAGTACGAAAGGCCAAAAGGGCACCGGTCTCGGGCTGGCGGTTATCTGGGGAATAATAGACAATCACGAAGGTTCAATAATTGTTAACAGCGAAATTAATAAAGGTACGATATTTACAATTCATCTTCCGTTGTAAGAAATAAATGAGCAAACAATTCGACATACTGGTTATTGACGATGAACATGTTGTTGTTGACGTGGTCGGCAAAATATGCTCTTCGGAAAATCTTACCGTAGATTCTGCCGTTGAAGTAAAGTCGGCGCTGGAGAAGATCGATAAGAACAGTTACAAACTGATCATCTGCGATATCATGATGCCGGAAATGGACGGTTTTGAGCTCCTTGATGAGATGCAGAAGAGAAAGATAACGACTCCGCTTATAATGACTACAGGATACTCTACAGTGGAGAACGCTGTTAAATCGCTCTATTCCGGAGCAATCGATTTTATACCCAAACCGTTTACAACCGACGAGCTGCTGAGCTCGGTATACCGGGGTTTGAAGTACGGAGAAATACAAAACAGGATACTCTCGGATCAAAGCGGCGAAAAAGGGCACTCGCTTATTTATGTGCCGTGCCCGGCAAAGT
>CAWBBX010000097.1:0-25064 GCA_963787005.1 uncultured Bacteroidota bacterium
GGTATCGACCGCCCCGGTGTTAAAATACTCAAACCCGGCAAGCCCTGTAAATGCGACAATAGGAATAATTGCGGTACCCGCGGCTTCGGTTATATTAAGACCTCCGGCTAAAATTAAGGCAGGCACTATCATAAATCCTCCGCTTATCGCAAAGAAGCCTGCGGTGCCTCCGATAACAAGCGCAGATAGACCGATGTAAAAGAGTCGTTTTGTATAATGTGTCTTTTCCAGGTGAGCGTCCGTATCCTCAGCCCTGCCCGTTTTGGTTTTACTCGAATAAATCATCCATGCAGCGATAAAGAAAAGCACGAAGCCGAGAAGAAAAAGAAGCTTCTTGCCGGGGAAGACGAGACCCAGTTGAATACCGGCGTAGTTCCCAATAAGTCCGGGCAAGGTAAAGACAGCAGCTTCGGTATAGAAAATATCTTTTCTGTAGGACCTGTAGATTAAAATGAGCAATGCTATCATGGAAACGCCGGAGATGTTGGTACCGAGCGCCGTGTGCCCGGTGAGTCCGGACAGGAGCAGGAGAATAGGAAGTCCCACTACCGCCGATCCGGCGCCGAAAAATCCGATTACAAAACCTACGACGATACCGGTAAGTAAACCGATGTACATAAAATTGTTCTTTTAGAATTAATTAGTCTTTTGTTTATCCGCCGTGCGAAGTTATGCGTAAATTTTTGTAAGGAATGTAATATAAATCATAGAACGGCTGAAAAAAAATCTACTTACTCGCGAGGATAATTTCTACAGGGATACCCGCTAATTTGGTCAGGGTGGAATTTTGAATGATGAACCCGCATTCAATAAGCTCTCTTTCGGTGTAAATGGGGCGGCAGTCCAAAAGGCTTGGAAATTTCAAATGTCCCCAATTGTATAAATCCCTCATAAAAGTATCCTTTCCTTCGGCGGAAAGTGAAGTTACGCATAGTCTGCCGCCTTTTTTCAATGTCCTTTTACATTCATTAAGTACAACCGGAATCTCCGGGGAATCGATCAATTCAAGGAAAAAGCTGGAGAAGATACAGTCGAAGGAATTATCTGAGTAGGGAAGAGATGCCGCGTCGCCGTTAATGAGCTCGACTCTTCCATTTAGCTCCTGTTTTGTTAATCGATTATTTGCCTCTTCAAGCATTCCTTCTGAAAGATCGATGCCGTAAACTTTTCCGCTGCCGCCCACCGAGCCCGCCAGTTTTACAAGAGCGTTGCCCGGACCGAAACCGATCTCGAGCACTTTTTCCCCGGGACTAACATTCAGCATGTTAAGAGCAGAGTAGATCGCCTTTTTCTCCCAGATGCCCTCTAATAAATTATATATCGGGCTGATGCGATTATAATTATTTCGCGCCTGCTGCTTTGAGCGCAGAACGCGTAACGGCTCATCTTTCATCCTGCTGATTCCTCAATTTGTTGATGATACGGATAAACTTATCAATATCCAGATTCCTCATTGAATCTACCGCCATTTCCCAGGCTCCCTCGCAGCAGAGTCCCTGTATCGAAGCGTCTTCGTAACCCTTCAGCGCCGCATCAATGCAGGCTTTCTGCACGGATTCGGCTAAGGCCATTTTGTTTTTGATATCTTGATCATTCATATTGCCGGCCCTGTTTTTTAATTTGCTCAAAAAAATCAAAGCGGGTTAATAAATATTCAGCTATTTGTTGAACCCCTCCGGGGTTCGGTAATTCAGGGGTAGAAGAAGTAGGACAAAGAGAAACGGAACTCCGTAGGAGTTCAATAAAAATAAAATAAATAGAAGCTGTAATATTTAATTTTACTCAAGTTAACCGCCATTTTTTTTAACCGTCTACCCTCGGCGGATAAATTAAAACAGTTATAAAAATTTATTATTTGTTAATGTTAAAATTCACCGCTTCTTGAATTCGAATGTCATTAATAAATACGTGCCCGGATCAATCACGACCGAATCCGGTTTGGTATTTAAACTCATACTAAATTTAGAATTTTTCTCATCCATTCGAAACCTTTTTACTTCCGCATCATCACTTCCGCCTGTGTATACGGCAAAGTCGACAGGCATAGTAAAGATATTTCCGTTTCTCTGAATCTGTTCTAAATCTATCGATAATTTTTTATCCTTTGCGTCATACGACCACGTACCTTTTATATCCGGTTGTCCCGGTTTATAAAGCCATTCATCGAAGAACCAATTTAAATTTATGCCCGAAGTTTCTTCCATGACCTTTTCAAAATCAGAGGTAAGCGCGTTGCCGTTCCTGTATTTTTTATAATAAGCTTTAATGCCGTTCCAGAATTTTCTTTCTCCTATTGTATGCCGAAGCATTCTAAGAACCCACGCGCCTTTTTGATATGAATTTACATTGAGCAGTTTCATAAGATCGGTAACCGTTGTATCGACAACCGGCGCATCCGGATGCCGTTTATAATAAGCCAGAATATTTCCCCTGAATCTTTTATATAAATTAATTGTGCTGTCGTCCCCGAAAGCGCGGCTGATATAAAAGCTTTGAAAGAAATCGGCGAACCCCTCACTCAGCCAGATATGATCCCAGTCGTTTTCCGATACGGCATCGCCGAACCACTGGTGCGCTATCTCATGTGCGACTGTCGCTTCATTCAAGCGCTTGCCCGTAACGCGGCTCTCGGCGTAGAAAATATTGCTCGCGTTTTCCATTCCGCCGTAGCGCGTTTTCGATTCGACATTTGCGAGCTTTTCATACGGGTAAGGACCGATATAATTAGAATATAAATTTATTACGTTCTCGGCCACCTCAAAATCATAAAAACCTTTATCACGGTCCTGGGGGTAAACCCAAGTCTCGATAGGCGTGCAGTTAAATTCCGGCAGATATTGAACCGCAAATTTTGCGGCACCGATTACCATCACTTTAGTCGCAAGAGGTTCGGATTCCTTCCAGTGAGTGCGCCGCATTCCGTTGAGAAGATCGGTTTCTTCTGCCAGAGCACCGTTTGCTATTACCTGATATTTTGACGGCGCGGTTACGATAAAATCGACCCTTGCTTTGTCGTAGGGATGATCGATGCACGGCAGCCAGTTTCGGGCGCGGTCGGGCCAGTTATCGCCGAAGAAAGTGCGGTCGCCGAATTTATTTTTAGAGATGATGAGTCCGTCCGCCGGTACGCCGTAGTAATAAACGGTAAAGGTTCTTATTTCACCGGGAACAGCGGGGGAAGATAGTGAAATGTTCAGCTTGTTATTTTTAAGAACAAAGCCGAGAGTTTTTCCGTTTCGTGTAACCGAATCCACAGTCATGCCGGTTTTAGAATCCGGGGCGCTTTTGCCGATTAGATCTAATGAAAAATCTTTAACATCATCCTTCAAAAACTTTATCTGTATCTCGGCTTTCCCCAAGATAACATTGCTCGAATCGCTGAGGGTAAGATTAAAAGTATAATGGATGATGTTTATATTATTATTTCTCGGGTAATGATCCGCCAGGGCGGGGGCGGACAGCACAATAAGCACGATAAAAGAATAAAGGATTTTTTTCATTCATGTTCCGTATAAAAATATTTACTCAAAATTTCCGCTTTATATAAATAATCGATTTAAACGGTTGCACATATTTGTTGTTCAAGGTTAAGGGACTGTTTTAAAAGAACGCAGGGCAGCTTTGTGTCTTAGTGCCTTTGTGGCTGAAGTAATTAATATTATTGATAAACTAAGTCTTTATTTGCCACAAAGACGCAAAGGCTCGAAGAATCACAAAGAAAATTACTTTTTAGTTAGCCTTATAAGGGAACAAGAGACTAAGTATTAACCGTTTTAACAATTTTCAATTTTAGGCATCAAATTTCACTTGAATTTATTTTGTTTATTTCCAGTTGCCCAGGGATTTACGCGTATCGACTATTTGTCCCGTATGGTAGGCGTTATGGTTTGCCGCGAGCATTACCTCGCGCATGTAAGTCCGCCATTCGCCGTGCGGGATTTCCGTTGTTAAATCTATCTTTTCGTTATTAACGAGAGCGATTAACTCGTTTAAATCGGAATAAAAGCCTGTAACTGTTTTATCCCATTTCTCATCTGTCAGCTTCTTATCCGGATCGGGCCAGTAGCCTTCGGGCCAGGGCGGTGAAACCCATTCGGGATCAAGAGTGTATCTTAATATGTCTTCCTGCGCCAGGCGCATGTGCTCAAGAAGTTCATAAACCGAATGCACACCTTCCGCGGGTCTGCTGTTTCGGTTTTCCGGTTTTAAATCTTTTACAGCTTGTTCCAAAGTTACGAAGGCATGTCCGCCTTCCAGAAGCTCAACAAGATTCTTCCTCATAAGTTTGTCGCTCATAATACATCTCCTCGTATTTGATTAGCATCGATAAAACACAAAAAAATCGATTACGGATTCTGCGTTACGTAATTTACGTAATGAATGGTAAGAATAAAAAGGGGCGTATGTTCGCGGCCACATTATAAAACATTAATGAATCTTAAAATTTAATCTTCCCTATTAAAAGATCTTTGAACATTGCAAAGTCTCCCATCAGACTGAAAAGGGGATAGGTGAATGTAGCCGGACGGTTCTTCTCGAAGAAGAAATGCCCGATCCACGCGAAGCCGTATCCGCATAAAGGAACGATCCACACCGCCGACCAGGTTTGAGTGAATAATACATAGAGCAGCGAGAAGACGACTAGTCCCGTGCCGATGAAATGAAATATTTTTGTGGATGTTTTGCTGTGCTCGCTGAGGTAGTAGGGATAGAACTGTGAAAAGGTTTTGTATTGTTTTTCCATGGGCCGCCCTAATTTATATTATAGACTTTTGATAGATGTAATGTAGGGACAACTCATGAGTTGTCCCTACGACTAATTGTCATTCTGATCCCGACTTGTCGGGAGAAGAATGACATCCAGCAAAAATGATGAATGTCATTCTGAGAGAGTCCTCGACCGAAGAATCTATAGAACTCATTGCCATTCTTCGCTTAAATCTTTCCATTCAGGGTTCATTGATTCGATAAGAGCAATCTTCTTCTTTCTTAACCATCCTTTAATCTGCTTTTCTCTGGCAATAGCCGAGTTGACTTCATTAGTAGTTTCGTAATAAACCAGTTTGGTAATATTATATTTTGATGTAAAGCCAGGTACTAATTTATTCTTGTGCTCGTAAACTCTTCGAACGATATTATTTGTCATTCCGGTGTAAAGAGTTTTGGATTTGTTGGTCATTATATAAACGTAGTAATTGTTCATATAATTTCTTCAAATTGATTTTGAGATATTTCGCTTCGCTCAATATGACAATAGTAAATTTAAGGCTTTTATAATTTTATATGAGATTCTTCGCTCCGCTCAGAATGACATCCAGTAAAAATGATGAATGTCATTCTGAGAGAGTCCTCGACCGAAGAATCTATTGAACTCATTGCCATTCTTCGCTCCGCTCAGAATGACATGATATCAAAATCATTAAACCAATATTTATTTATCTCCAGCACCCGGTAATCGGTTTTGCGTTTGCCGCCGCGCCGGCGTGTGAAAGTCCGTACATATCTTCAATAGTTCTCAGCACATTATAATGATTAATTTTCTGATCATATCTGCCGTGTTTTACCATTGCACCTATGAAAATTGTCGGTATGCAGTTATTCTGATCGTAATGGTCTTCATCAAAAGTGATGATTAAAAGACTGTTGTGCTTCTTTGCCCACTTAACGTATTTATCGAGATGCGCCTTCATCCACTTATCGCTTCTGATGATTGTCTCGGGGTCCTTGCCGTTGTGCATATCGTTATTCTCATTAGGGATTACGAATGAAACAGTAGGCAGCTTATTAAAGTCTTTTGGAAATGCCGTAAGCGGAAGATTGTATTTTGCGGGGATGCCGTTGGTATCGGAGTTCATCCAGTTTACCCAGGGGTTATGCTTTCTAGCGTATGCTTCGGCAAACTTACCGTTATAGCCCGTGTCCGGCATATCTTCAGAATAGCCTGAAAATGTATAACCCTTCTGCAGCAATTCTGCGCCGAGATTGGGAGACGTGAAAGGAAATCTTTTGGGCAGATCGTCGTCGGTTACGCCCTGGTTAGAGCCGGAGAAGAATTCGAGATAGTTGGGTTGACTGGGGTGGCCTATCGCGTAGGAATTTGCCATCAGCGCGCCCATCGTATCTTTTACAAGTGAGTTTAAGTATGGGGCGTACTTCGATCCGATTATAGTTTTTTGACTGTGATTTTCCAGGAAAGACAACAATTATATGGTCTGGCTTCGGAAGCTGGGCGAACGCGCCCGCAAATGAAAATGCAGATAAAATTAATATTAAAAGAAGTTTCTTCATCGATTTACCGCTTTTTGAGATTAAACAAATTGAAGGAATAATATAAATAAATAATGATATAATCATCCGTAAGATACGGCACAATTACGCATTATCAATTTGTTAAGCATGTAAAATTCTTTGCCGGAAAAGATATCACATAACTTAAGTTAAGCAAGACTGTCATTCGGATCCCGGCTTGTCGGGTGAAGAATCTTAAGGTTACGAGTATTGGTAATTTTAAGATATTTCCACGCCTAAGGCGGCTCAATTTGAAAATAATCTGTGTTTGGGTAACTTCAGTTACAAATTTTTAAAAATGAAATCTGTAATCATAACGCATAAGTTGTTCTGATGAGGAAATTATCCTGCTTTAAATTAAGCTCGGCGCCGCCCAGCATTCCTATTCTTCCGAAGGAATTAAAGCTTTTGTCGTACAAAAACTCTATCGAGCTGTGAGAATTTATTTTCAATCCGAACCCGAACATAAGACTAAGATAGGAAGCCGCCTTAATGTTTTTTTCGCTGGATTTCCATGCCTCATCCATCGGACCTATGTCATATTCCTCGAGCCGGCCGTTGAGAAAAATATTAAATGCGGGTCCGACTAACGCCTCAACTCCCGTGCCCCAGTACGAAGCGGTTCCTATCCTTAAAAGAAGCGGTATCTCGAGTGTTGAAAGCTTAACGGCCGATGTTTTCTCCCATGAATTATAAAAAGAATAAGGGGACGGATAATACTCTCCCCGATATGAATAGTTGCCGCCTTTTTGAGTGTAGAAGATACCGGGGCGGAATGTAATTATCCTGGTAATGTTATATTTGTAATATATGCCGAATGCGTACTGATTAAAAGCTCTTGTTTGAAAGTCTCGATTGTCGGAGAAACCCCCGTAAAGTGAGGAAGAAGCCATCCCCGCAGTAAGTCCGATTTTATGAATAAATTTATTTTGTTCTTTCTCAGTGTGTAAATAATAAACCTGCTGACTGCCGACGATCAGTCCCGCCAGCATTCCACCCACGGCGAAGATAAATGAGCCTGCAATTGCACCGAGTTCCGGGTTCCGGTCTCTTATGCCGGCATCGCTTCCTAATTTGTAACCTACGAGCGCGCCCGCAAACAATCCCGCGAGTCCGTATTTTCCCATTCCTTTCCAATGGTTATCGTATGAGATAGAGCTTACTGCTTTAATAGGTTCGGAGAAACGGTGGTTCACTTTTACATTCGCCAGAATTTCATTTTTACCGTATACGGCATTAAAGACACGGTACGTTGAATCATTCTTTAATGTTAAAATTCCGTCGAACTCCTTCAGTTTTATTTTTTTGTAAGAGATATCCTTAATTGAATCGAGCGGGATATTCTGCCTGCCTTTAAGCTCGTAAAGATTATTCCAGTAAACGGAATCGTTGCCGACGAAAGTATTCTCTCCGTCCGTAGAAGTATCTCCGACGAAATTCACGTTAACGGTTCTGCCCGAGCAATCGTCGTTTATTTCAGAATAAAATTCTTCTTTTGATGAGAATTGTTCCTGCACGTATGTGCTGCTGCAGCCGGGAAGGAACAGCAATATAAAAACCGTTATAACTAGTGATATTAATAATTTGCTGTAATAATTTTTCATATAACCCCCAAATAATTTAGATCCGGATTTGTCATAAGGTATACGCAACACGGATTAGTAAATCGTTCTGTTTTAAATTTAATTCGCCCCCGTTTATCATTCTTATGTTACCAGAGGAAGTAAGCTCCTGGTCCCATAAAAATTCCGTGGCAAAGTTTGTGTTCCACTGAATATCGCATCCCATCAAAATACTTAAATAAGGATGCGCTTTAACGGGTACCTGGCGCAGTTTAATGTTATTGTTGTGGTAACCGACCTGATATTCTTCAAGCTGCCCGTGTAAGTAATAATTTAAGGCCGGTCCTATCAATCCTTGGAAAGATAAGCTGCTGTATGAACGCTTACCGATTTCTAAAAGACACGGTACTTCAACCTCGGTTAATTTCACCGTCGCCGTTTCCTCTTTCAAATAATAAGAAGAAGGTAAATATTCTCCGCTGTAATCATAGTTGCCGCCCTTAGTTTCGTAGAGGAGCTCAAGTCTTAATCTAAACATTTCCGTCAGCGGCTGTCTGTAAAAAAGCCCGCATGCAAAATGGTCGAGCTCGGTTGTGCCGAAACTTCTGCCGTCGGAAAATCCTCCAACTAGCATTGAAAAAGTCATACCGCCTACTAAGCCGAATCTGTGAATTATACCGGCATGTAAATGATCAACGTTTAATAAATATTTTTGCGGACTGCCGACTATTAAGCCCAATACTGCTCCTCCTATTCCGCATAGTAATGAGCCGTTCATAGCGCCGCTCACCTCACCCCCCTGTTGAAACCTGTCGGCAAAATAACCGGCAATTCCACCGCCGAGCATCCCGATAAATGCGTATTGGAACATCCCCTTGATATGATTATTGAAAGAGATCGATTTAATCTAGTTAATCGGAGCAGAATACCCGTGCTTAATTGTTGTGGTTACGGCGGCACTTATATCGTTTTTTCGGTAAACCGAATTAACGACGTGCAACAAGGAATCATCCTTTAAAGTTAGCACGCCGTCGAAATTTTTGAGCCTTACTTTTGAGTATGAAATATCTTTGATGTTTGTTAGAGGAATGATTCTAAATGAAGTATCCGTTGTAAAACTTTTCCAGTGAATTGAATCGACACTTACAACGGTAATATTTGAGCTTACGGAAGAATCGGCCGCGAAGTTAAGGTTTACCGTTCTGTTTGAACACTCGGAGTTTATTTTCCTATAAAATTCTTTTTTTGAAGGATATTGTTCCTGCACATATGTGCTGCTGCAGCCGGGAAAGAAAATTAGTGATAGGAATATTAATAGAAATGAAAGTGCTAAGTCCCTCAGTAAATTATACATGTGCCCCCCATGCGATAGACGAAAATCAGAAATATGAATTACTATAATTTATAGTACGAATAATATATTTTATTCTCAATGCAGAAGTTGGAATAAGGCAGGAATATCATAACTAATATTGCTATCCAATTTAATTTGAATGATAAACATTATTTAAGGATAATGTTAATATTCTAGATATTTGTGATAAATTAAGAAATGATTCCCATAATAAAAGTTTTAACTATATACTTTTCTTCGCCCCGGTTTCAACGCAAAAGCGTTAATTTAACATTTAAAAGAAAGCTCGAACCCATCCCAACCCTTCCCTTGAAAAGAGAAGGGCTTGTTGGTGGAAATAACCATAACATTATCATCTTGTCTTATCATTTTAAGTCTATTACTAACTGTATTATTTTACGGTCGAGTTAACGCCTAGACGATTTCTTGGGACCAAAAATCCTGTCGTTGAGGATTGTTTATTCATCCGGCAAGCAGGGACTCACTTAATTTTTCCTATGCATACCGGATAGGCAGGCACAATTCTTTTTAGCTGTCTTCATCAACATTTTATTTCGGATAGGATGTTCCTACGATTTCTCGATTACAACCGCGGTTCCGTAGCAGAGGACTTCGCTTACGCCCTGCAGAACGTCGGTTGTATCGTATCTTGCGCCTATCACCGCGTTGGCGCCGAGCTGCTCGGCATGTTTTATCATCAGATCGAAAGATTCTTCCCTCGTTTTTTCGCAAAGCTCGGTAAACAGCGTGATGTTCCCGCCGAATAATGTTTGAAGCGTCGCGCCTATAGTTCCAAAGATGGAGCGCGATCTGACAGTAATACCTCTTACGATCCCAAGATTTTTAACGATCCTATATCCTTCAAAATTGAAAGCAGTGGTTACAATCGAGTGTTCCATATTTTCCCTTATTATTTTTATAGATGAATTAATTTTACGCATAACATACCGGAACGCGGGAATTTTATCAAGAGCTATTAGATGAGAATAATATAACAGATAATGGTCCGTGTGGTGAAAGAGCTGTTAAAAATAAAAAAGCCGGTCAAATTTGACCGGCTTTGAACTTGAAGATATCTTAAATATTATTCATCAAATTTTTTAAAGATGACAGAAGTGTTATGTCCGCCGAAGCCGAACGCGTTGCTAATCGCAACATTGATTTCTTTCTTCTGCGGTTTGTTGAACGTGTAGTTCAGGTCGCATTCGGGATCGGGATTCTCAAAATTTATCGTCGGCGGAACAATGCCGTTCTTTATGGCAAGAATAGATGCGACAGCCTCTACCGCGCCCGCCGCGCCGAGAAGGTGTCCGGTCATACTCTTTGTGGACGACACGTTCATCTTATAAGCGTGATCTCCGAATACTTTTTTAATCGATTTTGTTTCGGCAATATCGCCGAGCTGAGTGGAAGTTCCGTGCATATTTATATAATCGATGTCGGAAGGGGAGACACCGGAATCCTTCAGCGCCATTTCCATAGCGAGTATAGCTCCGGCTCCTTCCGGGTGCGGAGCTGTAATATGGTAAGCGTCGGCCGAGAGTCCCATGCCTATTATCTCCGCGTAAATCTTAGCGCCTCTGTTCAATGCGTGTTCCATATCCTCAATTATTACGGCTCCTCCTCCTTCTCCCATAACAAACCCGTCGCGTGTGGAATCAAAAGGACGGCTTGCCGTTTCGGGCGAGTCGTTGCGCGTTGAGAGAGCGCGGGAAGCGTTGAATCCTCCTATGCCTATTTCGTTTATAGCGGCCTCGCTTCCGCCGCTGAGTATAATATCGGCGAAGCCTTGTTTTACCAGCATGTATCCGTCAATCATGTTATTGTTAGCCGTTGCGCACGCAGAGACTATGCAGTAATTGGGACCGCGGAATCCGAAATGCATCGATATGTGTCCGCTCGCTATGTCCGGTATGAGCATGGGAATAAAGAACGGGGAAATCCTTCCCGGTCCCTCGGTATGGTTTACAACCGACTGGTTGTAGAAGGTCTGTATTCCGCCTATACCGCTTCCGTAAATAACCCCTATTCTTGCCCTTTCCTCATCCGTCAGGCTGTCGGTTTTTATACCGCTGTCGTCAACCGCTTGTACAGCCGACGCCATAGCGTACTGCGCGTAAGGGTCCATCCTTCTCGCGGATTTTCTGTCCATGTAGTTTCCGGTCTCAAAGCCCTTTAATTCGCACGCAAATTTAGTTCCCAATTTAGAAGTATCGAAAGAAGAAATTAATGCCGCACCGCTTTTACCGTTCATCATTCCGTCCCAGAATTCATCTACGGTGAGACCTATGGGGGTCAGAGCGCCCATTCCGGTTACTACGACCCGTCTAACATTGTTTTGAGCCATGTTGGTTCCTTATTTTTAATAAATCTTGTTTTCGCCGCACAGAGAGAATATTCCTCTCAATTTAATGAAAATAACAGCGTAAAGATAAATATTTGAGGGGAAAAGATAAAAGGTTTGAGGGAATAATGCAGAAATGAAAATACATCACCAAAGAGTTTTTAAACCCATCTTGTTTTCCGAATTATTATGAATAATGGTTGTAGGGACAACTCATGAGTTGTCCCTACAAGGAAATAAGGAACCCCTTTCATATTGTATCGCCAAGTTTAAAATGCAATTGTCTAAAGAAATTCATTCAGCGGGTTTGGAGGAATTCAAATGGCAAAGGTCATTTTATAACAGAATAATTAGAAATGAGAGTGAACTATACAATATTCGCAGATACATTAAATTAAATTCCCTTAAATGGGGACTTGAAAATAAACACCCGGAGAATTTAGATTTTTGACTTTTCAAATTTGTGTAATATCAAGGGACAACTCGTGAGTTGTCCCTACAAGACAATAATTGAAAATAATTATTGCAAAAAATAAAAAATATAAACAGATTCAGTTATTATGTATAAGGATCGTAAGCGTAATAGACTAAAAGAATTTGATTATACACAGGGATATTGGTATTTCGTAACTATATGTGTTAAAGATATGAAAATGTTTTTGGGGAAAGTTAGTAATGAGAAGATTATCCTAAATAATTTCGGAAAGATAGTTGAAGAAAAATGGCTGGATTTGAAAATTAAACATCCTTGGCTTTATTTAGATGAATATGTCGTAATGCCTAATCATTTTCATGGAATAATTACTTTTGAAGCCGTAGGGACAACTCATGAGTTGTCCCTACAAGGGAAAATTAAATCGTTGTCTTATTATTTAGGAAAGTTCAAAATGCAGTCGTCGAAGGCAATTCATTTGGCAGGATTAAAAGAATTTAAATGGCAAAGATCGTTTTATGACCGGATAATAAGGAATGAGACTGAATTGTACAATATTCGCAGATACATTAGACTTAATCCGCTCAAATGGGAGCTTGAAAGGAATTATCCGAAGAATTTAGATTTTTAATATATTCCGTTTATTATTAAGTAGGGACAACTCATGAGTTGTCCCTACAAGGGGAAATTAAATCGTTGTCTTATTATGCAGGAAAGTTCAAAATGCAGTCGTCGAAGGCAATTCATTTATCAGGTTTGAAAGAATTTAAATGACAAAGATCGTTTTATGATAGAATAATTAGAAATGAAAATGAACTCTATAAGATGCGAAGAATTTAGATACTAAGATAAATCTCGTATATAGATTAATGTAGGGACAACTCATGAGTTGTCCCTACAAGGGAAAATTAAATCGTTGTCCTATTATGTAGGAAAGTTCAAAATGCAGTCGTCGAAGGCAATTCATTTAGCAGGATTAAAAGAATTTAAATGGCAAAGATCGTTTTATGATAGAATAATTAGAAATGAAAATGAACTTTATAATATCCGAAGAATTTAGATTTTTAATATATTCCGTTTATTATTAAGTAGGGACAACTCATGAGTTGTCCCTACAAGGGAAAATTAAATCGTTGTCCTATTATGCAGGAAAGCTCAAAATGCAGTCGTCGAAGGCAATTCATTTGGCAGGATTAAAAGAATTTAAATGGCAAAGATCGTTTTATGATAGAATAATTAGAAATGAAAATGAACTTTATAATATCCGAAGAATTTAGATTTTTAATATATTCCGTTTATTATTAAGTAGGGACAACTCATGAGTTGTCCCTACAAGGGGAAATTAAATCGTTGTCCTATTATGTAGGAAAGCTCAAAATGCAGTCGTCGAAGGCAATTCATTTATCAGGTTTAAAAGAATTTAAATGGCAAAGATCGTTTTATGATAGAATAATTAGAAATGAAAATGAACTCATTGGATGCGTTTTCATACTAAGATAAATCTCGATATAGATTAATGTAGGGACAACTCATGAGTTGTCCCTACAAGGGGAAATTAAATCGTTGTCCTATTATGTAGGAAAGTTCAAAATGCAGTCGTCGAAGGCAATTCATTTATCAGGTTTAAAAGAATTTAAATGGCAAAGATCGTTTTATGACCGGATAATAAGGAATGAGACTGAATTGTACAATATTCGCAGATACATTAGACTTAATCCGCTCAAATGGGAGCTTGAAAGGAATTATCCGAAGAATTTAGATTTTTAATATATTCCGTTTATTATTAAGTAGGGACAACTCATGAGTTGTCCCTACAAGGGAAAATTAAATCGTTGTCCTATTATGCAGGAAAGTTCAAAATGCAGTCGTCGAAGGCAATTCATTTGGCAGGATTAAAAGAATTTAAATGGCAAAGATCGTTTTATGATAGAATAATTAGAAATGAAAATGAACTTTATAATATCCGAAGAATTTAGATTTTTAATATATTCCGTTTATTATTAAGTAGGGACAACTCATGAGTTGTCCCTACAAAGGAAAATTAAATCGTTGTCTTATTATGTAGGAAAGTTCAAAATGCAGTCGTCGAAGGCAATTCATTTGGCAGGTTTAAAAGAATTTAAATGGCAAAGATCGTTTTATGATAGAATAATTAGAAATGAAAATGAACTCATTGGATGCGTTTTCATACTAAGGTAAATCTCGATATAGATTAATGTAGGGACAACTCATGAGTTGTCCCTACGACGCATATACGGAAATATTTTAAAATTCAATCAACCGCCTTTTATTATATCGTCAAACTTATCCTGGGTAACCCTGAACACCGTCCATTCGTCCATGGGAACGGCGCCCATTTTCTTGTAGAATTGTATAGACGGCTCATTCCAGTCGAGCACAGCCCATTCTACTCTGCCGCAGTTCCTTTCCTTAGCGAGCTTGATCAATGATTTGAGTAGCGATTTACCGATGCCTTTCCCGCGCAAGGAAGGGCGGACGTAAATATCTTCAAGATAAATCCCCGGTCGTCCGATAAATGTGGAATAATTGTGGAAGAAAAGCGCCTGTCCAGCGGGCTGCCCGTTGTATTCGGCTATTAATATTTCCGCGTACTTTCTTTCACCGAACAATGTTTCCCGCAGAGTTTTCTCGTCGGCTACAACCTCGTGCGATAGTTTTTCATAATCGGCGAGTTCTCGTATCAATTGAAGTATTAATGGAACATCTTCCGGCTTTGCTTCTCTAATTCTTAATTTGTCATCTAAATTTTCTGACATTACGTACCTTACTTTTTTTGATAGATGAAAGTTTATTATGTAGTCATTCGATATTAATAAAATTTATACGCAGCATGACTGCATGTTTGAATGAATGCATGGTCTTAATTTTAACGATATTCTTCATGCAAGCATGCACTCATGCAATCCAATCGTCATTTGCTTTGCGTCATTCAATTGTACAATGATTTAATATCGAATGACCCGTCTTCGCTATCGCTGCGCCGGGCAGGCAATGAATGACTACGAATGGCTTCCTATACTCTGCTTCATCCTGGATTTAAGAATATCATCAATTTTAAGCGCCCCGATCGCAAAAATATACCCGAATGCCGAACCTATAATTGCGCCTCCCAAAATATCTGAGGGATAATGGAGTCCCATGTAAACCCTTGAAATTGCAACAAGAGAAGCTGCGATGAACAACGGCCATTTAAGCTTCGGGAATAATTTATAAAAAAATACCGCCGCGGCAAAATTATTGAGCGCGTGGTTCGAGGGAAACGAAAAAGTTCCGTTGCACCCAAGCGGCGTAAGCACGTCGGTCAGCGCGTTGCAGGGTCTTATTCTGTGGAATATTTCTTTTATTATCCGTGCGCTCGACTGGTCGGTAACCAGAATAAGGAGCAGCACTCCAACGGCGGCGATCTTGCCTTTCCGGCCGCCCTTAACGAAACTGATTCCCAGCAGAATAAGATATGCAATGTACCAGTTGTTCACGTTTGTGATGATCGAAAAGAACTTATTCAGAAAACCGCAGGATAACGTGTGGTTGAAGAAATAAAGTACTCCCAGATCAATAGAATAAAAGAATTGTTCCATAATACCCATCGATTTTTAATCTGTAATCTATGGAAAAATATCTATTTGAGCATTATTTTTCGTCATCTTTAGACGGATGATCGAATAATTTTGAATAAGCTAAAGTATGCCTTTTTATTGGATATTCGGTTGTTTAATGTTATTTTCATTTCTAAAAGATTGTTTACAAAATGCAAACCCAGAGTTTTAATGGCAAACAGAGCTAGTAAATCTGTGGTTGAATATATTTATAATGATGACATCGAGTTTTCCGCTAGGGAGTACGAACACCTTAGACGGGAAAGCCAATCTTTGCTTCAGACCCCAGTAAAAGTAATGGCTCTGTTAATAGCAATTGCAGGGCTGTTTGCTATGGTGTTCGAGGTGCATTATTTCAACCAATACGCCGTACAAGTTTACGTTACAAGATTGGTAGCAACCTTAATAGCCTTCGCCGTACTTGTGCTGATGAATACGGATTGGGGAATCAAGCGCCCGGTCTATATGGTACATATCCTTCTGATGGTTATTATATTTTCATCAGGCTATATGATCTATCTTATGCCGACGACCCTTGTGGTTAACGCGCAGATAGTCGGCTTGATGATCTTCACTTCCGCACTATTTCTAAGCTGGGACGTAAAGGACCAGATTATCGTGGCCATTTATTACAACCTCGTATTTGCCTCCGCCATACTCCTTAATGATCACGCTATTTATTTTCTGCCTAACATGTACGAGTCGGTTATCTTCGTGTTGTTCCTCAGTGTTATCTCTGTTGTAGGAAGCGCTGTAAACTTTAAACTGCGTATGCAGCTGGCCGAACGCTCGTACAGGATTGACTTATCGGAGCAGAAGTTCCATTCCATAGTTGATAATTCGACTGAAGGTGTTTTTCAGTCGAGTCCCGTCGGAAAGTTTCTTACCGTTAACCCGGCACTGGTAAAAATTCTAGGCTATGAGAGCAAAGAAGAGCTTTTAAAAGTTAACATTAAAAACGATGTTTATAAGTTTCCGGAAGAGCGTGACAAGCTAGCGGAGCAGCTGAATAAAAATGGCGAGGTGAAGGATTTCAGGATTACCCTGAAAAAGAAGGACGGTTCCGATGTAATCGTAAGATTGAGCGACCGCTTGATGTCGGACGAAGAGGGAAAAAATTACTATTACGAAGGCAGTATGGCCGACATAACTTCCCAGGTTCTGCTGGAAGAAGAGAGACGAAATGCCCAGGTTGAGCTGAAAAAGGAAAAGGAGAAGTCAGACCGGCTCGCCAAGGAAGCCTCTAGAGCAAATAATTCGAAGAGCCAGTTCCTAGCAAATATGAGTCACGAGATACGCACCCCGATGAACGGAATTATCGGTTTTCTTACGTTGATAGAGAAAGAAGCATACAAGGATAAAAACGAGATGCGCCAGTTCGCATCTACCGCCCGCAATTCCGCAGAATTACTCCTCGAGATTATAAACGACATACTCGACCTGTCGAAGATTGAATCCGGAAAAATGCAGCTGGAAGACCTTGAGCTGAACATAAGCGAGATTATAGAGGAAGCCGTATCTCTTCTCTCAAGCAACGCGCGCGAAAAGGGTCTTGCCATTTCCACCGATTTTCAGAACGACTCAATAATGACTTTAAGGGGAGACCCCACAAGAATTAGACAGATTTTTCTCAACCTTATAAGCAACGCTATCAAATACAGCGACGCAGGCGAAATTAAAGTGAAGGTGAGAACGGAGGAGCATACACCCGGGGAAATTACGGTTTACGCGTCGGTGCTCGATCAGGGAATCGGTATTCCCGTCGAAAAGCAGAACGATCTCTTCAAACCTTTTGCTCAGCTCGACGGATCATATACTCGCAAATACGGAGGAACGGGACTCGGACTGGTCATCTGTAAAGAATTCGTTGAAATGATGAAGGGCAATATCGGTGTGGAAAGTAAAGATGGAGCAGGCAGCAATTTCTTCTTTTCTTTGGTGTTAAAGAAGGACTCCGAGATAAAAACTTTCAAGGTTAGGAAGAGCCCGGTCTCCGCAGAAGAAAAACCGCAGCACCCAGATCGAACATTTAAGCCCGCTTCAAAATCTAATAGAAGAACAGACTGCAAAATACTTCTTGCCGAGGATAATTTGATCAACCAGAAGGTTGCCATTCGAATATTGATGGAAGCCGGCTACACGGTGGAAGCGGTTAAGAACGGAAGCGAGGCTGTTGATGAAATTCAAAACGGAAAGTACGCCCTCATTTTGATGGACGTCCAGATGCCGCAAATGGACGGCTTTACTGCGACAAAGAACATACGCGAACTGAAGGGTGAAGTCTCAAAGGTTCCGATTATAGCTATAACGGCTCATGCCCTTGTCGGTGATAAAGAAAAATGTCTGGATGCGGGTATGGATGATTACATTTCTAAGCCTATCAATCCGGAGGACCTTATTTCGCGAGTCGATAAATGGCTGGGAATAGAGGACGTTAAGGAAGAGGAGAAAAAGGAGCCGCAGAAGAGCGAAGTAAAGCAGTCCGTTTTTGATTTCGCCGCTTTGGAAAAAGCGAGCCTGGGGGATAAAGAATTTCAGAAAGATCTGCTGTCCAGCTATCTTATAGATGTAGAGGAAAGATTTAAGAAACTGGAAGCTTTTGTCCAGGACAACGAGCATACCAAGATCGTAAACGAATCGCACACCATCAAAGGGGCAAGTTATTCCGTAGGTGCAAAGGGCGTGGGTGACGAAGCATTAGGTATAGAGCTTTCAGGGAAGCACGGAGATATCAAGAGCGTAATGGACCGGATGGATAAGCTGCAGAACGCCATAATTAAGACTAAAGAAATTTTAAAGGATATTGTGGCGTAAACTTTCCCAAACCCCATCTGTTATTCCGAAGATCATCACACAAAATATTATAAAAAGTCTTCGGCGTCATATTTAATATCATTTCATCGTTAGAACTTCCTCAATTTTTCCCAGTGCCCAGTCAATTTCCAATTGTCTAATGACAAGGGGAGGGGCAAATCTAATTACGTTGTCGTGGGTTTCCTTACACAGTATACCCTTTTTCATTAGAGCCTCGCAGAACCTGCGCGCACCGCCGGCCTCGTTCTTTAGCTCTACACCGATGAACAATCCTCTGCCTCTAATTTCCTTAACGTGTTTCGATTTTATTTCTCCGAGTTTCTTCATAAAGTACGCGCCCATCTTGGCGGAGTTCTCAATAAGATTTTCCTCGACAAGGACCTTCAAGCTTTCCCTGGCAACCGCTGCGCCGAGCGGATTTCCGCCGAAAGTTGAACCATGATCGCCCGGCTTGAAAACACCCAGTACTTCCGGGCCGGAAAGCACTGCGGATACCGGGTAACATCCTCCCGAAAGCGCTTTGCCGATAATTACCGCGTCGGGTCTTATGTCTTCATGCTCGAACGCGAAAAGCTTTCCGGTGCGCCCCAGCCCGGTTTGAATTTCATCTGCTATAAAAAGAACGTTATTCTTCTTACATATATCATAAGCTTTCTTCAGGTATCCTTCCGGAGGAACCACTACACCGCCCTCACCCTGGATAGGCTCTACTATAAAAGCGGCAGTATTTTCGTTTATGGAATTCTCCAGAGAGTTTATATCTCCGTAGGGAATAATTTTGAAGCCCGGTGTGAATGGGCCGAAACCGTCTTTATACTGCTCGGTAGATGAGAAACTGATAACAGAAATTGTGCGGCCCGCAAAATTATTAGCGCAAGTAATGATCTCAGCCTTGTCCTTTTCGATTCCTTTAACGTAATATCCCCACTTCCTCGCTGCTTTAATAGCTGTCTCCACAGCCTCAGCACCGGAGTTCATAGGAAGGATCATAGTGTATCCGGTTAGTTCGCTGAGCTCTTTGTAAAGAAGCGGGAGTTGATCGTTGCGGAATGCTCTGGAAGTAAGGGTAATTTTGTCCGCCTGACTTTTTAACGCCTGTATAATGCGCGGATGACAATGCCCCTGATTCACGGCCGAATAAGCGGCAAGGCAGTCGAGGTATTTTTTACCTTCCACATCGAAAACCCAAATGCCCTGTCCTTTATTAATAACCACATCCAGCGGATGATAATTATGCGCACCTAATTTCTCTTCAAGTTCTATGAACTCTCTTGTAATCATAAAAATTCTTTTTTTGTTGGGAAAAATATCCACACAATTTATCAAAATTAATACTCAATTAGTATTAAAATTGCTCCGAAAACACTCCAAACGGGTAGTTTTTATTGGCAAAAAAAATGAGGAAATTAAAAATAGATTGAATATAGAGGAATAGAGAACTAACTTTGAGGCCAAAAAACAGATGACGGTAGAGACGTATACATTCGGTGTCCGGACAAAGGGTAATACCGATGTTATCGATATTACCGAAGAGGTGAGGATAAAAATCGAGGCCGCAGGCTTTTGGGAGGGACACGCAATCGTGTTCGCCGGGGGCTCTACCGCCGGGATAACAACCATCGAGTACGAGCCGGGGCTTTTAATAGATTACCCGGCATTCTTTGAGAAGATTGCTCCCTCCGGAATATCCTACAGTCACGATCAGACCTGGCACGACGGTAACGGGCACTCGCATGTAAGAGCCGCCCTGCAGGGCGCGTCGTTTACCGTGCCTTTTTCACAAGGCGAGCTTCTGCTCGGTACCTGGCAGCAGATCATCCTGATCGACTTCGACAACCGTCACAGAAACAGGAATATCATTGTACAAATTACAGGAATCAAAAAAGATGAAATCTAAATTCAATCTACTGGCCGTTCTTCTATTCTCAGTGCTTTTTATCCGCCCGGCTTTCTCATGGGGGGAAAAGGGGCATAAGCTGATCAGTAAGGAAGCAGTTAATTTTTTACCGGCGGAAATGCACGCTTTTATTAAATGGGGTGACTACTTATCCGAGCACGCGGCGGACGCCGATTTCAGGAAAAAAGAAGATAAAACGGAAGGCCCGAAACATTACATAGATATAGATTTTTACAAAGAGTTTCTCGAAGGGCACATGATACAAAACAAAGAGAAACTTGTTGCCAAATACGGCATGGATAAAGTTATTAAGGAAGGCGTACTGCCGTGGGCGACACTCGATACATATTTAAAGCTTACCCAGGCCTTCAAAGATAAGGATAAAGCCGAAGCTCTAAGACTCGCCGCAGATCTGGGGCATTACGTAGCCGACGGACATCAGCCGATGCATACGGTTATGAACTACAACGGGCAGTTCACAGGACAGAAAGGCGTTCACGCCCGTTACGAAATTCACATGGTGGACGAACATTTGAAGGACCTGCAGGAAGCATTCCGGCCGCGGCCGGCTGGATTTGTAAAGGAACCGCTCGACTATATCTTTAATTACATCTCCGACGCGAATTCCGTCTGTAAGGTGCTCTTTAAAGCCGACGATCTGGCGACCGTAATTACCGGATCCAAAAACAGTGAAGATTACTATCGTCTTCTATGGTTTCGCACGAATTACATAACCAAGATTCAGTTTAACCGCGCGGCTGAAGATTTTGCGGCGTTAATGTACACCGCGTGGGTAAACGGAGGCAAGCCGTCGTTCGCTGAAATGAAATAATAATTAACAACTTGCCAGCCGGTAGGCAAGGTGCATAATTAAGAATTAACAATTAGAATTATAGTTTCGTAGCGCAGACTATTAGTCTGCGCATTAACAAAGCCTTCGATACAAAAATTAAGAAGCATTTGATAAATCAAATGCCTACGGTAAGTTAAATGCTTTATCCATTAAAATATGTCCATCGTGTGACTCCGCCTGAGGCGGACAGGTTTGTGTTTCCTTAGTGTGACTTTGTGGAACAAGAGACTGTAACTAACGAAAGACTTATTAATTGAAAAAACTTTTGCTTCTCCCGCTATTACTGCTGTTTGCCGGACAGTCATTCGCGCAGCTATCATGGACACCTTACTTCGATACGATACATGATGTAATAACAATTACGTACGATGCTTCACAGGGGAACGCTGAGTTAAAAGACTTTTATCCCAACCAGATTTATATCCACGCCGGCGTTATTACAAATAAAAGCACAAATCCAAGGGATTGGAAATATGTTCAGACTACCTGGGGTTCTACTACCGCTCTTCCGAAACCGACGTATCTCGGCGACAATAAATGGCGTTTTTCTTTGGATATTTATAAATATTATAAGCTTGAAACGAATTTAACATCCGGTGAAAAGGTTCTGGAATTAGCATTTGTCTTCAGGAACGCCGACGGAACCAAAGTCGGAAGAGCGGCCGACGGCAGCGATATGTTTATACCGGTTTTTGATCCCGGGCTAAACGTAGCGGTAATATCTCCTTCACCGTCTCCTTATTTCGTAAATATCGGCGACAGCGTAAAAGTCGAAGCCGTTTCTTCATCGGCAAAGAATCTTTCTCTTTATATTAATAATAACCTTGTAGCGAAGAGCGATACGAATTACATCTCTTATTACTCGCACGCGGAATCTTACGGCAACACGTGGATTAAAGCTGTCGCAACGGATTCGGCGGGAAACACAAAAACGGATTCTACATATTTTGTAACGGCGGGATCAACAACCATAGAAGCCGAACCTGACGGAATTGTCGACGGGATAAATTATATAAGCGATACATCGGCGGTTTTTTCATTATACGCGCCGGGGAAAAAGTCGGTTTATGTTATAGGCGATTTCAACAGCTGGCTTATTGAGCCTAAATACCAGATGAACATGACCCCCGACAGCAGCCGCTTCTGGCTGGAGGTAGACGGATTGACGCCGGGTAAGGAGTATGTCTGCCAGTATCTCGTCGACGGAACAATGCGGATCGCCGATCCTTACTCGGAGAAGATACTCGACCCCGGCAGCGATAAATATATAGACAGCACAACCTATCCCGATCTAATACAATATCCCGGCGGTAAAACAACGCAGATCGCAACGGTTATCCAAACCGATAAGCCTAAGTTCAACTGGCAGGATACAACATTCAAGCGTCCCGACAAACAGAACCTGGTTATTTACGAACTTCTGGTCAGAGATTTTGTATCGACACATAATTACCGGACGCTTACGGATACGATAAGCTATTTCAAAAGACTGGGAGTAAACGCTATCGAGCTTATGCCGGTAATGGAATTCGAAGGGAACGAAAGCTGGGGGTACAATCCTGATTTTCACATGGCGCTCGATAAGTATTACGGCACACCGGACGCCTTCAAACATTTTATAGACCTTTGTCATCAGAACGGCATTGCAGTAATCCTGGATATTGTTCTTAATCAAATTACAGGATCTTCACCTCTGGCTAGACTATACTGGGACTCGGCCAACAATCGTCCCGCCGCTGATAACCCCTGGCTTAACCCGATACCCAAACATCCGTTCAACGTGTTCAACGATTTCAATCACGAGAGCAAAGCAACCCAGTATTACGTGGACAGGATAACAAAATACTGGCTGCAGGAATACCATGTTGACGGATACAGGTTCGACCTTTCGAAAGGCTTCACGCAGAAGTATACAACCGACGTTAACGCGTGGAACCAGTACGATCAGTCGAGGATAAATATTCTGGAGAGAATGGGCAGCAAAATACGGCAGGTAGATTCATCGGCATATTTAATTCTGGAGCACTTTGCCGTTAACCAGGAGGAAGATACTCTTTCGCACTGGGGCTTCATGCTGTGGGATAACATGAACGGAGCATACTCGCAGGCTTCGATAGGACGTGCATCGGGAACATGGGGATCGTGGGATTTATCAGGCACTTCTTACACTTCCAGAGGATGGAAGATCCCGAGTATAGTAGGTTACATGGAGAGTCATGATGAAGAAAGAGTGATGTACCGGAACGAGCAAAGCGGAAATTCCAATTCCTCTCTCGGCTATAACATAAAAAATATTAAAGCAGGACTCGACAGGATTAAGCTCTGTGAAGCATTCTTTTACACTATACCCGGTCCCAAGATGCTCTGGCAGTTCGGCGAGCTGGGCTACGATATATCTATAGATCAAAACGGCAGGGTAGGGAATAAACCGATACTTTGGAATTATTACAGCGATCCCGACAGGCTGAAATTGTTTAAGACCACAGCCGCGCTTATAAAACTTAAAACCGAGTACCCTGTATTCAACACAAAGATTTTCTTCTACAACCTCAGCGGTACCGGAAAAACACTGAACCTGATAGATTCCACAATGGATGTAACTGTAATCGGGAATTTCGGGATTGATTCTTTGAGCATCACACCCAATTTCCCCACGGGCGGAAGATGGTATGATTATTTTAACGGCGACACTCTTAACATCACAAATCCTATCGCAAAAATAAAACTGGGCCCGGGCGAGTTTCATCTTTACACAACTAAGAAGCTGCCGGCTCCCGAACAGGGGATAACCACCGGGATAAACGATAACAAAATCGGGTGTTTATTCTTTTGAACTTTCGCAGAATTATCCGAATCCTTTTAATCCGACTACGGTGATAAGCTACTCTCTTCCGAAGAGGGAGTTTGTTTCGCTCAAGATATATGATGTACTGGGAAGGGAAGTAGCAAACCTGGTAAACGGCGAAGAAGTACCCGGTATTCATACTGTCAATTTCAACGGAAGCTCTCTGGCGAGCGGCGTGTATTTCTATTCGCTTAAAGCGGGTGGATATAACGCTGTGAAGAAGATGATGCTTTTGAAATGAGATTAAACCTACGAGGTTTTTAAAACCTCGGAGGTTTGGTAAAAACTACCGGAAAATTTTACCGCATAATTTTAAGCGGGCTTAAATAGATAACCTAGTTCTAATTTTTCCCCGGCATTATTCTTGTGAAATAAATCTGTTTTTTCTTCTTTACGAAATTAATTAACGTAACAAATACAATAAAATTCTTCTCTTGATCTTTTAAAACTGCTTGAAGTATTTTTAGTTATATCTCAAAAATCATATGGGGGATTAAGTGAAATTTCTGAATTTCTTAACACGATCAGTAATTCCTCTCCTTTTTCTACTCTGCCTGGTTTCGGACATATCGATATTTCCTCAGACCGTAATCAAGGAAAAAATCGATATAAAACCATCTAAAACTATCTCCGTGCAATCTAGTCCCGATGGTCATTCGCTGAGATTCGAACTTAACTGGACGCCCGCGGAAAATACCGAAGGAAGAATTACCGTCACTGACTACTGCGGCAACGATCTTAGCTCCGAATGGAGCGGCAGCGGTTCCGTTTCCGTTAACATAGCCCAAGCGAGAGGCTTCAGGTATTTATTCCAGTTCGAAGGAAGGAGATATTATGAGGGGCAATGGCATAATTTCTATACTTTTTTGAACAATGCCGCGAAAGCAATCTACTTAGATGATCAACCGTATCCTCTTCCCGCATCCCAGACAGGAGGATACGTAGTTTTATATTATAGTTTCGGCATAAAACAAGATTTCAATTACCTTTGTTATCCGTCGTCCAACCTTATACAAATGCCGAGAATTACTTCGTGCGACGCTGTTTCTTTGTGGGG
>CAWBBX010000098.1:0-12269 GCA_963787005.1 uncultured Bacteroidota bacterium
AGGTTAAGATTAAGTATTATCAACGATTTCACCCGCTCTTGTACTTAGACTTCCACCCCGTAAGATTCAAATCGCGCCAAACCCCGGCTTGTGGATGATAATTTAAAATTATTTCGCTAAATTCATTTGAAATCAAAACACTCCTTACCACAACGTTGGCGGAATTTCATGCTTATAAAACCAAAATCGAAACCGTTAATTAATACGGCACTTCTGGGTGCCGGCTTATTGGCAGCTACATCCGGGATGATGCCCGGCGGAAGTCCGGTATTAAAATCCAAGGTTGAGACAAAGCCGAACGTAATGTTCATAATAGTCGATGATCTTCGACCGGAGCTCGGCTGCTACGGGAATAAAATTATTAAATCTCCTAACATAGACGCGCTGGCGAGAGACGGTGTTGTGTTTACGAACGCGTATTGCCAGGTCGGTGTATGTGCTCCCTCGAGGGCAAGCGCGATGACGGGACTTAGGCCCGACTCAGACCGTGTGTGGCATCTAGGCGACAAATTCCGCGAAACTATTCCTAATGTAGTAACCATGCCGCAGTATTTCCACAAGTACGGATATTACACCGTTTCGACGGGTAAAATTTTTCACAACCACATGCCCGACTCGGTTTCATGGGACGAGCCCGACTTAAGACCAGCTAAATACGATACAAAGGATATGCTCGATAGGGATGCCGAAACGTTTTATCATGACGACGGCACTATAGTGAAGCAGAGGATCGAGAGGAACGAAAGGGTAAAGAAGTTTCCTCACAGGCACCTGTATGCAGGAGGCTGGAACGTGGGCCCTGCGCTGGAGGTAACCGATAATCCCGATACGGCTTTTTACGATGCCGCGCAGACGGATCTGGCTATAAGAACTTTAGAAAGAATTAAAGACTACGGCAAGCCGTTTTATTACGCGCTCGGCTATTTCAGGCCGCATCTGCCGTTCGTCGTACCTAAAAAATATTGGGATATGTATACGAACGCCGAAATACCGTTAGCAACTAATCCTTATCTTCCGAAGAACGCACCGATATACGCCATCAACTCTATGTACGAACTGAGAGGTTACTGGGGATTCAGGCATATCGGTCATCCTTCCGTCTTCAAGATGCCGGACGATACAGCCCGGCTTTTAAAGCACGGCTACTACGCAAGCGTTACGTATACGGACGCGCAGATAGGCAGGCTGATAGCCGCATTAAAACGAATGGGACTTTACGATAAAATGACAATTATACTGTGGGGCGATCACGGCTGGAAGCTGGGGGAACACCGAAGCTGGGGAAAGATGACGAATTACGGCAACGACATTCGTGTTCCTCTTATAATAAAAGCACCGGGGATTAAAGGCGGGCAGAGGATAGACAAACTAGTTGAGCTTGTGGATATGTATCCGACGCTGCTCGATCTCTCCGGAATAAAAGTGGCTAAGTATCTTCAGGGCACGAGCATGGTGCCGCTGATGAAGAATCCGGATCTTAAGTGGAAGCCTGCAGTTTTCAGCCAGTTCCATAGACGGCCCAGGCAGAATCCGGGCCATAAGCGCTATATGGGATATTCCATGAAGACGAAACGCTATCACTATATTGAGTGGCATTACTGGAACAACGATACAAAACTTCCGGGAGCGGAAACCGATATTGAGCTCTACGATAATAAAGTAGATCCTAACGAAAACGTGAACGTCGCAGTTCTTCCGAAGAATAAAGAACTGGTAAAGAGATTATCTAAAGAACTTCATGCCGGATGGCGGGCCGCCATACCGAGGAATTAGTTTTATTAATTATCTATTCTAAATATGCGCCGCTTAAAAGCAGTAAAGCGGCGCTGCTAATTTCTTAACTTCAACTGATAATTAAAACCGTCCCGTTTATATTGCCGGCAGATTCAATAAGTAGATGATATTGAAAAAAAATCTCTTGACAATCAACAAATCTCAGACTATTTTCAAAAATGGTAGTGTATTGCTCTTCGCGGAAACGGGCAATTAATTCTCTTCAACGGCACATTATCACACATACTGTAATTCTTCTATCCGACCGTCAATTCTCATGTGTGCCTTCCCGAAAATTCCCGTGGAGAAGTATATCATTTTATCTTTCAAATAATTCACTCAATCAGCTTACTTTTTTAGGGAGTACATCATGGGATATATAGATCCTGTTTCTGCATCGCCCGATAATTACAAGTCGTTGTTCGAGGATGAGCATGTTCGTGTTTTGGAAATGACTTTGCCCGCCGGAACTAGCGACATAGAACATTCCCACCCGAACGAGACGGTATATTTTGTATCGGGCGGAAAGGTGCGCATCCATGTTCCCGGGGGTGATCCGATGGAAGCGGAGATACCCGACGGTCACGTAATGGCGCACGACCCGTGGACGCACACAGTGGAGAACATCGGTACCAAAGACGTAAGAGCCATCATCTTCGAGCGGAAGAAGTAGCAGCCCGATACAGCAATTAACCGGCAAGGTGTTTTTTATGACCTGGTTATTTCCCGGCCAAATGTAAAACTACGCTTGAGTCATAGGCTGACTTTGGATTTCTAAATTATAAGTTTCCAAAAATTTATTTTGATTCTTATAAAAGAATTTAATATCTCTCTACCTCTGTAGCTCTCAGTGTTCTCTCCGCGATTCTCGGTGTAACAAACCTCCACATAATAATATGCCTAGGATTAAATTTTTATTATTTTAACATAGTCACATCTGTCGATTATAAATTACATCCGGGAGGTTTTATGCGCAGGTTTTATTCTTTCTTATGTCTCTTAGCAATTCTTTTTACGATAACTACTCAAGCTCAGACCGACAGAAAATCTGCCCCACCTGATCTGGATGTGTTCGTTAATAAAGTACTGAAGACATTTGAAGTTCCCGGAATGAGTATAGCCATAGTAAAAGACGGAAAGGTTTTACTAACGAAAGGATACGGAGTAAAGAATATCAACGAGCCGGGAAATGTTGATGCACATACTTTGTTCGGAATTGCCTCAAATTCAAAGGCGTTTACCGCAACCGCTCTGGGCATTCTGGTAGAAGAGGGTAAAATTAAGTGGGACGATCCGGTAATAAAATACCTGCCGTGGTTCCGGATGTCGGACCCGTACATTACAGTTCATATGACGATACGCGATCTGCTTGTGCATCACAGCGGTCTAGGATTAGGCGGAGGCGACCTGCTGTGGTGGCCGCATTCAACTTACACGCGAGAAGAAATAGAGAGAAGAATTGCCGAAATTCCGCTGGCAACTTCTTTCCGCCATAATTTTGCGTACGATAATGTACTTTATCTCATTGCCGGTTCGGTAATTGAAAAGGTAAGCGGTGAATCATGGGAGGACTTTATTAAGAAAAATATAATGGACAGGATAGGGATGAATGAAAGCATATCCGACATTACCAAACTTCCGGAGCAGAAAAATGTAGCTCATCCTCACGCAATCGTAAGCGGAAAGCTTCAGACGGTTAAACCGTTTCACGATAAAGTCACCGATCCCGCGGGAGGAATTAATGCGAGCGCATCAGACATTGCGAAGTGGATGATTGTGCAGCTCGATTCAGGCCGCGCCGCAAACGGCACACAATTGTTTACTCCGAACACTACGAAAAATTTGTGGGAATTAGTTACGCCCATAAAAGTATCTAAAACACCTGAACAGCTGGCTCCTCTGCAGCATAATTTTTACGGTTACGGACTGGGATTCTTTTTAACGGATTACAGAGGTTATAAAATGGTGACGCATACCGGCGGACTTCCCGGTTACGTTTCAAGAATAACCATGATTCCAAATCTTAAGCTGGGAGTAGCGGTTTTCACAAACCAGGAATCCGGCGCTGCTTTCAGTGCCGTAACGTATCATATACTGGACTATTATATGAATGCCGAACCTTTCGACTGGCTTAAGGGATACGAGTGGCTGAGAAATCAGATAGACTCCAGAATTTCCTCGGCAGATAAAAAATCCGCAGAAGAACACGATTCCACCGCCGGACCTTCACTGCCTTTGGAAAAATATACCGGTACTTACCGCGACGCCTGGTACGGTGATGTTATTATAGAGTTGAAGGATAATCATCTAGTTATGAAGTTCGGGCATACACCGGATCTTACAGGCGACCTGGTACATTGGCAGTACGATACATTTGTAGCCCGGTGGTACGATAAAGAACTCCGCGCGGACGCTTTCGTTACGTTCTCCCTTAATCCCGACGGTTCAATCGATCAGGTGAAAATGAAGAGGTTTTCGCCTTCTACGGATTTCAGCTTCGATTTTCAGGATCTTCTGCTGAAGCCTGTTGAATGATGAAGAATTTGTAGGACTTATTTAGAATAATACTTCAATCAAAACTTTCGAGGGAATATGAAAAATATATTTCGTTATCTCTTTGTAATGTTTATGATTTTTCCTTGCGCGGTCGTGCGATCTCAGGATATGGTCCAAAACTTTCGAACCGGTCCGCACGCTTTCGACTTCTGGATAGGGGATTGGAATATCTCTCAAAATATTCTTCAGAAAGACGGAAGTTATATTGAGACAAAGGCGATGACTTCAGTTTCCACGATCCTTGACGGTCAGGCTTTGATCGAACACCGGAAGGGCGACGTTAAGTTTTTCCGGAGCGGGATGAAGGATGTTGAGCCGATGAAAGGATTCAGCTTGAGATATTATGACCTCGATACAAAATTGTGGAACATCAGATGGATGGATACGTTCACTAAAAAGCTGGGCGAAGCTTATACCGGAAATTTTAAAGAGGGGAAGGGAGAGTTTTTTCTGGAAAGGGAAACAAAGCGCGGTAAGAGTCTTAACCGGATTACGTTTTCAAACATTAAAAGGAATTCCGTCGATTGGGATCTGGCAGTGTCAAACGACAACGGAAAAACGTGGAATAAAATTTGGATTATGCATATGACGCGACGCTGAATATCAATTATCTCTACCGCAGTGACAAGGAGGCACTGACGACAATTAGTTAAATATAAATTAAACTAAAACTTACACTTAAACTCTCCGGAATATTTGTCAAAGATTAAGATTAAGATTAAGATTAAGATTAAGAGTAGATAAGATTAAGAGTAAGATTAAGAGTAAGAGTAAGAGTAAGAGTAAGAATATGCAATTATTTAGCTCATTAAATCCGGTTCATATTCATCTTTATCGGAAGCTTCCTGTTTTTCAATATTTTCGGGCGGTGAAGTTTTTTTAGTAATCAGTCGTACTCCTCTTCTGGAAGTAAAATAATACCAGATCCATTCCGCCATGACTCTAACCCTGTTCCTGAACGTGATAAGAAAAAATATGTGAATAAACGACCAAAGGAACCAGGCGAAGAACCCTGAAAATTCCAGCCGCCTTATTTTCGCTACTGCTTTGGCTCTCCCTATCGTAGCCATCATTCCTTTATCAAAATATTCGAACGGTTTCCTTTTTCCGTTCCGCATAATTTCCAGTATTAATTTCGCCGCGTATTTACCCTGCTGCATGGCAACAGGCGCTATCCCGGGGAGCAGGCTGCCTTCATTATCCTTTGCATGCGCCGCATCCCCGATAACAAAGATATTAGGTGAGCCTTTTACAGTCAGATCGGGTTCAACGACAACTCTTCCCGCTCTATCGAGTTCCGCATCGAGTGATTTAAGTAGAGGGGAAGCCTCATTCCCGGCGGCCCAAATTATATTCGGGGTTTCAATCCTTTTGTCTCCTATCGTTACAGCTCCTTCGTTTATGTCCGTTACTTTTGTATTCAGCATGACATTTACGCCTAACTTCTCCAAAGCTTCCCTGGCATCCGATGACAAAGGAGGGGAATAAGCAGTAAGTACGGCAGAAGCGGCTTCAACGAGGATCACCTCCGTATCTTCCGCTTTTATATTTCTGAAATCCTTCATCATCGTTTGCTTTGCTATCTCCGCTATTGATCCGGCCATTTCAACACCGGTGGGTCCGCCGCCGATAACTACAAAAGTAAGATTCCTTTTCCGTATTTCCGGATCATCGGTTATTTCAGCTTCTTCAAGTGATGTGAGTATCTTCTCTCTTATTGAAAGCGCGTCCCGCAGCGACTTTAAACCCGGAGCCCAACTCTCCCATTTATTATTGCCGAAATACGAATGTGAAGATCCCGGGGAGAGAATAAGGTAATCGAAACTGATTTTGCGATCACTTAATTGCACAAACGAATTTTGCTTATCGATTGAAAGCACTTCAGCCATAATGATCTTGACATTCTTTCGACCGTGAAACATCGATCTGATCGGCACCGCGATATCGCCCGGTGAAAGCGCCGCGGTTGCCACTTGATACAACAAAGGCTGAAATAAATGATAGTTTGTTCTGTCTATTAAATATATATCCACATCCTTGTTCATCAATTCCTTGGCCGCCGTAATACCGCCGAACCCGCCGCCTATGATAACGACCCTATTACGCGTTTCCATAAAACTATCCTGTAAATATTAAATTATTTTTTGAATGAAGAAGAGTAATCCGCTTTTACTCAGGGTATATTATATGTTAAAAAATAGAAAAGTATTTTGCATTGTCAATCCGGTCTATCAATAATCACATCATAACAAATTCTTTAACATAACCTTATGCTTAAACTTGAACTTGAATTTACACCAAATCCTTCAAAAGCGCTTCATAAATGAAGCGCCTACATTTTTTTATCGATTTAAAATATTCTTCAGTGCATCTAAACAAAGATTGATATTCTTTTCATTCGAAGTATATCCCATCAAACCGATACGCCAGATCTTCCCGGCCAGGGCCCCGAGTCCAGCTCCTATTTCGATGTTGTACTCATTTAATAGCCTGTTCCGTACACCGGCTTCGTCGACACCTTCAGGTACTTTAACAGTAACCAGCTCGGGCAGCCGCTCACCCTCTTTCACAAAGACTTCCAGATTTAGTTCATTTAAACCCTTAATAAAAATGCTGCTGTTCCTTTTATGTCTTTCCCAAGCATTCTCGAGACCTTCTTCCTTAAGCATGAGCAGTGCTTCGTGCAATCCGTACAGCGCGTTGATCGGCGCTGTGTGATGATACGACCTTTTCGACGCGCTTCCCCAGTAGTTTACGACAAGGTTGATATCCATGAACCAGCTTTGGGGTTTGGTTTTCCTCTTTTTAATTAAATCGAGTGCGCGCTTATTGAAACTAACGGGGGAGAGACCCGGAGGACAAGAGATGCATTTCTGTGTACCGGAATAAATTACATCTATATTCCACTCGTCCGTTTTAACGGGAATGCCGCCTAAGGATGTAACGGTATCGGCGATAACCAGACAGTCGTAGCCGTGCGCTATCTTCGTTAAAGCTTCAATATCGGATCTTGCCCCGGTAGAAGTTTCCGCATGGACAAACGATACAATTTTTATTCCCGTGTTTTCCTTAAGTGTTTTCTCCAGCTTTTCCGGTTCGACAGCTGTGCCCCATTCCGCATCTACAACAGTGACCTCGGCTCCGCATCTTTCCGCGATGTCCTTCATTCTTCCGCCGAATACACCGTTGACACAAACCGCAACTTTATCTCCCGGCTCTATTAAATTTACCAGGCAAGTTTCCATCCCGACGGATCCGGGCCCGG
Source organism: uncultured Bacteroidota bacterium (assembly GCA_963787005.1). Taxonomy (GTDB): domain Bacteria; phylum Bacteroidota; class Ignavibacteria; order Ignavibacteriales; family Ignavibacteriaceae; genus FEN-1297. Next base: position 7,595 of record CAWBBX010000098.1, read on the forward strand.
AAACCGGAAATGTAATCTCGTTCCCGGTTTGAAATGCATATCTTAAAAGAGATTTAATTTCTTCCATTAAATCAATAAAAGAAGGATCGAGGTGGCCTATAGTCGGACGCGACATTGCCTCAAGCACCCGCGGGTGAACATTCGAAGGTCCGGGTCCCATTAAAATTCTATGTGGAGGTTGAAAAGTATTTGAATTCATTTAATTCTCCGAAATATCATTTAAATTAATTTTTTATCTCGATGCCCGCCGAAATCAATATTATTTTTAGATCGCTTTTATCCTTCTCGCTTAAGCTGCCGAGAGGGGAGCGGGGCTGACCGCCGTAGAAGCCGCATAGGTCTAATGCGGCTTTGAGTCCCGCCACGCCGTACTTTGCGGTTACCGCTTTATTCGGGGCGAGCATTTTTTTCTGAAGAGCCTCGGCTTCTTTATGTTTTCCTTCTTCATAATAGTTGAAGATCGAGCAGCATTGATCGGGGGCTATATTGGCCAGAGCAAGAATACCTCCCTTAGCTCCAATACTTAAACCGGGATAAAGTACCGAAGCCGTACCGACGATGTTTATAAATTCTTCCGGGGTATTATTAATTACTTCGGCGAGATGAGCGACATTTTCCGAGCTGTTTTTCATTCCTATTATGTTCGGATGTTCCGCGAGCTTCGCAACGGTATGAGCCTCTATATTTACGCCGGTGAATTTGGGCACATTGTAGATGAGAAGCGGTATCTTAATTTTATCAGCAACTTCAGTGAAATACCTGATAAAAGCATCGTGATTCATTTGTCCCTTGTAAAAAGAGGGAGTGAGAATCAAAGCTGCGTCCGCCCCAATTTCCGCCGACGCGTTTGTCAGACTTACAGTGTCCTTTATAGAATCGGAACCGGTACCGGCAATTACATTTTTATCAGATGCGGCGTACGTCTTTACTCCGTCAATTAAATTCAGCTTTTCTTCTTTGGTGAGAAAAGCGCTCTCTCCGTTTGAGCCCAGAACAACGTATCCGCTGATTCCGGATTCGTTCCATTTTGAAATATTATCGGAAAGTTTTGCTATTGAAATTTCACCGTTCTCAAAAGGAGTGGCGATCGGCGGCATGATGCCTTTAATCATTTTAATTTTCGTCTAATTTTATAATGATGAATTATTTTTGAAACATATTTTTTAGTACAAACGTAACGTTGGCAGGCCGTTCCGCCAAACGCCGCATATACCACGGGAACCACGCTTCGCCGTAGCTTATCAGTACTCTAACATGGCAGCCGGAGGCCGTAAGACGCTTCTGTGCAGACGGCTTTATCCCGTAAAGCATCTGGAACTCGAGTTTATCTTTAGCAATACCGATCGTCTCCGCGTTCTTAATAATCAAATTTATTATTTCTTCGTCGTGTGTGGCGAATGCGGCCCTGTTACCGGATGATTTAATTTCTTCCAGAAGCAGGGTCGAGAGTTTCATGTAATTTCTGTCGACGTCGGATTTTTTCTGGAACGCTACCGAGGGCGGCTCGTTGTATGCGCCTTTAACAAGTCTTACGGCGGGATCTATCTTTAAGAGATCATATATGTCTTTCTCGGTTCTCATGTAATAAGCCTGAAGGCAGAGGCCGATATTCTGCAGTTCCGTCTTTGCGCGCTTATAAAAGTCAATAGTGATATCGGTGTACTTGCTTCCTTCCATGTCAATCCAGACAAAGTTACCGAGTTCCTTTGCTTTCACGGCTATGTTCTTGAAGTTTTCGTACGTCTGGTTAACCGATAAGTCGAATCCTATCTGTGTTAACTTTAGCGATACCTCCGTATCGTTTCCGGCGGCGGCAATCTCACCGAGCGCATTAATGTAGTGCTCAGCTACCAGTTTAGCCTCGGAAAGATCGACTATGTTCTCACCGAGATGGGTGAAAACGGTAGGTATTTTATCCTGCTTGAAATTTCCCGCTGCGGAGATCGCTTCCGAAAGAGTTTCTCCGGGCATAAATTTCTTAACTGCCTTTTGGGCGAATTGGTATTTCGGAAAACGTTCGCGGAGCCAGGTGTTCTCCGATCCCCACAGCAAAGTGTCCCTGAAAATTCCCACTTTAATGTTCTCCTTAAAATGATTCTATAAATTAACTTTTTTTCGACAAACATATAAACATAGATTGCAAAAGAATCGTTAGTTCCGGCTCCGGCAAAAATTCATATTGAAGGAGTATTTCATCGATTAATTATTTATTTTCATCACTCCTCATTCCCCAATTATTAAGGTAAAAAGATGAATCCCTGGAAAGGGCTTACGGATCTGCCGAAAAACGTATGGCTGATCGTGACGGCCTCGCTTATAAACCGGGTGGGTACGATGGTGCTGCCTTTCCTGGCGCTGTACCTTACACAGAAGATGGGGGAGTCGGCGGCAAGTGCCGGGATGGTGATTATGTTTTACGGCTTAGGCTCGTTCCTATCGGGACCGGTATCGGGAAAATTAAGCGACGTGATCGGGCAGCTTCGAGTAATTAAGATTTCGTTTTTTCTTTCCGGAGTTGTTCTGCTGGCGTATTCTTTTATTAGAGACTACCAGCTGCTCCTTCTTTTTACATTTGCCTGGGCATTCGTTAACGAAGGATTTCGTCCTGCCAACAGATCCCTTATCGCGGATATAGTAACTCCCGCGCAGAGGAGGCCGGCTTTCGCCCTGAACAGGCTTTCTGTAAACCTGGGAATGAGCATCGGTCCGGTTGTAGCCGGGTTCCTGGTGATGGTTGATTTTTCCATAATCTTTTACGTTGACGCGGCAACGTCGATACTCGCCGGAATATTCCTGATACTCGCTCCTTGGGATAAAATTGAAACTTCGCATAATTCGGATCACGGCAAGGCTGCGGAAATCGCGGCTAGAAAGAAATTCGGCGTGCTTAAGGATCGTCGATTCCTATATTTTATGCTGGCGCTTTTGCCCGTGCCGATTGTATATCTTCAGCATCAATCAACGATGCCTCTGTTCTTAGTAAGGTATCTCGGTTTTGCCGAGTCGACTTTCGGGTTATTATTTACGATCAATACGGTACTGATAATTTTGATAGAGGTGCCTCTTAACAACTCAATGAAAGCTTTTTCCGATAAAGCGCTTCTTGCCATCGGTGCGCTGCTCTGCGGAATCGGGTTCGGGGCTATGGCTTTTGTACACGATATCTACGGAGTTGCGATAACCATTGTTATATGGACTTTCGGTGAAATGATAATCTTTCCCGCAAGCGCGGCTTATATGGCGGAGCTTGCGCCGAAAGGGAAGAGCGGGCAGTATATGGGAGTATTTCAGATGGTTTTCAGTCTTGCTTTTACAATCGGGCCCTGGGCCGGAACATTGGTACTTCAGAATTACGGTCCCGCCGTACTCTGGAGCGGGACCTTTGTGTTCTGCGCGCTATCTGCTATGATGATGCTTAGGCTCAAGACGAATGAAGGACCGGAACCGGCGTAACACGGTTGGGAAAAAAGTTCATCTGTTTTAAGAAATTTATCTAGCAGATTATGAATTTTTTCTTTATTATCCAGTTAGTACTTCATAACTCAAATTCCACACATTCCGCGTTTATAGTCTGTTACTCTCTTCAAGACAAAATGAACAACATTATCATCTAAGTTCTTCCGGTTTTTAACGGAGAAAATAATAGTAACGAAATGTTTAAAATAAGTTGAAAGGCGATGAAAATGGCAAATACATTTACGCAGCTTTATGTTCATATTGTTATTGTTGTAAAAGGCAGACAGAGTCTAATTCCGGAATCGAAGAAAGAGATTTTGTATAAATATATGAGCGGTATCTTCAGAAATAAAGGGCATAAGCTTATCGCTATAAACGGGATGCCGGATCATGTGCATATTTTGATCGGGCTGAATCCGGCCGGCGCTTTATCAGATCTTATAAAAGAAATTAAAAGATGCTCGACAAATTTTATCAATGAGAAAAAATGGGTAAAAGGGAAGTTTGGGTGGCAGGAAGGGTACGGGGGATTTTCTTACTCGCGTTCTCAACTGGATAAAGTGATAAAATATATAGAGAACCAGGAAATGCATCATAAAAGAAAAACATTTAGGGAGGAGTATCTGCGGATGCTGAAGGAGTTTGAAGTGCGGTATGATGAGAGATTTGTTTTTGAAGATGTTTAATGAATTAATGTGTAAAGGTTCAACTCCTGACGGAGTTGAGTATACAATTGTCTATGTCATGTTACAAACATTCAATCCCTAGCGGGATTGAAAACGGCAAGTCTGATGTTATACTAAAAATTAATTTAATCTCTAGCAGGATTGAGAAGCTTTAATATGATAAAAATACCACAATTAAATTATTCCCGTTAGGGAATAAATGTTTGTAAAAACAATTCTAAAAGCTAATACTCAATTCCGTAGGAATTGAACAGGTTGTTTTATGTGTCCCTAGAATTTTTGTTTTTGGTTCAACTCCTGACGGAGTTGGGCTTGTGTTGGTTATGCATTAGTTACAAACATTCAACTCCTAGCGGAGTTGGGTGTTTATATTGTGCTACTCTTGTTTACAGACATTCAATCCCTAGCGGGATTGAAAACGGCAAATCAGATGTTATACTAAAAATTAAATTTAATCTCCTAGCAGGGATTCAAATGTAAAATTATGATAAAAATACCACAGTTAAATTATTCCCGTTAGGGAATAAATGTTT
>CAWBBX010000099.1:0-85670 GCA_963787005.1 uncultured Bacteroidota bacterium
CCGGGGGGAGAAGAGGGGGACCGGAAAAGGCGTTTTTGTTGAAACGTTCGGCAAGGTTTTTGGCCGTCATTATTTACAGGTGACAAACTCAAAACAGGTCACCGGGACGATTTAACGCACATCTGAAGGATTGCATACTCCTATACCTGGATGAGGCGTGGTTCGCCGGGGACAAATCGTCTGAGGGCGTCCTGAAGGGGCTTATCACATCGGGCCAGCACATGATTGAATTGAAAGGCAAGGATGCCTTCATGGTCAGCAATCACGTTAATTGTATCATCGCTTCAAATTCATCGTGGGTGGTCCCGGTTGGAAACAAAGAACGCCGGTTTTTTGTGCTCGATGTCGGAGAGGATCATATTCAGGACCATGATTATTTTGAAAAAATCGATGATCAGATGAACAATGAAGGCGGCATTGAAGCAATGATGAATGATCTATTAGAGGTCGATATAACCCGCCACAATCTCCGGGAGGCCCAGAACGAACAGGATTGTTTGATCAGCTTGTTCAAAATTTTACGTCTTTTGAGCAATTTTGGTTTGAGCGGTTGATTTCAAGCAACGACAAGATAGGAGATTTTAATAATTTGAACCCATCTGAGGCTGTGCATTACAAAGCTCAAGGTGACACGGTTTTACGCGTCGCGTATACAAATCCGGTTGATATTACTATTCACACTCTTCGGGTAAATACTAAAAAGGATATTAAGGATGTAAAAGCACCTATTACAATTCCGCTCGATTGGAAGATAATTCTAATGTGGGCGGTTATCGCTTTAATTTTACTTTTAGTGTTGTATTATTTCTACCGCAGATACAAGCGCAAGAAAGCTTCATTAGTGCCCGAGAAGAAAATAATAAAACTTCCGCCCGAAGTAACAGCCGTGAATGCACTAAAAGTGCTCGAGGAAGAAAAGCTCTGGCAGAAGGGAATGATAAAAGAATATCACTCGAGGATAACCGAAATAATCAGGCGTTATTTTGAAGAACGGTTTAAACTCCCCGCGATGGAGATGACTACATCGGAGGCAATGGAGCAGCTTAAAACCAAAAAAGAATCGGAATCGATCAGAGATATTACGTACAGTTTCTTGTCGAATGCAGACATGGTGAAATTCGCAAAGTTCACACCTATGAGTTCGGTGAACGAGGAAATGATTAAACAGGCTTATGAAATAGTGAAAAGCACGACGCCGTCTTCCGGTCCGGCACCGAAGGAGGAAGCTGAAAATGTTTAGTAACCTCAGCTTCGCATATCCCTGGGTTCTTTATTTCCTGATCATCGTGCCGCTGATGCTTTTCTGGTACTTCTGGAAAGGAACCGGAAAGCAGCCGTCGATTAAATACTCGTCTTTGAATTTGTTCGAAGGTTTTCCGGCTACATGGAAGGAAAGACTCAGACATCTGCCGGCGGTTTTAAGGGCATTAGCGGTTGGACTTCTGATCGTTGCGCTCGCCCGTCCGCAGACGTTCTCTTCCGGTGAGAACGTTTCGACCGAAGGAATAGATATCGTAATGGCCCTCGACATTTCCGGAAGTATGATCTCGGAAGACTTGAAACCGAACAGGGTAGAAGCGGCGAAGAACGTAATAGATCATTTTATTGACGGCAGGCCGAATGACAGGATCGGTCTGGTTGTTTTCGCGCGGCAGGCCTTCACCCAATGTCCTCTTACAATCGATCATAACGTTCTGAAGAAACTTCTGAGCAGTGTTGAACCGGGCATGGTGCCCGACGGTACGGCCATCGGCAACGGAATAGCTGACGCAGTTAACAGACTGAAGGACAGCAAGGCGAAGAGCAGGGTAATTATACTTCTTACCGACGGAGTGAACAACGCGGGCGAGATAGATCCGCAGACTGCCGCGGAAATAGCAAAGACTTTCGGGATAAGAATCTACACAATCGGTGTAGGTACGGAGGGCGAGGCGCCTTATCCCGTGCAGACGCCGTTCGGTAAAAGATACCAGATGGTGCCGGTTCAGATCGACGAAGGACTTCTCCAGAAAATTGCCGACGTTACCGGCGGCGAATATTTCAGAGCTACCGATAATAAGACTCTGAGAAATATATATAACAAAATTGATAAGCTTGAGAAAACAAAGATTGAAGTAACGTCATACCGGAATGCAAAAGAATTATTTTACGGCTGGCTCGCCGGCGGACTTCTTTTATTATTCCTTGAGATCGGATTATCTAAAACGGTGTTGAAGAAAATACCTTAAAAAATATGAAATCATTTTTAAACAAAATATTGAGCTTGAACTGATATGTTTCGATTCGCGCATCCGGAATATCTTTATGCGCTGTACGCGCTTCCGCTCTTCTTCCTGCTGTTCTGGTTCATCAGCAGGAACAGGAAGAAACTGCTGGAGAAGTTCGCGGACAAGAAGCTGCACACAATATTACTTCCTTCTTTCAGCAGAAATAAATTCTGGCTGAGATCAATAATCGTACTGTTCGCGTTATTGTTTCTTATTATCGCAGCCTCAAATCCGCAGATCGGTACGAAGGTAGAGAATGTTAAGCAGAGCGGAATAGACGTTTATATTTTGCTCGACGTATCACTCAGCATGCAGGCGCAGGATATTCAGCCGAGCAGATTGGAAAAAGCCAAATTCGAGATATCGAATCTCATCCAGAAGCTGAGAGGCGACAGGATCGGGCTCATTGTTTTTGCGGGAGAGGCGTTCGTTCAATTCCCGCTTACAACCGATTATTCCGCCGCGAGTTTATTCCTTTCCGCCGTCGATGTGAACTCGATACCTGAGCAGGGAACCGCCATCGCTTCTGCGATAAAACTTGCAACCAAATCCTTCGATTACTCGTCTAAAACGGAGAAAGTGATGGTGCTTATAACCGACGGCGAGGATCACGAAGGAGATGTTATGCAGGCCGCAAAAGCGGCGTCGGATAAAGGTATCATGATATATTCGATCGGTATGGGCTCAACCGACGGTGTGCCGATACCGGTTTATAATAACCAAGGCCAGCAAATCGGTTACAAAAAAGATAAGAGCGGCAGCACGGTTTTAACTAAACTCGATCCGACGATATTGAAAGAGATTGCCGACGCTACCGGCGGTAAATATTATCAAGGTTCAAATTATCAGGACGAACTCGACTTGATATATAAAAATCTTTCTTCCTTGAGAAAAACAGAGTTCGGTACTAAAAAAGTTACCGATTACGCCGACAGGTTTTATTATTTCTTAATTCCCGGTATTATTCTCCTTCTGCTTGAGTTCTTCATCACGGAACGAAAATCGCCTTTGTTTAGTAAGATGTTCAAAAGAATCGGTCTTGAATGATGATTGGCAAAAAATTAAATATTAATATTTCCGCTTTATACGCATTACTTTTTTTGATGCTTGTTCCTGCGTGCAGCGTTTATTCGCAGAGCTTGAGGAGCCACGTTAATAAAGGAGTGGAGCTGTACGATAAAGGGAAGATCCCTGACGCCGAGGTTGAGTTTAAAAAAGGACTGGAAAAAGCACCGAAGAATTTTCAGGCAAATTTCAATCTGGGTGATACATACTATAAGCAGAATAAATATAAGGAAGCTCTTAAATCGTACGAACACGCGCTTCTTCAAACTAAAAATAAAGGCCTGAAAGCGAAAGTATACCACAACATCGGCAATTCGCTCCTGAAATCGAAAAAAATAAAAGAAAGCATCGAGGCATATAAAAATTCGCTTGCGCTGAATCCGAAGGATGAATCAACCAAATACAATCTTTCTTACGCTCTTAATATGCTGAAAAATAATAAAAATAAGCAGAAGAATAAGAACGACAAGAACGATAAGAATAAGAAGGACCAGAAAAACCAGAAAAACCAGAAAAATAATCAGAACAAAAACGATAAAGATAAGAACAAACAGCAGCAGAATAAAAATCAGCAGGATAAAAATAAACAGGATCGGCAGAAGCAACAGAATCAAAAGCAGCAAAATCAGAAAGACAAGCAGCAGCAGGCAAAACAGAACCAGGCACAGCAGAAGAACCAGAATAAAATATCAAAACAGCAGGCAGAAAATATTTTAAGAGCGCTTACTAACAACGAAAAGGAACTGCAGAAGAAGCTGAGAAAGATGAAGGGCAAGCCGATTAAAACGAATAAGGATTGGTGAATTGTACAATATTGATTATTTTTTAAGCCCGTATTTAGCTAAGTAATCGGAATCGTATGAGAATTAATTTTAGAATGATAAAAGGAAATATAAAAATACTGGCGGCAACCCTGATGCTGAGCGTTACGGCTTTTGCGCAGCAGTTTACGGCCACGGTGGACAATAATACCGTGAGCACCGACCAGCAATTTAAAGTTACGTTTACCTTCTCCGGGAAAGATATAAACGGACTTTCAAATTTTCATGCGCCCGACTTTAAGAATTTTATGATACTCTCCGGCCCTAATCAATCGACAAGTATGCAGATTATTAACGGTGCGGTATCGGCATCAAAAGCATTTTACTATTACGTTCAGCCGCAGAAAACAGGCAAGTATGAGATCGGCAGCGCGAGCGTGGAATATGACGGGAAGACTTATAATTCAAACCCGATTACTATCACCGTTGAAAAAGGCTCGCCCAAAAGTCAGGCTTCCGGATCGAACGGGAGTCAAAATTCCCAGACTATTTCCGATAAAGAAATCGGCGAAAATCTTTTTGTCCGTGCCACGGTAGACAGGGAGAAAGTGTATCTCGGCGAGCAGGTTACGGTAACTTATAAACTTTATACCCGGCTCAGCATCGCGTCCCAGATGTCAGTGAACAAGTTGCCTTCTTATGAGGGATTCTGGGCCGAAGAAATAGATGTTCCGAACAATATTAACTTTTCCACCGAAATGTACAAAGGAAAGCAGTACCGGGTAGGACTTCTTAAAAAGGTAGCGCTCTTCCCGTCGCAGACCGGCGATCTTTCCGTTACGCCGTTCGTGCTTAATGTCCCTGTGCAGATAAGGCAGCAGAGGAAAAGCGGCAACATATTCGACAACTTTTTCAACGACCCGTTCTTCAATAATTCGCGCACCGTCAATTATACCGCGAAGTCGAATACTATACGTCTTAAGGTAGAGCCTCTTCCTTCCAAGGATGTTCCTAAATCATACAACGGCGCAGTCGGTAATTTTTCGATGAGCGCCGACTTAAACAAGGACGAGACGACGACAAATGAATCAATAACATTGAAAATAAAGATAAACGGAACGGGAAATATTCAGCTTCTCAACATGCCCGAGATAAATCTTCCTCCCGGCATGGATAAATACGACCCGAAAATTTCACAAAAAGTAAATAGAACCGGAATGATTTCCGGTACAAAGACGGCAGAGTATTTGATTGTGCCTAGAACAGCAGGCAAGAAGGTTATACCTCCGGTTAAGTTCACGTATTTCGATCCGTCCAAAAGAGCGTATGAAACTTTGGAGACAAAATCATTTACCGTTAATGTTGCGCAGGGTTCGGGAACGGTTGCTCAAGGAGGAAGCGGAATGTCTAAAGAAGATGTTAAACTTTTGGGACAGGATATACGTTACATTAAGACATCATACGGCGATATTACGGAACAACAAGGAGTATTGTTGTTCCATGCGGGATTCTGGGTAGCTGCCGGTCTTCCTTTATTACTTCTTGCCGGACTAATCACCTGGAAGAGAAGGGAAGACAAACTGGCCGGCAATATCCAGCTGCTGCGTTTTCAAAAAGCCGATAAAGTCGCGAGAACCCGGCTTAAGACGGCGAAAGGTCTAATGCAGGAAAACAACCAGACAGCTTTTTACACGGAGATGTCGCAGGCGCTGTTCGGTTATCTGGAAGATAAGCTGAGAATACCGAAATCTGAAATTTCGCTTGAAAGGGCGGTAGAAAAATTGAATAAGCTAACCAATGACGAAGGTCTTCTCACGAACTTGAAAGAGTGCGCCGATCAATGTGAATACGCGCGATTTGCACCGAGCGGAAACGGGAAAGCGGCAATGAACGAAATGTACGATAAAATGGCGGGCGTTATTATTGAACTTGAAAAATTACTCGCTACAAAAAAATATGCATAGTAAAAGTTTAAAATACTGCTTAAATAAAACATCAATGATTTTGATACTGGTGTTGCTAGTATTCTCTGCCCTCATATCCTTTGCATCTGCAAAGGGAGAAGTTGAAAGCATGATGCAGCAGGGGAACGATTATTATCAGAATAAGCAGTATGGAAAAGCAATAGAGTCCTACACTAAACTTATCGATGAAGGTTATTCGGGTACATCATTATTCTATAATCTTGGCAATTCTTATTACCGTGAAGGCAAGATAGGTTACGCGGTATTGTATTATCAGAAAGCATTAAAACTATCGCCGGGCGACGGGGACGTACAGCACAATCTCGCTATCGCAAATACTAAAACCGTGGATAAGATAAACACTATGCCGCAGTTCTTTCTGTTCCAATGGTGGGAGAGCCTGCTTGCATTTTTCCCGCTTAGCGGCTGGACGTATCTTGCATACGTTTTTTACATCTTTCTGCTTTTAAGTATAGGCATCTATTTCTTCGTTAAAAATTCAAAACTTCAAAAATATCTTTTCTTCTCCGGATCGGGCTCTCTGCTGCTTCTTATAATCACTTCCGTCCTTTTAGTCGTGAACCTGAACAGGCAGCTTAATATTAAAAACGGCGTAGTAGTCAGCTCGATAGTAAACGTAAAAGTTTCCCCCGATGCCACCAGCAACGATGCCTTTATTGTTCACGAAGGCCTAAAGGTCAGAGAAGAAGATTCAGTGGACAATTGGATTAAGATACGCCTAAATGACGGCAAGGAAGGATGGATGCCGAAACAGGATATTAGAACGATCTGATCCCGCTGGGGAGACTATTCAAAGGATTCGTCAATTCTGCCCGTTTTCAGTCCCGACAAAAAAATAATTCCGGTCGAATATATTCATTATACAATTGATTAGGTTGATTTTACAGGTTATCTTTCATTTATGGATTCTAAAAGATATAATAACCTAAAACTCGGAATCGATATAGCCAAAGCGGTGGTTACCTTTGCAATTATCCTTGCGTTCGTTGCGTCGGGTATCAGCCAGTACCTTCAGGAATACCTCTCCGGTTATATAACAAATGATTACGGCCTTTTCCTTTTATTTGTTTTGACGACCGGGTTAGCCGCCGGTATATTATTCTTCCCTGTAAATTATTATACCGATTTTTACCTGGAGCACAAGTACGAATTATCGAACCAGAGCTTCATGAAATGGATCTGGGAAGATTTGAAGGCCTTGCTTGTTTCGGCTGCAATAGGAATTCCTATTCTGCTTGTATTTTTCTACACCATGAATAAGTTCGGAAACCTCTGGTGGCTTCCTTTCGCGGTAATACTTTTTATCGTTTCAGTGGTGCTGGCTAGGATCGTTCCTACTTTTATTCTACCGCTTTTTTACAAAATAAAACCTGTCGAGGACGAAGATCTAAAGAACAGGATCAAAGAGCGTGCAACCGATGCCGGCATAAAGGTAGAGAACGTTTACAAGTTCGATATGAGCAAGAATACCAAGAAAGCTAACGCGGCGTTTACCGGTATCGGAAAATCAAAAAGAATACTGCTGGGGGATACTCTTCTCGATAATTACACGTTTGATGAAATTGAAACCGTTATTGCGCATGAACTGGGACATTATAAGAGAAAACACATTATCAAGAACATCATAATAGGAACTGCTTCAAGCTTCCTTACGCTGTTTCTCATCGCCTACTTTTATAACGAGTCACTCGGCTGGTTCGGGTTCGCAAATATTACGGATATCGCAGCATTGCCGCTTCTTTCACTCTGGGCGATGATGATCGGATTAGTACAAACACCGCTTACGAACATGCTCTCAAGAAAGTTCGAGTACGAGGCGGACGAATATGCCGTATTATCCACAGGCAAAGCGGAGGATTTTATCTCTACGCTGGATAAACTTACCGAACAGAATCTCGGCGACAAAGACCCTAATCCTTTTGTTGAATGGTTTTTCTACAGCCATCCTTCCGTTAACAACCGTATTGATGCCATAAGGAAAATATCAAACGGTGCGGGCCTAACTCACGGCGGGGGGCATCTTGAGGATAATCTTAAGTACGAAGGCAGCTAAGTGTTCTCATATCTAAAATTAATTCTAATCGCGCTTTATATGATGGTAAGTTCGGTAATCGCTCTTACCCTTTCGTTATTAGACCGAAGCTTCATCAGTTATTTTATCTTCACTAAGATTTTTGCAAGAGGGGTACTTTTTATTGCCGGGGTTAGGGTCAAGGCCACCGGTCTTGCCAACGTTGAAAAGGGGAAGCCCTATGTCTTCGTTTCGAACCACAGCAGCCAGTTTGATATACCGGCGTTTCAGGCCGTTGCCCCCGGGAAGGTAAGTATTTTATCCAAAAAAGAGCTTGCTAAAATCCCGTTGTTCGGATGGCAGTTGCAGACCGGGCCTTACATTTTGATCGACAGGAAAAGAATGGACAGCGCCAAAAAGAGTCTTGAAACAGCAAAGAAGATGATGTCGGGAAAAGGGGTTTCCGTTCTTCTTTTTGCCGAAGGAACAAGAAGCAGGACCGGGGAAGTGCAGCCGTTCAAGAGAGGTGCGTTCTATCTTGCGTCCCGCGTCGGTTACCCTATAATCCCGGTATCGATTAGCGGATCGAGTAAGATTATGCCTAAGGGAAAGTTCAGAATAAAAAGCGGTACTATCAGCGTACATTTCGGCGAGCCGATAAGTACGGATAACGTAAGCAATCGCGCAGAAGAAATTGCATTAATGGAAAATGTTAGGGAAATTGTTATAAAAAACTTAACGGAAGGCAGGTAGCAATGGCCGTTACAAAAAAAGATGTAGAACATATTGCGGAACTCGCAAGATTAAAATTTAAAGACGAGGAACTTGAGAATTTTACGTCACAGCTTAATGAAATTCTGGAGTATATGGAAAAATTAAACGAACTCGATACCGAGAATGTCGAGCCGCTCTCTCATCCTATAGAATCCCAAAATGTTTTCAGGGAAGACGGCGTTAAGCCGTCCGTTAACAGAGAGGATGCTTTAAAGAACGCTCCGCAGAAAGATGAAGAATTCTTCAAAGTACCAAAGGTTATCGGCGGAGAGTAATTTGATGGAAGATGGAAGATGGAATATGGAATATGGAAAATGGAAGATGGAATATGGAATATGGAATATGGAAAATGGAATATGGATAGTATGGTGTATGGTATAAGTCAGCAATAGGCAGATTGCAGTCCGTAATCATTTTTACCTGCAGACTGCTCATTGACGACTGCCGACTCGTCACTTATTTCCCGTATTAAAGCATCTATATTTCAATTAAACACTTAAGATTTAAAACACTATGATTGTCGGAATAATACCCGCCAGATTCGCTTCAACAAGACTTATGGGAAAGCCTCTTGCGGACATAGGCGGAAAGCCTATGATACAGCATACTTACGAGAGCGCTCTTAAATCGAAGCTCCTGAACGAAGTTGTAATTGCAGTAGATGACGGGAAAGTCGCGCAGGTCGCTAGAGATTTTGGCGCCAAGGTTGTGCTGACCCCAAAAGACATCGCAACAGGCTCCGACAGAATTGCCTACGTTGTTAAAGACTTACCGAAGGCTCAAATGATAGTCAACATCCAGGGGGACGAGCCTTTTATACAGGGCACCATGATCGATCAGGCGATAGAGCCGCTTCTTTTTGATAAGACCGTAAACGTATCAACCTTGGCTAAAAGAGTGGAAACAATTGAGGAATTAAAGTCTACGTCCATTCCGAAGGTAGTTTTCGATTACAATAATTTTGCGCTTTATTTTTCCCGGTCTCCCATTCCTTTTGTACGAGACGCCCGAACGAACTCCGAAAAAATTCAGAAAGCGGAAATTTATAAACACATAGGACTTTACGTTTACCGCCGTGATTCACTCTTGCTTTTTACCGAATTAGAACCAACCGATCTTGAAAATGCTGAAAAACTTGAACAACTTAGAATGCTTGAGAACGGCTTCAAGATAAAAGTTGTCGTTACTGAATTCGAAAACCTTGCAGTCGATACTCAAGAAGACCTTGACCGCGCTAGAATTTACTACGCTAATTACTTAAAGGGAAAAAAGGATTGATCTGCATGAAGAATTTCATGTTATCAAAACGATCGAGTTAAAAAATTGTCTCTTTTATCCATCTTCACCAGTCTATTTAATTAAAATTTCTAATTGTAAATGCTTCCATTATAAAAAAATATTCCAACCGGAAATTTACTGCCCGCCGTCAACTGTTGTTACGAAGTTCACACTAATCCTGTAATCTATTTTATATCAATGTCTTACTGACCCAATTTGAGAAATGATATAGAATCGTCACTAAATATGCTCAAAACACTCGCTTTTTATCACAATTATTTTGTCTTAGATGGTAAAGATATTTTAAACTGATACGATAATAAGATATCGTTAAAACTAAAATATGGCGGAAAGTGATATGGAGAATGTTTTAAAACCAACCTTTTTCTTTTTATGTGCCTTTTTAATACTATCGATTTCAACTGTTTCTTTTTCCCAGCAGCCCGATCCTTATTTACCTTACGCGGAAGTAATGCCTCAGCCTGTCGGCGGAATGGCAGAGATATATAAAAAAATTGATTATCCCGAGATTGCCAAGAAGGCAGGAGTAGAAGGGAAGGTGTACCTGCTAGTCTATATAAATGAAAACGGTGGGGTCGACGATGTTAAAGTACTTAAAGGTATCGGTGCAGGATGCGATGAGGCAGCCGTTAAAGGTATTAAATCGCTGAAATTTACTCCCGGCAAAAATAAAGGCGTGCCGGTAAAAGTGAAATTATCATTACCGATAGTGTTTAAACTATCGTCGTAATATTTTTAAATAATTGTTGCGGTCCTAGAGAAAAATTGATATCACTCTCACGGGCAGAATTCAAAAATTAAGTTCAAGGTGACAGAAGTGGCCTGGTTTAAAAGTTTAAAATTTGTAAGGAAAATACAGGGCGGGTATTTGTTTCTAGCGGTTATATCTACCGTTATAGGCGCGACCGGTGTATTGCAGCTGCATAGAATGGTAAGTATTAAAGATCAGATCTTTGAGGATTACGTAAAGCCTCAAACAGAGATAAATAATATTTACGCGGCCTTTCAGCAGACTCAGTTCCTGATGATGCAGTTCTCTATGCCTGAATTCTCTTCCAAGTTCGGAGAGAACGCTTCCGAATATAACACATTAAAAGGCACCATCGACGTTACTTTGGATACACTTCTGAACCACAATCTAAGCGCAGACATTAAGAAGAACCTGACGGACGTAAAATCAGTGTGGGGCCAATACAAAAGTATTGTGGCCGATGCTATTATGAGTGCGAGCGTAACGAAGAATTATTCGATGGCCGGGGACATAGCCACTTCATCCGGCGAGGACGTCAGCATAAAGATTTTGAAGAAATTCCAGGACATTCACCAGATATTAGAAACGAAATCCAATCGGCTTAGCAGCAGTATTGAATCTTCGGTAAGTAACGCGTACATATTTGTGTTCGGAGGCATCATCCTGGGAACCGGTGTATTTATACTATTTGTATTCTTTATTGCTCCGGCAATTACTAAACCGATCAACAAGCTGAAAGATTCGGTTAAAGAATTTGCTCTTGGAAATTACGAGCATGATATAGATATAGAATCGAGGGACGAAATCGGAGAGCTGGCGCAGCTTCTTAAAGATCTGCAAAAGGCGCAGAAGGATAAGATAGTTGCTGCCGAGCAGATAGCGTCCGGGAACATCAGAAAAGTTGAATCAGCCTCGGATAAGGACGCACTTGCGGCCGCATTTAACAAGGAAGTGGAAATTATAGATGAGCTTCTGAAGGAAGCCGATCGTCTGATCGAAGCAAGCAGGAACGGTAACCTGGGACTGCGCGGAGATGCCTTAAAGTTCAGCGGGGAGTGGGGAAAACTTATTCAAGGTTTCAATTCGCTGCTCGATGCGACTGTCGCTCCTCTGAACGAAGCGGCTTCTGTGCTGAAAGTGATGGCAGAAGGCGATCTTACTCAGAAGGTTATAGGAGATTACAAGGGTGATCACGAACTGATAAAGAACAACATCAACTCGGTAGCCGAATCGCTCGCGCAAGCTCTCAGAAAAGTTAACGAAGCAGTTATGGCTACGGCAAGCGCATCGACGGAAATATCATCGAGTGTTGAAGAGATGGCCGCGGGTGCGAGCAAACAAACCGAGCAGACTACCGAGGTTGCGGGAGCTATCGAAGAAATGGCAAAGACGATTTTGGAGAACACAAGGAACGCATCGATATCCGCAGATCACGCAAAAGCATCCGGTGCAAAGGCAGAAGAAGGCGGAGCGGTGGTTGAAGATACTATCGAGGGAATGAACCGCATTGCCGAAGTAGTAAACAAGTCGGCCGTTACGGTCGAGGCTCTCGGATCGAGCAGCGATCAGATTGGCGAGATAATACAGGTAATCGACGAGATTGCCGATCAGACGAATCTTCTGGCATTGAATGCGGCGATAGAAGCCGCGAGAGCAGGCGAGCAGGGAAGAGGCTTCGCCGTGGTTGCCGATGAAGTAAGAAAACTTGCTGAGAGAACTACCAAGGCTACCAAGGAAATCGCGAGCATGATAAAGCAGATACAGAAGGATACAACCGAGGCGGTAGATTCGATGAAAGAGGGCAAGGCGGAAGTTGAACGCGGCAAGGAACTGGCAAACAAGGCGGGACAGGTTCTTAGAGAGATAATCGATAACGCGTCTAAGGTCACTGACGTGTCGGTTCTCGTCGCCTCCGCAAGCGAGCAGCAGACGGCCACCGCGGAAGAGATCAGTCAGAATATTGAAGCGATCAGCACGGTAACCCAGCAGAACGCCTCGGGTACACAGCAAATAGCCAGTACCGCGGAAGATCTTAACAGGATGACGGAGAATCTCCAGAAATTAATGCAAAGATTTAAAATTGAAGATGAGGAAATACCCGGCCGCGAAAGAGCATCTTCCCCCTCTAATATGAAGCTGCAGGATGCTCTGGCATATATGAAAGGCAACAAGGGCTCTAACGGTAACGGATACAACGGAAACGGGCACAACGGCACTAATCATCATTAAATTTTTTTGTAATTGGATAAAATAAGAGTTCCCTTTATATCATTATTGAACTTCTTGCACGATATAAAGCGGAACTCTTTTCGTTAATCAAAGAATGGATAGACTTTATTGATTAATTTAAATTATAATTGATTTATAAATCTTTTAATTACTCCCGCTTCGCTTTTATATACTTTTGATTTAATCACGCCTGACACTGAATCTTATTACTAATTAATTTATCTTTATACAATAATTTCAATTAAGCTTGATGAAAATCATCATGATTTTTGTATAAGTCTAAACAATTATCAAACACGGAATTCAGTATGCGTATACCAAAAAAAATTGACCTCGCCTTTACACCGACCCCCGTACAAAAATTAAAATTTATGGGAAAAGAATTTTTGATAAAAAGAGACGATCTTACGGGAATAGAACTTTGCGGCAACAAAGTTAGGAAACTCGAGTATTTGATATATCAGGCGAAGAAAGAGAAAGCCGATTTTGTGTTTACCGACGGCGGAGAACAGTCGAACCACGCCAGGGCTACCGTAATAGCTTCGGCGATGAATGGAATTAAGTCTAGGATATTCTTATGGGGAAAGGAATCTAAGAGTCCGCAGGGTAATCTATTCCTCGACAGGCTTTTCGGCGCTGACATTAAATATCTAAATAAAAAAGATTTTTTACGCGTTAACGATATAATGTTCGAGGAGCGGAAAAAACTGGTTAAAAAAGGCAAGAGTGTCTATGTTATACCCGAAGGCGGATCGACTACGCTGGGAATATGGGGTTACGTTACGTTTGTTGACGAGCTGAAAAAACAGATCCCGATCAAAAAGCTGGAGGGCATTGTCCTTGCCGCCGGCTCGGGCGGAACTGCCGCCGGACTTCTGGTTGGGGCCGCTCTCAATAAATTAAACTTAAAAGTATACGCCGTTAATGTCCTTTACGATAAGAAGACCATAACGAAAAAAATACAGAGACTTGCGGAAGGCTGCATACTCGACTATAAACTGCCGTGTAAAATAAATCATGATAATCTAGTTATACTGGACGGATATTCGAGCGAGGGCTATAAACATATAAACAACGACAAGCTTTCTCTCATCAAAAAATTTGCGCAGACAACCGGGATACTTCTGGACCCAGCTTACACCGGCAAAGCATTTACAGCCTACAACGAACAGTTCCTTTCGAAGAACAAAGGAAAGAAAGTATTATTTCTTCACACGGGAGGATTGTTCGGGGTTTTCGGGAAGAGAGAAAATTATCTTAAAGCCAAAGTTTAAGCTTTATTATTTAAGTAACAGCTTTGTCTTAAATAGTAATAAATCTTATTTTTAAATATGAACTGTATATTCTGCGATATTATTGAAGGAAAAAGCAAGGCCGAGATTATTTACGAAGACGATAACATAATTTCGTTTTTAGATATTAGGCCGGTGAACTTCGGGCACGCGCTGGTGATCCCTAAAAATCATTACAAAGATTTTATTTCGGTACCCGAAGAAGAGTTAAATTATCTGATAAGAGGAACAAAAATTATGTCACATGCCATTATGGAAAGCCTGAAACCCGATGGTTTCAATATTGTGGCGAACAACGGAACGGCGGCAGGACAATCGGTTTTCCATTTCCACTTTCATATAATACCGCGTTTTCTAAGCGATGATTTCAAATTTAAACCGAACTTAAAAAGTTACAAAAGCGATTCCATGAAGGAATTCGCCGATAAGATTAGGTCATCCGTTATAACCTGAGGGATTTATTTATGGATAAAAAAATAAGAGTACTTGTAGCCAAAGCCGGTCTCGACGGTCACGACAGGGGTGCGAAAGTTATAGCAGCCGCCCTGAGAGACGCGGGTATGGAAGTTATTTATACCGGCCTCCGCCAGACTCCGGATATGATTGTGGAGGCAGCTTTACAGGAAGATGTTGACGTAATCGGTATCAGCATTCTATCCGGCGCGCATATGACAATCTTGCCAAAAATTCTTAATCTGATGAAGGAAAAAGGATTGATAGATGTGCTCCTCACCGGCGGAGGAATTATTCCCGAAGAAGATATTAATGAGCTCAAGAAAATGGGTACGGGTGAATTATTTACACCCGGCGCCCCTACTACAGAGATTTCTGCCTACATTAAAGAATGGTGCGGCATGCATCCGAGAAATTAAATACAATTCAAAATTCTTTTATTTAAGGCAGAGATCCGGTAAAAACCACTCTAATTTAATACCCGCTTAGGCGGGTATTTTTGTGTTTAATCCAATAAAAATATGGTCTTATAATGAAACATTTCTCCCAATGAGTCTATCCGAAACCCGTAAATCCTTTGATTTAACACCGAATTAGAACTGGCATAGGTGTTGCTCTATAGAACTTGAAACAATTATGTGAAGGAAAGCATGAAAAAGTATTTGATCATTTTTATAAGTCTATTTTTGATAGGATTTGCCTCGGCAAATGCCCAGGTTACGATGAGCATACCCGAAACGGCATTATCCGCCAACGGTGAATCAGTAAGCATACCTTTAAATGTTTCTAATTTTAATAACATAGGCAGCGTTAGTCTGAGAATCAGCTATGATCCGAATGTGCTTACATTCGACGGAATTCCCGATAACCTGTCAGGCACGCTTACGTATAACGCGGCCGACGGTGTAGTTTCTATTGCATGGTTCAATACCGATCCCATGAATTTGGGCGACGGCGTTTTTCTTCACCTAAACTTTACACAATCACAGGGCAGCTCGGATCTTAATTTTGTTACCAACGATTGTGAGATAGCTGATTCATCCGCCACAACACTTTCGGCGGATTTTACAAACGGAAATATAACCGGCGTTCACGATCCTGCGCCCAGCGCTTCGAATCCGGATGTTTGGATCTCGGTTGACGACGGAATCGTAATCGCTCCCGATTCAGGAAGCACTACAACATATACTATAAAGTACGGAAACAAAGGCGACGGCGATCTGCTCAACGCGGTAGTAGTAGATTCATTGCCCTACGGAATGAGCTATTCTTCCTCTTCCGGCGGAAACGAAACTGCTTCCGGAAGTGGTGTAATAGAATTTAACATCGGCTCTTTGGCAGCGGGAGAAGGCGGGGAAGTGACGTTGAGTGCTATAATAAACTTAAAGCAGTCAAATTATTTAAACACCGCATATTTAAAAGGAACAGACGCTTCAGCATCCGATTACAATAAAACATGCCAGGATCTAAACGTATCGGATACTACAAGCGACAGCGACAATAGCGGCCTCGAGTCGAGAGGCGACCTGGCCGAGCTTCTTTTAAGAAGACAGTTGAAGGTTCAGTACGGAATGACCACACCGATTTTGAGGAAAAAAGGACTGAAGTCTATTCAGTCGGCGTTCAAGCTTTCCGATTAATCCCGGCGGAAGGTCCTTTTAACTCCAAGCCTGTCGAAGGAACTCCCTTCGATATTCTCGGCGTCTCAAATGCAATTTCGAGCTATGCGGTTAATTACAATCTTTATACATCAGGAGCGAATTTAAGAGTCGGGGGAATTTTCTCCAGCGTTACACCGGCCCCCGATATTTATGATCATATGAAAGCAGTTTGCGACCGTCTCGGCGGATACGCGGTTGAGGATGTTAAGCTTATTTCAATTAACGGCTATCAATTCTTCGGTACTCAGCTCAGCAAGCCTGCCGAGGGACTGAACGACTACGCGATTTCCTTCAGCGTTTACGAGACTCCGGGCGGATACAAGGTACAGAACAAATGGACATACGAAGAATATTCGGCACCTGAAGGAGCTTCGAGTGTTTATAATTTCGAAGTCTGGTCGAATTCTTATTCCGGCGCTGCCCAACTGGTAGAAGGAATAATTGCCAAGTTCAAACCTTTCGGTCCGATTACATATTTGAACGCGAACCAGTATAATCCGGATGTTTTCATTAAGACCGCAAAATATACTCACGACGGCAACGTGCATCTTCTCATAGAGAATAAAAGCGCGGCTAAACAAATTACATTCAACACAGCGTACAGAGTGGCTCAGGGTGACGATCAGCTAACGGAATCGAAAACTTACAACGTGCCTGCGGGCGAAAGCAATTTAACGATATCTACCGGTATAGTAGCAGACGCAAATATTTACATGGATCAGCCCAACGGATTTAAAGACGAAGTTTATGTAAGCGGCGGAGCTTATACTTATATGACCGGCCCGAACAGCACTGTGAATAATTTTAATACCGCAAATTTTGCGCAGCAGTCGGTTTCAAATTATCCCGACGGTTCTTTGGTGCTGGCAGGCGGAGCTTCAATAGACGGATCGCTCGGAGACTGGACGTCGGTTGTAAGATCGCTCAGCGCCGACGGTAGCGCGTATGATCTTTCTTCGTACAGAGGAGTAAGATTCGACGCGAGCGGTACCGGTACCGTACAGGTTATTTTGAATATGACCAACACGCAGAATTATAATTACTATGCTTATAGAATAAATCTTACCGGTGAGGCAAAGTCTTACGAAATCGATTTCAATCAGTTCAAAGAATTATACGGAAGCCAGACAAAGTTTGACGCGAGCAAAATTGAAGATATAGGATTCATTTTTTCAAGCGAAGATAATCCCGGCCTTACTTCCTTTAACATGGATGTAAAGGACATCGCTTTCTTAAACAGCAGCGTTACGGGAATAAGCAGCGAAAGCTCTGCGCCTTCGAGCTTCAGTCTGGAGCAGAATTACCCGAATCCATTTAATCCTACTACGGTAATCGGATTCAACGTTCCGAAACAATCCCGGATAACTTTAACCGTCTATAATATTATCGGTCAGAAAGTCGCGACATTGATCAACGGTCAAATGAACGCCGGTTATCACTCGGTTAATTTCAACGCCGCTAATCTTTCGAGCGGGATATATTTTTACAGGCTTGAAGGCGATAATATCAGCATAACAAAGAAAATGATTTTGACAAAATAGCATCTCAGACGTTCCTCAGTACCCTGACCTCCGGGCCTAATTTGTGCGGTCCGGGGGTCTTTTTTTGAATCTACTCACAAATTACCTCTAAATTCTCTAATCTTATGCCGTTTAGGCGTTCCCGCAATTGATATTAAAACGCTCTTTAAGTAATTTTACAGTGTATAAAATAAATTCAAGTAAAGGAGATGCAGAATGGCAATTAAAGTTGGAATAAATGGCTTTGGAAGAATTGGAAGATTAGTATTCAGAAGAAGCCTTGAATTAGGCGGTATTGAGTTCGTGGGTATTAATGATCTTACTGATGCAAAAACTTTAGCGCACTTATTAAAATATGATTCGGTTCACCGTAGGTTTAACGGGGAAGTTTCGGCAGACGGCAGCGACCTTATCGTAAACGGCAAACGCATAAAGGTAAGTGCGGAGAAAGATCCGGCAAAATTGAACTGGAAAGATCTCGGTGCCGATATTGTAATCGAGTCTACAGGTGTGTTTAGAACGCAGGAAGCTTGCATGAAGCATATCGAAGCCGGTGCGAAGAAAGTTATTCTTACCGTGCCAGCTAAAGGCGAGATAGATGCGACTGTTGTTCTAGGTGTTAACGAGGAAGTTTTAACAGGGAAGGAAAAGGTTCTCTCAAACGCTTCCTGTACCACCAACTGCCTCGCACCTATGGTAAAGGTTCTTGAGGATAATTTCGGTATCGAAAAAGGCTTCATGACAACTGTTCACTCTTACACAAACGATCAGAGACTTCTCGATCTTCCTCACAGCGACCTACGAAGGGCTAGATCGGCGGCCATTTCTATTATACCTACTACTACCGGCGCGGCGAAAGCCGTAGGCAAGGTTATGCCGGCTCTCAATGGGAAACTCGACGGATTCTCTCTTCGCGTTCCCACACCTGACGGTTCCATCACCGATCTCGTCGCTACTTTGAAGAAAGAAGTAACAATCGAAGAAGTAAACGCAGCAATGAAAGCCGCGGCCGAAGGTCCGATGAAGGGAATTATGGAATATAGCGAAGAACCTCTGGTATCGGCGGACATAGTGGGTAACTCTCATTCGAATATTTTCGACGCTCAGTCCACTATGACTAACGGCAACATGGTAAAGGTAGTCGGGTGGTACGACAACGAGTGGGGATACTCATGCAGGGTAGTCGACCTTATTAAGAAAGTAAGCTGATAACCTATTCAAACCAGCAAAGACGAAGCCCCGGCTTCGTCTTTGTTTTATTAAGGCGAATCTGATTAAACAATTATGTAAACGCTTCAAGGGGAAGCTTAAATAATATTATGTCCGGAAGGACGGGAAAAAGGTGCAGGCAATGAACAAATTATCAATAGACAAATTAGAATTAAATGCAAAGCGGGTTCTTGTCAGAGTTGACTTCAACGTACCGCTGGATGAGAACCAGAACATTACGGATGACAGAAGAATAGAATCTTCTCTGCCCACTATTAAAAAAATAATTGAAAGCGGCGGCAAGGCCGTATTAATGAGTCATCTCGGAAGACCGAAAGGAAAGGTAAATCCTAAATTCAGCCTGAAGCCGGCCGCGGAGAGATTGGGCAAGCTTCTGGGGAAAGAAGTTAAACTGGCTCCCGACTGCATTGGTGACGAAGTAAAAAAAATAGTAGACGGTATGCAGCCCGGAGATGTTGTTCTTCTTGAAAACCTGCGTTTTCACGAAGAAGAAGAGAAGAATGATCCCGGCTTTGCGAAAGAACTTGCGGAGCTCGGCGATGTTTATGTAAACGACGCTTTCGGCAGCGCGCACAGGGCGCACGCATCCACAGAGGGTGTTACAAAGTACATAGACAAATGTGCCGCGGGCTACCTTATGCAGAAAGAACTCGATTATTTGGGAGGAGCGATTTCCGATCCGGCCAGACCATACTGCGCAATCCTGGGCGGTGCCAAGATCTCAGGGAAGATAGACGTTATTCAGAATTTGATGGGTAAGGTTGATACCTTAATTATCGGCGGCGGAATGGCATATACGTTCTTTAAAGCGCAGGGAAAAGAGATCGGGCAGTCGCTCTTGGAAGCCGATAAATTAGATGTAGCGGAAGAAATTCTGTCTAAACTCGAAAGCTCCAAGGTCAAGTTCCTTCTTCCTAAGGATATTGTAGTCGCAGCGGAATTTAAAAACGATTCACCTTCGGAACCGGTATCAATTGACAGCATTCCGGCGGATAAAATGGGATTGGATATAGGTCCCGAAACTATTAAATTGTTCCGTGAGGAATTGCTCAAATCGAAAACAATCGTCTGGAACGGTCCGATGGGAGTCTTTGAAATGGACAATTTCGCTAAAGGCACAAACGCTATAGCGGAAACCCTGGTTGAAGCCACATCCAAGGGAGCGATTACAATAATAGGAGGCGGAGATTCGGCTGCTGCGGTTAGCAAAGCGGGACTTGAAGACAAGGTTTCGCACGTCTCAACCGGCGGCGGAGCTTCACTAGAATTCCTGGAAGGCAAAATTCTTCCCGGCGTTGCCGCGTTAAGCGAAGCGTAGATTTATAGTATTTTATAAGGATTTTCTGTGAACGATAACTATTACAGACCGTCGGGATTCGGAGGCTTCAGTTTCTTTCCGCCGGTCATTAAAAACTTACTGATAATTAACGGTGTCGTATTCGTAATTGAAATGCTCGGCCAGCAGGTCGGGATAGGCGGCGGCTACACTTTTTATCAGGTGATAATGAAATACTTCTCTCTTGTGCCGCTGGGTTACGGATTTTACCCCTGGCAGCTCATCACTTACCAGTTCCTGCACGCGGGATTAATGCATATTTTCTTCAATATGTTCGCGCTCTGGATGTTCGGCATGGAAATAGAAAATATGTGGGGTTCCAAAAAATTCTTAACTTTTTATCTGATGTGCGGAGTCGTAGCAGGATTATTTCAACTATTCCTTCCTCCGCTCTTCAACGAGCCGCTTGGAATGACGCTCGGTGCTTCAGGCGCAGTATTCGGAGTACTTATTGCTTTCGGTATGATGTTCCCGAACAGGTACATCTTTATATGGTTTCTCATCCCGCTAAAAGCAAAATATTTTATAGCGGCATACATACTAATCGAGTTCTTTTCGATTGAAAGTCCGGGAAATGTTGCTCATCTCGCGCACCTCGGCGGAGCGCTTGCAGGATTCATTTATATTATGTTGGACAGAAATACGAATTATTCTTTCAAGAGACTTTTCGGAGGCGGCACTTCCGGTAGAAGCGGAAGTATTTTCTCGAATTTGGGCGGCTTGTCTCAGGGCCGCTTTAAGAAGCATGAACCGGAAGTTGAGGAAGCAAAATTCTACGATGTAGAAGACAAGTCGAAAGATGATACGAGCATTTCCCAGGCCGAGATAGACAAGATACTCGAGAAGATCAGCCGCTCAGGTTATCAGAACTTGACCGAAAGGGAAAAGAAAATACTTTTCGAAGCAAGCAAGAGAATGAAGTGATCCCGGGAAATATGTCCCACGGGATCACGCATTCGTTCAAGCATTTTCAACAAGCCTTGTGACGATTTGAATAAAAGAAATTTATACCTGCTTTCAATCTTAATGCTGTCCGTACTGCTGCCGTCCTTATTTATCGAAGGATGTTCGCATTCCCGGAGGATAGATGAAGATAAATTCGTTAAAATATATACCGATATCGTAATAGCGCAGGACACGGCGAACGCGAATAAAAATCAAATTGATGAAATAAAAAGTAAGGTGTTCAATCGTTACGATGTTACGCCGGCTCTGTACGACAGCACTTTGAGTTACTATAATTCCAATCCCCAAAGATGGGAGAAATTCTTCGACAAAACTATTAAGTATGTCGAAGGCCTGAGGGACCGGTCGAAAAAGAAGGAGAAGCGAATTTAAACTTCGCAGCGGCTATTCTTATCTGCGGATAAGTTACTTCGACGGGAAGCCTGCTTTTGAGATCTTTAAGATCGACGTAACCTTTGCGAATTTCATCAAATATCTTCTCGAGTAGATCATTATCAAATAGACTGCCTATATCAGCCCCCGGTTCGTATTCCAGAATTGTCTCTATCTGCATAGATATAACCGCTTCCGACAATTTTCTGAGCGAGGCTATATCTTTTAATTTATATCCCTTAACGAGAAGAGAATATGTCTCTTTTATGTTGGAAGGCATCGTCTTTTTTTGAACTTCTGTCGCTTCTCCCTCGTTCTTCCCGTAGCTGCGTATTATTTCAAGAAAATCATTTCCTACTTTATTGAACATCCTTTGGCTGAATCCGGGCAGGGCCAGTAGGTCCTCCTTGTTTACGGGGACTTTTGCTATGATCTCTCTCAAGGTAACGTCGGGACAAATTATACTGCCGCTTTGCAAGAATCGTTTTGCGGCTTTTGACCTCGCTTCTCTCAAGAGATTGAACAATTCCAGGTCAGTCTCGTAATGGGGTGATTTAACTGGAGCGGTAGTTTGAACTCCGTGTTCGCGTAGATATTCGAGTCCTTTGGCCGTGATGTCCAGCTTATTCTGCGCCGCGGTGTTTTTAACGAGCATGCCTTTGGATACGGTATCGTAGAATACTGTCAAAAGTTCGTTCTTGGCGTAATTACTGCAGCTTCCGAAAGTATCGACGGACTTTTGCTCATCGATTCTTGATTTTCCGGTTAGAATAGATATTAAATTAGCCTCGGTAAACTTCAGTTCAGTTTCCGCGACTGTACGCAGAATTATTTCGGTTAAATAACCCGCGGAAAGCGCGGGAATCTTTTCGCCGGACGAGCAGTTATCGCACTTCCCGCACTTATATCCTTCAACTTCTTCGCCGAAGTACTTTAAAATAAATCGAAACCTGCAGTCGTCTGTGTGCGAATATTCCACCATCGTATCGATTTTTTTCTGCTGCCTGAGGAAACTTTCATTTATACCTTTATAGTCCAGTCTTATTCTTTCGGCAGGAACGCGGGGAGCGGTCAGCATAATCGAATCTACCGTCAGAGGAACGTTAAAATCTATTATTCCTATGTTATCGAGGGTGATTAAGCTTTCTTCAAGCTCCGCCGGATTTAGTCCTGTTGATGACGAAAGCGCGGACAATGAAATATTAACTCTGCCTCCGAATATATTGCTGCCGTATTCGCGCAAAAGAGCGAGAACGGTCTCTCTCAGTAATTCTTTTGCGGAGCTTTTAGTGAACTCTTTCAATTTATCTTTGGGCAAGTTTATTTGAACAGAGGTCTTCTTCTCGTATTCGGAAACGATCTTCAAATATCCGGCGTTCTCCAATATTCTGAGAACGGAGTACAACAATCCTTTATTAAGTTCTCTTTTTGCGTACGCGGAAAGGAACTCTGTATTAACAGGTATTTCCTTATTATCGAAATTGCCCTCGGCGACCCTTCCGAAATCACAAATCCCTTCATATATAGACTGGATCATTCCCTTATCGGGATGCGAATTTACTAGAAAGAAATTTTGAATATTTATATCATTCTCGTGGAACAAAAGGAAAGCATAGGATGGCTTTCCGTCCCTTCCGGCGCGGCCGATCTCCTGGTAATAATTTTCAATCGAGCCCGGCATGTTATAATGGACGATAAGCCTTATATCCTTTTTATCGATTCCCATCCCGAACGCGTTTGTTGCCGCGATGACGGGCAGCCTGCCCTCGATGAAGTCTTCCTGTATCTTCTTTCTTTCCTCGCTTCGAAGTCCGGCGTGATAAAAAGCGCAGCCGATCCTGTTTAGAGTCAAGTACTCGGTTACTTCTTCCGCTTTTTTTCTGGATGAAGTATAAATTATAGCCGGAGTTTTAAATTGCGAAATTAATTCGAGGCATTTCTCCTTTTTCCTTCGCGCGTGTATAACACTGAGGTGCAGGTTATCTCTTTCGAATCCCCGGACGAATATATTGGGCGACGATAGCCCGAGTTGCACGCCTATATCTGTTATCACTTCGGGTGTTGCGGTTGCTGTAAATGCGGAAATTTTTTTTATGCCGGCGTAATCGATAAATTCTTTTATCTTTCTGTAGCTGGGCCTGAAGTTGTGTCCCCATTCGCTTATGCAGTGTGCTTCGTCAACGAAAAGGAACGCAGGATTTAAAGATTTAATTCTGTCTGCGAAAGATAAATTCTCCAGTCTTTCCGGAGCTATGTATAGCAGCTTGAGCTTTCCGTAGGCTATCTTCTGAAGCACGTCCTCGGCTTCCGTAAAAGTCATTGTGCTGTTGATGAACGCGGCTATCTCATCCGTTTTGTTTATAGAATCTACCTGGTCTTTCATTAGAGCGATAAGAGGGGAGATGACGATGGAGAAATTTTCCGATATCAACGCGGGCACCTGGTAGCAGAGTGATTTCCCCGCACCGGTGGGGAGAACCGCAATCGTATTCTCGCCGTGCAGAATTGAATCGATAATTTCCTTCTGGTTCTGCCTGAAGGAAGTGAAACCAAAATATTTTGAAAGCGCTTGTTCCGAATGCATCGTGTCTTAAAATTGATTGATCAAAGCAAAGATATAAAAAATCGGGTTAAGTTTTATTAATCTGCTGCAAGCATGGATCATTTATAAATTTTGAGATCGGAGATAATTGTGCATATTTATTACCTTCAGTTTCATCCGGGAAATAATCAAAAATATTTGCTGATAATGACTTAATCTTCGCCGGTCATCAATAATAAATTACCGTTTATCACGCCGTACTTTGAATCTTTCCGCCTTATTTTTACTATATTTAGTCAATTAGATTCAACAATTATAAAGGGAGAATAATGTCTGTTATAGAGACAAACGCTCTTAGGAAAGTCTACTCTTCCTCTTTCGGAAAAAATCGTGTTGAGGCACTGCAAGGGCTGAGTATTAACATAGAACCTGGTATGATATTCGGCTTGCTGGGACCGAACGGGGCCGGCAAAACAACGTTGGTTAAACTGCTGCTAGGAATAACATTTCCCACTTCCGGTACGGCAAAAATACTGGGCCACAACATAAATACATACAAAATTAAGAATAGGATCGGGTACTTGCCCGAAAATCATAAGTATCCGCCTTATCTAAGCGGCGGAGGCGTGCTGAATTTTTTCGGAAGGCTAAGCGGGATGCAGGGGCTGCATCTTAAGAACAAGATAGACGAACTCCTGGAACTTGTTAATCTTACCAAATGGAAAAAGACAAAAGTAAAAAATTATTCTAAAGGAATGATGCAGCGGCTTGGTTTGGCGCAGGCTCTGCTGAACGATCCCGATTTAATTTTCCTCGATGAGCCGACAGACGGCGTTGATCCGATTGGAAGAAAAGAAATCCGGGATATTCTCCTTGAATTAAAAAATAGGTCGAGGACTATTTTCCTCAACAGCCATCTTCTTTCGGAAGTTGAGATGATAACAGACAGGGTGGGAATCCTTAACAAGGGAAACCTTATTAAAGAAGGCTCTGTTAAGGAACTCACCGAAAAGAAAGAGGAGTATAAGCTTGTACTTGACGGAACAGTCGATCCTCCGCTTGAATCGTATGCTACAGGGGAAATTATGATTTCTAAGCTTTCGCAGGATTCTTACATTGTGAAGGTTTCCGATATACGCCTGCTCAACAATTTGATGGATACGTTAAGAAGCAAAGGAGTAGTTATAAAGGAAATGCAGGCTCAGAAGAGCACTCTAGAGGATCTTTTCATTTCTCTCATCAGCGATGCGGAAAAAGGGGGAAGGGCATGAAAAATATTTGGGTAATAACAGTCTACACTTTAAGAGAAGCTATGGCGAGAAAAGTGTTTATATTCTTTATCTCAATCTCGGTTCTTGTCCTTTTACTGATGGCATTAATTTTCAGTATGTCGGACACCGTATCAATATTATCGAATATGCAGAAAGGCGCGGGCGACGCGTCGATGGGAAATGTTATTAATGGACTGGAACTTCTGATTGTAGCGCCGCTGTCAGGATTAGGGTTGCTGCTTGCTATTTTCGCTAGCGCGAGCTTTATCCCGATCATGCTCGAAAAAGGTAATATCGATCTTCTTCTCTCAAAACCCGTATCCAGGGTTCAGCTTCTGCTCGGTAAATATTTAGGCGGGCTGCTGGTTGTATTTCTAAATATCGCTTTCCTGATAATCGGCGTCTGGCTCATCATTTCATTAAAATTTTCAAATTGGGATTTAAATTTCCTTACAACGATATTAACGGTCACATTTACCTTTGCAGTGCTTTACTCGATGATAGTTCTGTTCGGCGTTTTAACTAAGAGCTCAACGTTCGGGATGATGATGGCGTATTTTATCTTCCTGATTCTAAGTCCCGGGCTCAGCGCCTTAAACGGCAGGCTGTCGCTCCTCATCTCGAGTGAGTTTTGGAGGACGGTTATTAAAGGATTTTACTATATCATACCGAATACATCCGAATTAATGGGAAGCACTACTATTGGGCTTGCTACCGGAAGAGGAATTGAAAGTTACAGTCCGATCCTAACATCCTTTCTTTTCCTTCTTGTGATGATTGGCGCGTCTCTGTGGGTCTTCAATAAAAAAGACTTTTAAACGGCCGTAATTATCCGGTTCGATTGTCCTAACCGTTGCGCGGGCAATGGAGCCTTTGACGCGGGCACTTGATGGTTGTGTCATAATTGAGAATTTTATTTCCAAGAGTGGGCAATAATTCTCCTCGTAATTCTGATGAATAAGTAAACTTTCAGATTCATATCTGCAATTTAGAATCCTCAATTCCTGCGATTTTTATTTCATGCGATTATCGATCATATTCAAAGAGGGGTAATAATTGCAAAATATTACTCCGTTTATTATTATTGAATTATTCAACATAACAGTTGAAACTTTGGCAACTCCGGGGTTTTAGAACTAAATAAAAATATTAATATTATAATATCAATTGGCACATAATTTGCGTAAAATACTGTGAAATAATGACTTGATAATTAGCAACAAATCTAGGTCTTATAATCCCGGATTTCTGTAAAGCAATTCCGGGTTGATTTTTTAAAAATTTACATGTGAGGATTTTTATAATTATGCAGGATCAGAATATTAAATTAGAAGATTTGCTGAGTAAAACAAAGGTAGCAGATAAGGAGAACGGATACATAAATAACGTTGCGATTATAGGCGCCGGAGTAATGGGACAGGGAATTGCGCACACGATAGCCGCGTCGGGAATGGAAGTGCTGGTAATCGAAAAAAGCGAGGAAAATTTAAGCCGCGCAAAGCAGAGCCTGACCGAATCGATAGACAGGGAAATAAAACGCTGGTCGATAACACAGTCGGAGAAGAAATCCATCCTTAGCCGCATAAAATGGGAGTTGGATTTAGAAAACATAAAAGGCTGCGAACTTATAATCGAAGCGGTCGATGAGAATTTTGAGCTTAAGAAGTCTATATTTGTGCAGCTAGATAAAATGGCCAAGAAGGAAACTATTTTTGTATCGAACACATCTACTTTAAGCCTTACCAAACTGGCGGAAACAACTACGAGGCAGGACAAGATAATAGGTATGCATTTCCTTAATCCCGTACCGAAGATACCTTTGGTGGAAATTGTAAAATGTCTTCACACATCAAATGAGACGGTAGAGATAGTAAAATCATTTGCGGCGAAGATAGGTAAAACTCCTGTTGAGGTTTACGAGTACCCCGGATTTGTTACAACACGCGCGATCGTTCCTCTTCTTAACGAAGCTATGTACATTCTTTTAGAAGGTGTAGCGACAGCCAAAGATATTGATACGGCGATGAAGCTTGGTTATAATTTTCAGTACGGTCCACTCGAAATGGCAGATATGATGGGGCTCGATGAAGTTCTGGCCTGGATGGAGACTCTGTGGAAAACACTCGGCGAGCCGAGATACCGCGCGTGCCCTATTTTGAGGAAGCTTGTCCGCGAAAGAAAGCTTGGCAAGAAAACCGGAGAAGGATTTTATAAGTACGACGAGAACGGGAAGATAGTATAAACGGCTGTAATAACTAGGAGCAGATTTATTGCACAAATTTATGATCTCATGCGTGCATAAATGTGTGAGGGAATATTGCATCGGGCCAAACTTATTTAAAATATATTTTATATCGAAGAAAAAGGAAACGAATTTATTATGAAAATATTGGTTCTTAATTGCGGAAGCTCATCAATTAAATATCAGTTTATCGATACGAAAGATAAAGTGGCACTTGCGAAAGGCGTTGTGGAGCGAATAGGAATGAGCAGCGCTGTACTTTCGCACAACCGCTACGACGGTGACGGAATAAAAATAGTGGGTGAGATACTCGACCACAGCATTGCCATAGAATATGTTCTCGGCGTTATGCTCAGTAAGAACCACGGTGTAATCGACGATAAGTCGGATATTGATGCCGTGGGACACCGCGTTGTTCACGGCGGTGAGACCTTCTTCGGATCGGTTCTCATAACCGACGAGGTAATTAAGGTTTTGCAGGACAATATAGAACTTGCTCCTCTTCACAATCCGCCTAACATCAAAGGTATCCAGGCAGTGAAGAGAATTATGCCGGACACGCCGCAGGTTGCCGTGTTTGATACGGCTTTCCATACTAAGATGCCGCCGAAAGCATTCTTATACGGCATCCCGTACGAGCTTTATAAGAAATATAAAATTAGAAAATACGGTTTTCACGGAACATCCCATTTATTCGTATCCGGGAAAGCTTCGCAGATACTAGGGAAGAAGCTGGAAGATATGAAGATCGTTACCGCACATCTCGGTAACGGATGCAGTATGGCTGCAATCGATAAGGGTAAATCTGTCGATACAACGATGGGATTCACTCCGCTTGAAGGACTCATAATGGGTACGAGGAGCGGTGATCTTGATCCTTCCCTTATTCTTTATATAATGGGGAAAGAAGGACTCTCGCTTCACGAGGCCGGAACACTGTTAAACAAACACAGCGGTCTCATCGGTTTAAGCGGCGAGAGCAGCGATATGAGAGAAATAATAGCGGCGGCCAAGGACGGGCACAAAAGAGCCAAGTACGCTTTTGACGTTTTCTGCTATAGGATAAAAAAGTATCTCGGAGCATACGCCGCCGCGATGGGCGGACTCGATGCGGTTGTGTTCACAGGCGGTATCGGCGAGAATTCCGCCGAGGTCAGGGCAGAGGTTTGCAGAGATATGGAGTTTCTCGGAATAGAGCTCGACGAAGAGAAAAATAAAAACAAGGAAGAAAATCTTTCGAAGGATTCTTCAAGAGTCGCTGTCCTTCGTATCCCGACCAACGAAGAACTCGTGATCGCTATGGATACGAGCGAGATAGTTAATGAATCGAAGACGGGTGAAGCGGAGAAGTAGAATTAGGAGACAGAAGACAGAATAACAGCATTATATGTTTTTTCCTAATACTTTAAGTTAGCTTTTTTTATTCTGTCTACAGTCTACTGATTCATGTCTACTTACCAAAATTTTACAATAACGAAAACATTACAAGTGATCCCGGGAAGCAATCCGTTTTATCCTCTTAAAATTTATCCTAAAGTTGCATATATTTGTCTTACCGGACGGACAAATATGTACCCGTAATTACATAATGAAAGGAGTAGAGGAAAATGGATTTCGGGATAAAAGGGAAAACAGCTTTAGTAACCGCATCCAGCAAAGGAATAGGACGCGCGGTCGCGGAATCTCTTACCGCCGAAGGAAGCAAAGTCGCGATATGTTCCAGGGATAAGGATGAGTTATTGAAGACAGCTTCCGATATAAAAAAGAAATACGGAACCGAGCCGATGTGGTGCGTCTGTGATTTGAATAAGACAAAAGATATTGAGAACACCGTTAATAGTGTGGTCAAAGAATTAGGAGAGGTAGATATTCTGGTAAACAACTGCGGCGGACCTAATCCCGGAACATTTCAGCAGCTGAATGACGCTGAATGGCAGTCGGCCTTCGATCAGGTGCTGATGAGCGCGATAAGATTCTGCAACCTCGTTGTGCCCGATATGATAATAAAAGAGTGGGGCAGGATCATAAATATTACTTCCGTGGCCGTGAAACAACCTATTGACAACCTTATGCTTTCGAATTCATTAAGGAACGGACTGACGGGATTCGCTAAAACTTTAAGCAATGAAATCGCTAAATATAACATCACCGTAAACAATGTCGCGCCCGGATACACACTTACCAACAGGCTGTACGATCTTGCCGTACACAGAGCAAAATTATCCGGCGGTTCTCACGAAGAAATTCTAGTAGATATGGCAAAGGATATACCGATGAACCGCCTCGGAAGTCCGGAGGAAATAGCCTCCGTAACAGTGTTCCTCGCATCTAAACAAGCGAGCTACATTACCGGGAATACCGTCAACGTCGACGGCGGAAGATACAAGGGCGTTTTTTAAAATATATCCTTACCTAATTCAAAATTAAATATATGAAGCACAATTAATGTGTTTCGTCCAATAACCTTCCTCATAAATAGAGGACATACATGAAAAAGCAGATAGAAATAGTCGTACCGCCTGAATACATTGATAACAGCACCATTATCTACACATACGCGGCGCAGAAACTTAGGGTGGAAACCGCCGACGTTACCGCAGTAAAGCAGCTAAGAAGATCGATCGACGCACGCAGCCGGCGCCCGGTTTACCGCATACTTGTCGATGTCTATATCAACGAAACTCCCGGAGAAGAAAATCCGGATATAAAGTACAAACCGGTCGGCGCGGGCGGGAAGGTTATAATTGTAGGCTTCGGACCCGCGGGCATGTTCGCCGCCCTAAGATTGATCGAGCTGGGTATAAAGCCTGTCGTCATAGAGAGGGGGAAAGACGTTCAGACGCGACGCAGGGATTTAAAAGCTATCCAGCAGGATCATACGGTAAATCCCGACTCTAATTACTGTTTCGGAGAAGGGGGCGCAGGCGCTTACAGCGACGGCAAGCTTTATACCAGGGCCACAAAAAGAGGGAACGTAGATAAGGTATTAAAGATACTCGTACAGCACGGCGCGCACCAAGATATTATGATTGACGCGCACCCGCACATCGGCTCTAATAAGCTTCCCGGCGTAGTTGCAGCGATACGCGATACCATCCTTAAATGCGGCGGGGAAATTCACTACAACTCAAGAGTTACCGATTTCATAATCGAAGAGAATAAGATCAAGGGTGCAATCGTAAATGATTCGGAAGAGTTTATTGGTGATGCCGTAATTCTCGCGACCGGACATTCAGCCAGAGATATTTATCATCTCCTGCAGAATAAAAACATTAAAATTGAAGCAAAACCTTTCGCTATGGGCGTAAGGATAGAACACCCCCAGCCGCTTATAAACGAGATGCAATATCATACAAAAGAAAAAAATGAAAATCTCCCCGCCGCAAGTTATACGCTTGCGTGCGAGATAGACGGGAAGGGAGTGTACTCCTTCTGTATGTGTCCCGGAGGGATTATCGTACCTACGGCGACTGCACCCGGTGAGATAGTCGTGAACGGCATGTCGCTCTCAAAACGCGATTCGCCTTACGCTAATTCCGGGTTTGTGGTTTCTGTAGCGGAAAATGATTGGAAAAAATATTCGGAGCACGGACCCCTTGCCGGCCTGATGCTGCAAATGGAACTCGAGAAACTTTCCTTCGAACTTGCCGGCAAGACACAGAGCGCGCCGGCACAGAGGGTAACCGATTTTTTAAAGGACAAATTATCAGACACACTTCCGGGAACATCGTATATTCCAGGGCTCACTTCCGCACCGCTTCATGAAGTTCTACCTTCATTTATTTCGGCGAGACTAAAAAAAGCTCTGCACGTCTTCAATAAAAAGATGAAAGGATACATTAGCGAAGAAGCGCAGATAGTGGCCGCCGAAAGCCGCACGAGCTCGCCCGTAAGAATACCGAGGAACCGGGATACTTTTATGCACGAAGAAATCGGCGGATTATTCCCGAGCGGGGAAGGTGCAGGCTACGCGGGCGGCATTGTATCGGCCGCGATCGACGGTGAAAACTGTGCCGACGCCGCACTTCAATACATCAAAACTAATTAAAATTTTGGTCTAATTGATTGATGTGAGGAGAATCATTCTAAAAATATTTATTGATCAAAGCAGCAGATTTAATGGATTAATAGCATTCGGAATATTTATATTTGAACCATTCCACTAGAATTGTTTGTTTTAATTTGAGAGGTAAATTATGCCCGAAGAACCGGAGAAGAATAATCCGCCGCTGCTGTTTTTAATTATCGGTACGGTATTAGTCGCGCTCGTTTTGGTATGGGTGTTCATCGTATTTTCCGGACAGCATTCTTACGATAATCCTTCCGGGTTGAAGGACGCGCAGGGAGTATCGCTTCACGCGCCCGCGGTTAAGGATTTAAATGGGAATCTGTTCGAACTAAAAGACGAGTTTACGGCTTAGGATAGAAATCCGATTAAAGAAATTAAAAGGATGTGCCAGCGGATGGCCACATCCTT
The DNA here is from genome assembly GCA_963787005.1 of uncultured Bacteroidota bacterium. Classification (GTDB taxonomy): domain Bacteria; phylum Bacteroidota; class Ignavibacteria; order Ignavibacteriales; family Ignavibacteriaceae; genus FEN-1297. Next base: position 32,505 of record CAWBBX010000099.1, read on the forward strand.
TTTTTATTTATACTTTCTTTCCGGAAATAAGATCTTTTAAAAGATCGATTTTGTAACCTGATTTATCCGACGCCGCTTTGAGTTCAATGAAGTATTTGTGAGATGACCTTAGTCCCGCCAGGAATTTTTTGTCATCGAATTTTCGAGGCAGATTTCCGGCACTCTCTTTTTTCGGCCCTTTTTTAACCGGCTTAATTTCCTGTTTTCCCGCTTCGTATAAATTGTACATTGAAAACAGCCAGTCAATTAAATTCTCAAATTTCTCTTTGGAATAATATATTACGCCTTCGTATTCGTTAACATTCAGATAATTACCGATTTCTTTATCATCCAGTAATTTCGTTATTAAAGTAGAATCCGACGATGATTTAACGTCTTTTTTTGCCGTCTGTTTCTTCTTTCCTTTGACAGGTTTTTCAACATCGAAGAGATCGCTGCCGAAAAGCCGCATTCTTTTTGCCGAAGAAAGAAATTGTAAGAGGTTAATATTCTGCGGATCGCCGCCGCCGAGCTTTCTGTGTTTGATGATTTCAGCTAATACGCCGTCGAGCATTAAATCCGCAAAAATATCCGGACCGTTTCCAATTTGTAAGTTCACGCTGCCGAATAAGAACACATATAGAAGAAGAGAAATATCATGTTTGTTTTTCACCTTTAAAATTTTCAAATCATCGGCAGCCGAGGTTAACCATTTAGGGCATGATTTTAATGCGGTTTTCTTTTCGATTAATTCCGATATGTCTTTTAGAGTTGCCGTTTCCGTAAGAAACTCTTTCACGGCTTTAATCCTGTCGATATTAAAATTACCGGTTTTATTTATCTCATACAGAATGCTGTTCAGCGATGAGGATATCAAATTCAGTTCGACCTCAAGTTCTGCGATATTGTCTTTATTATCCAAGCTCCCGTTCAAATATTCATTTAACTGATTTATAACACAGTCCTCCGATAATTTCCACAATGAATCGTGAAGAGGTTTTAATCTCAGCATCTGTGTTGCTTCCTCGATTGAGTAAGTGCCTCCGCCGGCGAGTGTGTCTTTAAGAGATTTGTATATGCCGTGCGAATCGAATATCTCGCGGATTTCCGTAAAGACTTTAAATTCGTACCCGTCCAAACCGAAGAACATTCCGTCGTCGTTTATTTCTGCACCGGAGAAAATAAATTTTAAATTAGTTTTTTGTTCGGTGAATACGTAAAAATATTGAGGATCGTGTTTAATGTTCAGCGATTCCGCCAGTTTTGCTCCTGTAATATCAGAACCGTTTCCCCGTATTCTTCCGGCCGAATAATTAATTGTTCCTTTTGTTTCATTATATGAATTATTGTAAAGGACCAAAGTTTTCTCATCGCCGGACCGGTTGGTGAAGGCGAAAACATTTTCGTTTATGTTTCCGTAATTATCAATGAAATCGTAAAGTTCGAAATGCGCGACCTGACTGAATAGGCGACGCTTCCTCATTAAAGGAAATATCTCGGCTTTATGCCTGTTAACAAGATGCTCATCGGGAAATTCATTGTAATACGCGCGCTTGTACTCCATTCCGTATTTCTCCGAATAGCCTTCCACCTGTCCGTGCGCAAACATGGGAAGTCCGGGGAGCGTTACCATCATAACCGCAACGCCGAAATATTTATCACCCTTGCCGAACTGGTTTACTGCGGTTTCTTCATCCGGGTTGCTCATGAAGTTAACGTAGCGCTTAAGTATTTCCGGATTAAATTCGAGAGTATTTTTTATCAATTGCCTGAACTTGTTGTTTTCTTCCTTCATCAGCATATGCATAAACGCGCTGTTATAAACTCTGTGCATACCCAGAGTTCTCACGAAGTAACCTTCCATCAGCCAGAATGCTTCCGCGAGAAGAAGGGTGTCCGGCAACTCGGTGTTTATCCTGTCTACAACCTCCCGCCAGAATTCTTCCTTCATCACGTTATTGAATTCTTGAATTGACATAGCGTAATCCGATCTTGAAGGGATTGCGCCGCCGGTGCCAGGCTGCGGAAACCAGAGACGCTGATAATGTTTTTTCGAAAGCGTCATGGCCGCGTCGAATCGGATGATAGGGGTTTTCCGCGCGACGTGCATTATGGTTTGTATCAACGATTCGCGTGTTTCCGGGTTTAACAGATTAAGCTGCGCGGTGTCGTTCCACGGCATATGCGTGCCGTCGTTGCCGTGATATATATATTTGACCGATCCGGTATGAGAATCCTTTCTCTCAAAGACCACCGCAGCGTCTTCACGGGAGTAATATTTATCTTCTATCCTTACCTGAACCCGATCGTCATCGGAGAGATTCGGACCGTTAAATGTATAGCCGGGGAAGGGGGGACGATCGGCATAGATATAATAATCCGGCTTATCGATTACCCATCTGGAAAAAATCCCGGTATGATTTGGCACCATATCGCTTGCGAGCTTTATCCCTCTCTGTGCGGCGCGGTGCTTAAGGTTTTCGAAAGCGCTTTCACCGCCCAGCTCGGCTGCAACTACATAGTCGTACAGCGAATAAGCGGAAGCGGCTGCTTCCGGGTTCCCGGTAAGTTGTTTTATCTTTCTTGAGGCGCTGCTTCTCTCCCAGAGCCCAATCAGCCAAAGTGAATTAAAATTCCATTCCGCAAGCATGTTCAGCTCCTCGTCGGGAATCTGGTCGAGAGTTTTTATGTGCCTGCCGTATTTTTTAGAAAGCTGATCCAGCCAGACGAAGATGTTCTTCGCTATCATTACAACTTTCGGCATCCAGTCCGTGTCCGCTGTAAACTTTTCTATCTCGGAATAATAATATGCTTCTTCGTCCTTCGTAAGCTTGCCGCCTGCAGTGAGCTTTGCTTTAAGCTTATTAAGATAATCGCTATCATAAAAGGGAACGGGGGGAGTAGGTTTTACTCCTCCAGCATCCTGCATAAATAACTTTAAATCTTCGGCTATAAGATCTTTCCCGCTTAAAAGTCTCTTGCCGAATTTTTCGTAGATGTAAACTCCCCACTTTTTGATTATATAGTCAAGCTGACCCTCAATGCTGTGCGGACTGCTGATTATCGGCATTCTGAGGAACTGGATAAGCGGAAGATTCTCCGGACCGATCGGAGTCTGTTCAATAAAAAACTTCTCCGAGTAATCAATCATTTTAAGATATTCGGTTTCCTGAGAAAGCTCGAAGTCGGTAAATAATTCTTTTAAGCGAAGTGCGGCGGGATTATTATTCTGAAGATAAAGCAGAATTAATTCTTCGACTATAATTTCTCTGTTCGACTTGTTTTCCGAATAACCTTTCTTATAATCTTCCGCAGACATTCTTCCCGCATAAACTTCCGGAGACGGGAACCGGCCGATAAATCCGTTCATCAGGCCTTCAAGATTATTATCTCCCATGTTTGAGCTTAAATACTTTAGCTCTTTCTCAAAAACTTTGGGATTTATTTCGTCTTCATAAAGTCTGATGAGGTAATGAAAAATTTCGTGCAGAAGTCCGAGCGCATTTATTTCACCCGCGGTAACCGTAGCGTTTTCTTCCCCGTTTTCTTTTCTTTTTTTATTGATCTGGGAAGCGACTTCGCGTGCTTTGGAGAAATCGGATATTATCAGGCTTCCGTATAGAGAATACAATGAAGAATTTATTTTGTATTTCTTCCTTGCTTCCCTGGAAACATGAAAATCGAGCTTTAGTTTGATTTTACCGGCCGGTAATTTTTTACCGCCTGAAATTATCTTCATATTTACATTTCATTAATATTTCGAATATCAGTTGATTAAAAATAATATAATAAAACTTAAATGAAAATTTGAGAAAACGAGCATTTTTACACATTTATTTGATGAATAAAGCCGATTTATGAGCCTTTTCACATTTTTTTCGTGATTTTAAGAAAATTTTACTAGTGAAGATGAGCCGGGGTTTGCAAAATCCTGGAAAGGTATTCGGGGAACATTTGCTTCCACCTGTACCAACCATTATCGGCGTTTCCTTTAATATCAAGACGATGATCGATGTTCTTTTGACTCAGCACTGAGGAAATATTTTTGTTTTCACGTAGATCATCATCAAACTCACCCGTGCCGAAAAATATATCCATTTCTCTGAATTTTTCGATGTACCAGGGATCATTCAGTCCGGGAAGATAGTCGGGCGGATTGTTGAAATAGCAGTTGTCGTCGTAGTACCCGAAGATGTAAGGTTTGATGTCGAACGTGCCGCCCATTGAGATTATTGAGCAGATAAGATCGGGATGTTTAAACGCGAAGTTTGCTGCGTGGTAAGCTCCGAAGCCGCAGCCTGCAAGACATGCTTTTTCGCGCCCGGTTTCGTGCCGTGCGAAATTAAGAATATCATATAGTATCACGTTCTCATAACCTAAATACCTGCGGGCTCTTTCGGCGGGATGAATGTTGAAATCGAACCAGCTGTCAGCATCGGCTGTATCGGGACAATAGATCTTTATCTGTCCCGATTCGATCTGCTCCGCAGCTGCGGCAATTAAACCGTTATCTTTAGCTTCGTAAAACCTGGCTTTTGCCGGGGGAAATAAGATTACGGGAAGTCCATCATGCCCGAATACGAGGAGCTCGAAATCCCGGTCTAGGTACTGAGCCCTCCATTTATGATATTCTTCCTTCAAGATATTATCCCGTATTTACAATGTTAATAGCGCTATTTTACGATTCAGCATCAAAAATTTCAGATTTCAAATATATCAAATCCGTCTTTCATTTCAAGAATAATCCAATCGTACCCATGAATAATAATCGAAAAGAAATAATAATTATTGCGCCGTGCTTCAAAAATTGCAAAAAACGAGAGGAAAAGAGGACATTTAACCTGCTAAGCGCATTGATATTATTTTCATATTAAGGTATTTTGAATGTCTAATTTTCTTAGGACCTATGCAACAAACTCCCTTAATGGCGCAGTACAGCAAGATTAAAGCATCGTATCCGGACACGATTCTTCTGTTTAGGATGGGTGACTTTTTTGAGACTTTTGAGGAAGACGCGAAAATCGCCGCAAAAGTACTTGGAATAACTCTGACCAAACGGGCAAGCGGCGCAGCTGAAGATGTTCCGCTTGCCGGCTTTCCGCATCACGCCATAGATACTTATCTTCCTAAACTCGTTAGAGCGGGATACAGGGTGGCGGTATGCGAGCAGATAGAAAACCCGAAGTTCGCAAAGGGTATTGTGAAGAGAGACGTAATCGAGGTAGTAACTCCAGGTGTCGCTTTCAGCGATAAGCTGCTGGATCATAAGAAAAATAATTACCTGATGGCATTTTGTATTAAGGATGATATTGCCGGAGTTTCATTCTGCGATATTTCTACCGGCGAGTTCTACGTTTATGAAGTCCCTGCTAAACTTGTGCGCGAGCAGATTGAAACAATATCTCCGGCGGAATTGCTCGTGCAAAAAAGAGACAAAGACAGATTCAATGAGATTATAAGAAGGGTTAATCCCGATATTAGGGTAACCAAGATGGACGACTGGATCTTCAACTTTGAGTACGCAAAGGATCTGCTGATAATGCAGTTCAAGACGGTTAACCTAAAAGGTTTCGGAATTGAGAACTTTACACCGGGAATAATAGCCTCCGGTGTTGTTTTAAACTACCTTCAGGAAACTCAGAAGGCGAACCTTTCTCATTTAAACAAAATATCGGCTTATAATCCTTCCGAGTATATGGCGCTCGATTTTTCCACGAAGAGAAACCTCGAGATAACGTTTTCCATGCAGGACGGCGGGCGCGAAGGCTCGCTTATAGAGATACTCGATAAGACCGAAACGGCGATGGGAGGGCGGCTGCTGAAAAAATGGATAACCGCGCCGCTCATCAAACTAGAGCTAATAAATAAACGCCTCGAAAGTGTAAATGAGCTTGTATTGAATAAAGCACTGCGCAGGAATATTATTGAAGAGCTTAAAGAAATAGGCGACCTCGAAAGACTGATTTCAAAAGTCTGCACGGGCCGGGCAAACCCGAGGGAAATTGTAGCGGTTAAGTCATCGCTTAAAAAAATACCCGCGATAAAACGATACCTTTCAAACACAAAAGTAGATACTCTCCGGCAGATAGGTGAAAATCTTTCTCCCGAGTTAAGCCTAGTTGAAAAGATAGAGAACGCTATTGTTGATTCTCCGCCTTTAAATCTTGCGGACGGCGGAGTGATAAAGAACGGTTTTAGTCCGGAACTGGATGATCTTCGTGATGTATCCATTAACGGTAAGGACTGGATTGCTAGGCTGCAGAAATCTGAGCGAGAAAAGACCGGCATCTCGTCGCTGAAGGTAAATTTCAACAAGGTGTTCGGCTATTACATCGAGGTAAGCCATACACATAAAGAGAAGGTGCCGGAGAATTACATCCGCAAACAGACCTTGGTGAATTCCGAGAGATTCATAACTCCCGAGCTTAAAGACTACGAGGACAAAATTCTCAACGCGGAGGAAAAAACCTACGATCTCGAATCGCAGCTTTTCAACGAAGTAAGACTTATGGTGGCTGCCGAAGCAGAGAAGATCCAGGCGAACGCCAGGCTTATAGCAATGCTCGACTGTTTTATATCGTTCGCGGAATGTGCCGAGCAGTACAACTATGTTAAACCGGAAGTTACCGAAGACGACTCGTTTGAAATAGAGGAAGGACGCCATCCTGTTGTTGAGAGAATTCTACCGCCCGGCGAAAAGTTTACATCCAACAACTGCCGTATGGATAACACAAGCGATCAGATAGTTATTTTAACCGGTCCCAACATGGCAGGTAAATCCGTTTATTTGAGGCAGGTAGGTTTAATTGTTCTGCTGGCGCAGATCGGCTCATTCGTTCCGGCGAAGAAAGCTAAGATCGGAATAGTTGACAGGATATTCACTAGGGTAGGCGCAAGTGACAACATAGCAGCCGGTGAAAGTACTTTCCTGGTAGAAATGCAGGAAGCCGCGAACATCATCAACAACGCGAGTTCAAAAAGTCTTATTCTTTTGGATGAAGTCGGGCGCGGCACAAGCACGTTTGACGGAATTTCCATCGCCTGGGCGATCACGGAGTATCTTCACGAAAATCCCGATGTGGCGGCCAAGACTCTCTTCGCCACTCATTATCACGAGCTCAATGAAATGGCCGAGATATTTCCGAGAATTAAAAATTACAAAGTAGAGGTAAGAGAGTACGACGATAAGGTTATCTTCCTCCATAAGGTAAGCCAGGGCCAGGCGGATCACAGTTACGGAATTCAGGTCGCGCAGATGGCCGGGCTGCCGGTGTTCGTTACCAACAGGGCGAAAGAAGTTCTGCAGAATCTCGAGAGCAAGGAGCTCACTCCTTACGAAGTACGTAAGGAAAAAATGAAGAAAATGCACAAGGATGAAAACCAGATCAGCTTATTTGAGATAAAAGACGATAAGCTGAGAGGGGAGATCAGCGGCATGGAGATCGATAATCTTACTCCAATTGAGGCGCTTAACAAACTGAACGAATTGAAGAAGAAGGTAATTGATGAGTCGTAAAATATTAAATAGCACTTTAATTCTTTCTTCGTTATTTTTGACCCTTCTATTGGGATCATGCGGAAAGAATTATACGCCCGAGCAAAAAAAGTACATAGCATCTGTAGAAAAATTAAGGCAGGAGAAAAACGATGAGATGAAAGGGGATCCCGATTCGCCTTTTAACAGAGACCCGAAAGCACACTTTTCACCGCTTAAATATTACGACGTAGATCCCGGATTCGTATTTCACAGCAGGCTCTTTTATTACGATCCTCAGGATACGGTTGAGATACTCGGCACCAAGGGAGAGACAAGGAAGATAATAAGGTTCGGTTACGTTAAATTCGATTACAAAGATAAAGATTATAAGGTGAATGTTTACAAGGGAGGCACATCGGCCGGGAAAGAATATTATACGATATGGTTTACCGATAAGACTACAGGCGGCCAAACTTACGGCGTCGGCAGGTATCTCGATTTCGATCTTAATCCCGATACTAATTTTGTCTACACGATAGATTTTAACAAGGCATACAATCCTTACTGCGCGTACAGTGCAAATTACTCCTGCGCGGTGCCGACGAAAGAGGATCACATAGATCTTGCCGTGGAGGCGGGAGAAAAAAGTTTTCATTAATTATTATTAACGGAGAGAAATGTGGTAATAGTATTAGAAAAAAACGCATCCGATAAACAAATAGAGAACGTGATAAAGCATTTGGAGGATTTCGGTTTTGCGGTGCATAAATCGACGGGGGTCGAGCAGATAGTACTCGGTGCGATCGGCGTAAAACCCGACTTCGATACGAGAAAGGTGAAGATACTCGACGGTGTGGCGGAAGTGTACAGGATTACCGAGCCTTTCAAACTGGCAAGCAGAAGCTTTCAGAAAGATAATACCGAGATAAAGATAAAGGATGTAGTCATCGGCGGGAACGAGGTTATAATGATGGCCGGACCTTGTTCCGTTGAGAACGAAGATCAGATCTTTACTATTGCCGAAATTGTTTCTAAAGCCGGCGCCAAAATTTTAAGAGGCGGCGCATTTAAGCCTCGTACTTCGCCGTATTCTTTCCAGGGATTGGGCGAAGAAGGATTGAAGCTTCTCAGGAAAGCCGGCGATAAATACAACATGCTGGTAATAACCGAGGTGATGGAACCTGCGCAGATTGACTTAATAAACGAATATACGGATATATTCCAGGTCGGCGCCCGCAACATGCAGAACTTCTCTTTGCTTAGGGAACTCGGCAAAACCACCAAGCCTATTATGCTGAAGAGAGGTTTAGCCGCCACGGTAGAGGACTGGCTTATGTCGGCCGAATATATCTTATCGAGCGGCAACCGAGAGGTAATGCTGTGCGAGAGGGGAATAAGAACTTTCGAGACGTACACCAGGAACACGTTCGATCTGTCGGCAATCCCTGTCGTTCATAATAGAAGCCATCTGCCGGTTATTGCCGATCCCTCGCACGCAACCGGTTTAAGGGACAAGGTGCTTCCGATGGCCAGAGCGGCAGTAGCCGCCGGAACCGACGGTCTGATGGTTGAGGTTCATAACGATCCCGAGAAGGCGCTGTCCGACGGTCCCCAGGCGCTTCTGCCCGACCAGTTTGCCGAGCTTATGCAGCAGGTAAAATTGATTGCTGATGTTATCGGCAGAACAATGTGACTCCGGTTCTTCCGCCGGACGACTTATGAGTATACGCACTTCTCATTAATTTGATTTTTATTAATTGAGAGGTGCAATTTTTTTTAACAACCATATTCATCGAAATTAATATTGAAGAAGACTGAGATTTCCATAATCGGATTGGGATTGATCGGCGGATCGATCGCTAAATCGTTAAAGAGTAAAAACGCGCCGTACGTTATAAAAGGATTCGACAAGAAGAACGTATTAAAAAAAGTCTTAAAGGACGGATTTATAGACCAAGCGCTTTCCGAGGCGGAAGACGCAGCCGGATCAGATTTTATTTTTCTCTGCCTGCCCACGGAACTATCTCTTAGTACATTCGGAAAGCTTGCGCAGAACATGAATAGGGGAGCGGTAATTACCGACGTTTGCGGCGTCAAAGGTATATTCGAGGAAAAGTGGAGCCTGCTAAAAAGCAAAGGTGATTATATCGGCGGTCATCCCATGACCGGAAAAGAGGCCGGCGGATACGAGAACTCCGATCCGCTGCTATTTGAGAACGCTGTATACGTCGTTTCCGAAAAAGCTAAGAACGTCAAGAACATTCAAGGTTATCTCAAAATAATTGAATTCCTCGGTGCAAGACCCAGATTTCTCGATCCGTTTCTCCACGATAAAGTGATCGCTTCGGTGAGCCACATGCCGCAGCTTTTGGCTGTAGCTCTGGTAAATGCCTCTTCGGAACAAAAGGACAACGTTAACTATCTTGATTTCGCGGCCGGCGGCTTCAGGGATATGACAAGAATTGCGTCAAGCGATTTTGAAATGTGGAAATCTATTTTCAAGCTTAACCGCGAAGAGATCATAACCGCGATCGAAAAGATCCACAAGAACCTGAACAACATTGAAGGATACCTCGAGTGTGACGACATCGATCGCCTGGAGGAAATGTTCAACAATGCCGGCAGACGCCGCGACGAGATCCCCAAGAACATGAAGGGCTTTATATATCCTCTTGCCGATGTTTTTGTATATGTTAAGGATGAACCCGGCGTGCTAAGCAAGCTAACCACGCTGCTCTATAATAACGATGTCAATATCAAGGATATGGAGCTCTTAAAGATAAGAGAAGGCAGGGGCGGAACGTTTCGACTATCGTTCGAAAACAGAAGGATCGCCGATAAAGCGAAAAAATTAATCGAAGAATCCGGCTTCGCGACAAAATAAATTAATTCCCCGCCTCGGATTTCCCCTCAATATTTAAGACTTTATTCTGCTCACCGGTGAGATCGGCTTCAAGCTGGAACGTAGGGTGGTTGATACCGAATTTATTTTTAAGCTCTTTTTCGATTCTATCCATTATTAAATAGCCTTTGCTGATAAGCTGATCTTCAACTACTATATGCGCAGAAAGCGCTATGAAATTCGAAGAGATTGACCAGATGTGCATATGATGAACAGTTTTAACCTCGGGGAAGGATGCAACAAATTTCGTAACCTCTTCGAGATCGATATTCTTCGGAGTACCTTCATTTAATATGTTAACCGTCTCCAGAACTACATCCCAGCCACTTTTTATGATGAATAATCCAATTACGATTGAAAACGCAGGGTCGAGAAAATACCAGTTGAAATAATAGATCAATATTCCCGCGACAACAACCATCAGAGAGTTAAGTGAGTCGAAGAATAGGTGAAGATATGCCGCCTTCGCATTTAAATTTTCTTTAGAATTCTTGTGAAGCAGAAATGTTGAAATTGCGTTTGCGAAGAAACTTATAGAAGCCACAATAATTACCCATAAGGCTGCAACCGGTTCCGGATTAACAAAGCGTCCTACCGCTTCGTAAATAATATAGACGCCGATTATCACGAGGACGGAGGAATTTATAAAAGCCACGATTATCTCGGCGCGCATATAGCCGAACGACTTGCCCGGCGTTGCCTTACGCAGAGATATTTTCTCCGCGGCCAAACTCAATATTAGTGAAAGCAGGTCGCCGAAATTGTGCAGCGCGTCGGAAATCAAAGCGAGGCTATTGCTGAAAATTCCCGCTATCAATTCTCCCGCTACGATTATGGAATTTAAAAAGATCGAGATTATTAGATTTTTCCGAATTGTTCCGCCGGGATTATTGTGACCGTGTGAATGCATTATTCCATGAAATTTATGTTAGAATATTAATACAATTTAAAAATTTATATTGTTAAGTAAAATCCGGAAATCAACGAGAGATAAATGCTGCGAGAATGTATAGTTTTATGAATTTTTCTTCTCGCGAAATAATCTTAAATTTAAAATTAAAAAAAAATCAATTCGAACCGTAAAAATCGAAATCATCCGGCGCATCTTATGTCTAGGCTGTTAAAAATTATCTATTTAATTATATGTCTTTTGTCTATAACTTCGGTACAGGCTCAGAGTGCCAGGGATACCGTGGTTAAGAATACTTATTACCCCGACGGGGTAGTTAAGACCAAAGGGCAGTACGTAGACGGTAAGCTGAACGGGCTTTATTATGAATATTATCCCGACAGTCACTTGTGGAAGGAATGGCACTTTGTAGATGGCAAGGAAAACGGCAAATCGAAATGGTACTTCGAGGACGGGCTTCTCAGTATAGAATGGAACTACGTTAACGGCTATAAGCAGGGAATATCGAAATGGTATTACGAAACGGGGGAGCTTTGGGCTGTTCAAAACTATTCTCGCGGTAAGCTGCAGGATACTACGTATACTTACTACAAATCCGGTGAGCTTGAAGGAAAGTGGAGTTACGTTAACGATGAGCTCGAGGGAGTCTCTCAAAGTCTATTTAAATCCGGGAAGGTAGAGGTTGAGAAAAATTATTCCGGCGGGAAGAGGAACGGTCTTACCAGAGTCTTTTACCAGAACGGGATTGCCGCTCTTGAAGCGAACTATAAGAACGATAAGCTCGAGGGCGAAGTGAAAATCTTTGATGAAGCCGGCAATCTTCGCGTTAAAGACGATTACATGAACGGAGAACTTGTCCACAGGATCAAATACGATTATAAAGGCAAGCAGGAAGAGGAGGAAAAAACGGAGCGGAAATATTACGCGAACGGCACTATGAAAGAAGAAGTTCATTATAAGAACGGACTTAAAGACGGTTTTGCACGCTATTTCGACCGGGACGGATTTCTCCAAAGAGATCAAACATTCAAACAGGATACGATAATCGGTACATCGTATATATATTACCCGGGCGGCGTCATCGAATCTGCGAAAGATTATATCAAGGGTGAAAGGCGCGGATTTACCAGGACCTATTACGAAGACGGGAATATACGCGAAGAGCTGAATTATCTGGACGGAGAGAAAAACGGGATCGATATGACCTACCATAAAAACGGTAACATCGCCTCCGTATTTTACAATAAAGCCGGAGTGATAGATGGTGATTTTAAAACTTTTTATGATGACGGCCTGCTGGAATCGGAAGCCCATTACGAATCCGGTAAGATAGTAGGGCAGAAAAAATACTATTATAAATACGGCGCTCTTATGAAGGTCGAAAATTATTGGAACGGTAAACTAGACGGGTGGGTAAGGAGCTATTACAAAAGCGGTAAGCTCGAGAATGAAGAATATTATACACAGGGGAAACTAATTAGCAGTAAAGAATACGACGAAAACGGAACATTGACTAAAACTCTCGGATATTGAATTATTATTTTTGAGATATGAAATGCCACTCCCTGTTGTATACAGTGAAAACTACGTAGCGCCCATGCCTGAGGGCCACAGATTCCCGATGCGGAAGTTTCAGTCCTTGTACGAGCTTCTTTTAAATGATGAAGTGATCTCGCCTGAAGATATTCGTACCGCGGAAATCATTGATGAAAATATCTTAAAAAAAGTACACGACGAAAAATATATAGAAGATTACATCGGCGGAACTTTGGACAGACAGGCGCTCAGAAAGATAGGACTGCCCTGGTCGCCTGAAATTCTAAAAAGAACGCTGACCGCCCTCGGCGGTTCCTTGCTTACTGCCGAACTTGCGTTACAATACGGTCTAGCGTGCAACACCGCCGGCGGAACTCACCACGCCTTTAAAAACTACGGTTCGGGCTTCTGTATCTTTAACGATATCGCGCTTAGCGCACTTACTTTGTTAAACGATAAAAAGGTTAATAAGATTCTTATAATAGATCTCGACGTTCATCAGGGCGACGGAACCGCACACATGCTTGCTGATGAGCCGGATATATTTACTTTCTCGATGCACGGCAGGAAAAATTTCCCGTTCAAAAAGCAGATCAGTGATCTGGACGTTGAACTCGACGATTTCACCGAAGACGATAAATACCTGCGTATCCTAAACTCGTATCTGCCGGATGTTTTATCATCGGTCCGGCCTGATCTTGTAATTTACGATGCCGGTGTTGATCCTCATAAAGACGATCCGCTGGGAAGATTATCGCTTACTAACGAAGGGCTTTATAAAAGAGACGAGACGGTAATCGCCGAGTGTATTAAAAGAGGCGTGCCGGTCTCTTGCGTGATAGGCGGTGGTTATTCTTCCGATCTGGATGAACTTTCTTACAGGCATTCGTTGATGCACCGGGCCGCGGCACGGGCTTTCAAATCGTTTTGACTTTAATATTGCTATGGGATAGAAATATTAAAATCATTATTTTTATTACCGAAATTCCTGAGCCTATATAATTTGACATTCGGCCGACCAGCGTTTAGATTAGTTTTAATTCAAACAAAAAAGAATTGAAAATGGGAAACACAAAATCTAAGAACGATAAGTTTTCGATTGCACTTCTTCAGCTTTCTTTCGGGAAAAACCCGGACGACAACCTAAAAAAGGCAGTATCGTGGGTTGAGAAAGCGGCAAAGAAGGGCGCGAATGTTATCTGTCTACCCGAGCTTTTCCGGTCGCAGTATTTCTGCCAGACGGAAGACATTGCAAACTTCAAGCTGGCCGAGACAGTCCCCGGACCTTCAACAGAGGCGGTGTCTAAAATCGCTAAAAAATACGGCGCGGCTGTAATTGTCCCTGTGTTCGAAAAAAGAGCTAAGGGGGTTTACTTCAACAGCGCGGCAGTAATTTCCGAAGAAGGCAAAATGCTGGGGCTCTACAGGAAGATGCACATTCCCGATGATCCCGCATACTACGAAAAATTTTATTTTACTCCCGGCGATCTCGGATTTAAATCATTTAAAACTAAGTTCGGAAATGTAGGTACTCTTATCTGCTGGGATCAATGGTATCCCGAAGGAGCAAGGATAACGGCGCTTAAAGGAGCCGACGTAATTTTCTATCCCACCGCGATCGGCTGGCATCCTCACGAAAAGGAAGAACACGGTCAGGCGCAGTACGATTCGTGGCTAACCGTTCAGCGGGGACACGCGATTGCGAACGGAGTGTACGTTGCCGCCGCGAACAGGGTCGGACACGAAAAGCATTCGCCGGATTCGCCCGGCATAGAATTCTGGGGATCGTCTTTCATCGCCGATCCGCAGGGAGTTATAATTGCCCAAGCTTCTCAGGACAAAGAAGAAATACTTTTTGCCGAAGTCGATCCGGCGAGGATAGAATACATACGGCAGAATTGGCCGTTCTTAAGAGACAGAAGGATAGATGCCTATGACGGAATCGAAAAGAGATTTCTCGGTGAAGAAGAGTGATGTAAGTCTTTAATTTTGATAATACGGTGCAACGTGGAATAATGGAGAGTTGGAATAACGGAGTAGTAGCAATTTCTTAAAAATGTGCATACAAAACTCCAACATTTCATTACTTCATTATTCCGGATATAAGTTGAAAAAATAATTATATGGTAAAAATCAAAAAGGAAACATATCCGACCGGCTTCGAGCTTCGCATGCCCGCAGAGTGGGAAGAACATGAAGCTACGTGGCTGGGATGGCCGCATAACAAAGAGGACTGGCCGGGCAAGTTTACGCCGATAGCGTGGGTCTTCGCCGAGATAGTAAAGCGGATATCGGCAGGTGAGAAAGTCAGGATAATAGTAGAATCTAAGCAGCATAAGGATAAGGCGGAATTCGTGCTGAGATCGGCGGAAGCATGGAACGATAACGTTGAATTTTTTATTGCTAAAACGGACCGCGGATGGATGCGCGATTCGGGTCCTGCTTTTGTTAAGAAAAAAGACGGTAAGGTAAAAGTAGCGGCGGTAAGCTTCAGGTTTAACGGATGGGCTAAATACGATAATTATAAAAAAGATGAAAAGCTGCCTGCGTTTATCTGCTCAAAGACAAATATAAAAAGAGTTACTGCAGAATATAACGGACGCATGGTTGTATTGGAAGGGGGCTCGATAGATATAAACGGTAAAGGTACTTTGATTACCACCGAAGAATGTCTGATGGACGATAAGACTCAGGTTAGGAACCCGGGATTTTCCAAAACAGACTATGAATCGGCATTTAATAAATATCTCGGTATAAAAAATGTTTTATGGCTCGGGAAGGGAATAGCGGGAGACGACACCCACGGTCATGTTGATGATTTGTGCAGATTCGTGAACTCAAAAACTCTTCTGCTGGTACGTGAAAGAAACAAACGGGACGCGAATCATAAACCGCTGGAAGAGAATTGGGAGCGTGTAAAGGATTTCAGATTAGAGAACGGAAAGCGTCCTGAGGTGATCGAGCTTCCTATGCCTGAACCTGTTGTTTTCAAAGGTCAAAGACTTCCCGCAAGCTACGCGAATTTTTACATCTCGAACTCGGCGGTTTTAATGCCTACATTCAACGATCCGAACGACAGGAAGGTTCTCGGGATTTTGAGTGAAATATTTATAGATAGAAAAGTCATTGGCATCCATGCGGTTGACTTGGTTTGGGGACTCGGAACTATTCACTGCCTTACACATGAACAGCCGAAATAATCCGAAATGTTGAAGTCATTTTCTCTTTTTGCCCCGCATTATAGAATCGACACTCCAGATCCCCGCACCATACCCGATCATCAACAAAAATGAAAAAAAGTAAACAGCGGCAAGCTCGCCTCCGTTGTTGACAGGCCAAGTTCCGCGCGCCGCATGCACAATGAAATAAGCATACAACATCTCCAAACATAAAACTGCGGCGACATACCGGGTCCTGATTCCTGCAGCGATAAGAATGCCGCCGAAAAACTCGAGTATACCAGCTATAATTAATTTTGTGCCTGAAACTTTGTGTCCTCCCATTCCGCCGAAAAGTTTCTGGATACCGTGACTTGCGAATAAAAATGCGATAGCAACCCTGTAAATAAAATAGATGTAGTTGGAATATTTTTCCTTCATAGCCAATTCTGTATTATGATAAATTTAAGGGACATATATTATTCAAAGATAAAGGCAATTAAACAAACATAAAATTCATTTACCAGTAGCTTTATCACAGTTTTAAAATCGTATATATATAATCAAATAGAATTTATTCTTATCAGTAAAAGGTTTATTTATAAGGGATTTATTTGCTTTTCTGTTATTTTCCACTAAATTTTAACGTAAAAAATTATTCTTCTAACCATTAGAGGAGGAAGATTTGTGATTATATCCGCTCCAAAAGAAATTCTTCCGGGAGAGAACAGGGTCGCGATAACTCCCGATGTAGCTTCCAAATTTATCAAAGCAGGATTCGAGATACATATCGAAAATAACGCCGGTCTCAGCGCGGGTTTTACCGATGAACAGTATGTCTCGGCCGGTGCAAAAGTAATAGAGAAAACGGAAGACCTTTATTCTTCGTCGGATGTTATTCTAAAAGTAAATCGTCCGGTTGAGAACGGGTCTTTAAATAAACACGAGCTCGATCTGATGAAGAAGGGAACACTTCTCATCGCTTTCATGTACCCGCTTCATTATTCGGATATTGCGAAGGAGTGCGCGGAAAAGGGGATCAACGCCATAGCGATGGATATGATACCGAGAACATCCCTAGCGCAGAAGATGGATGCTTTAAGTTCGCAGGCTAACCTAGCAGGTTACAAAAGTGTTGTTATGTCGGCTAACGAGCTCGGTAAGATATTTCCGCTGCTGATGACCGCCGCCGGTACCATTTCTCCGGCGCGAGTTGTAATCATGGGAGCGGGAGTCGCGGGACTTCAGGCGCTGGGAACCGCAAAGCGTCTCGGCGCGGTTGTAGAAGTCTCCGATATTCGTCCCGCCGTTAAGGAAGAAGTAGAAAGTCTAGGCGGCAGATTTATAGAAGTAGAGACGGACGAAACAATGCAGGACGAAGGCGGCTACGCAAAAGAAGCATCGGAAGAATTCCTGAAAAAACAAAAAGAACTGATCTTCAAGCACATTACCGAAGCCGATATTGTTATAACTACCGCATTGGTACCTGGCAAAAAAGCCCCTGTTCTGGTTACGGAGGAGATGGTAAAGAAAATGCGCCCGGGCAGTGTTGTGCTCGATATGGCGGTTGAATTCGGCGGCAACTGCGAGCTGAGCGAGAACGGAAAGACGGTGAAGAAACACGGCGTAACAATAATCGGTGAGCCTAATCTGCCGAGTCTCGTTCCTTACCACGCAAGCGAAATGTATTCTAAAAATATTCTCAACTTGGTTCAGCACATAAGCAAGGAAGGAAAGGTTGAACTTAATCTTGAAGACGAAATTGTTAAGGGTTCTTTAATTACGTACAACGGCGAAGTTGTTAACCAGAGAATAAAGGATCTTCTTCAGTAATCATTTTTATGTGGCCGGTTTTAAAGGTCGCAGCGATTTTAAAAGAAAAAATAAAAGGTAAATCTGATGGATGTACACTTTTTAATGCTGATCTATATATTTGTGCTGGCAATTTTTGTCGGCTTCGAATTGATCACAAAAGTTCCCCCTACTCTTCATACGCCCCTCATGTCGGGTTCCAACGCGGTGTCGGGAATAACGATTGTCGGTGCCTTACTGAGCGCGGGCATGCAGGAGTTTACGATAAGCACAATTCTTGGGGTTGTAGCCGTTATCTTCGCGATGATAAACGTTGTAGGCGGATTTATGGTTACGGACAGAATGCTCAAAATGTTCAAAAAAAAGTAGGGTGAAAAATGGAAGTATTTATTGATATATCGTATCTGATATCCTCGATCTTTTTCATTTTGGGCATAAAGAAATTAAGCTCTCCCAAAACGGCGCGGAAAGGAAACCTCTACGCGGCTATCGGTATGCTGATCGCAATAGTTATTACTTTGCTCGATCAGCATGTACTGACTTACGAATGGATTATAATCGGGCTTGTGGTTGGCTCCGGTATCGGAGCGCTTATGGCTACCAAGGTGAAGATGACGGGCATGCCTCAGATGGTAGGTTTGCTTAATGGCTTCGGCGGCGGAGCTTCAACTCTCGTAGCTCTCTCCGAATATTATAAGATAACTCCCAACATCCCTGTCAATACGGGGGTAGCTATCGTTCTTAGTCTCCTCATCGGCGGGGTTACTTTTACTGGGTCGATGATTGCCTTCGGAAAACTGCAGGGACTCGTAACCGGCAAAGTAGTGAAATATCCGGGACAGCATCCGCTGAATCTGCTAATGATTTTATTCGTTGTGGGCGCGGGAATATTCGTGGTTGTAAATCCGCAGGAAATCGGGTGGACTTTAGCCATCATGGGAATCTCTCTGGTGCTCGGAGTTCTTCTGGTTCTGCCGATCGGCGGAGCCGATATGCCGGTCGCTATTTCTCTGCTTAACTCTTATTCCGGTCTGGCTGGATCAACAACCGGTTTCGTTCTCGGCAACAGCGAGCTTATTATTGCGGGCGCGCTCGTAGGAGCATCCGGAATTATATTAACGAATATAATGTGCAAAGCAATGAACCGTTCTCTTATGAACGTTCTTCTCGGTGGATGGGGCTCGGCAGGCGGCGACAGTACGGCCGCGAGCGGTGAGGCGCCTAAAGGCGATGTAAAGTCCGTCGACGCCGAAGAGGCCGCAATGATCTTCGATTCGGCGAGCAGCGTTATTATTGTTCCGGGATACGGAATGGCCGTAGCACAGGCACAGCACGCTGTTAGGGATCTGATGATTGCCCTTGAGAAGAAGGGAATCAAGGTCCGGTACGCTATTCATCCGGTTGCGGGACGAATGCCCGGACACATGAACGTTCTTCTCGCGGAAGCGAACGTAGAGTACGACAAGCTTTACGCGCTCGAAGATATCAACGATGATTTCAGCAATACGGATATAGCCCTTATTATCGGAGCAAACGACGTTGTTAATCCCGCCGCGCGGCACGATAAGAGCAGTCCCATCTTCGGCATGCCTATCCTGAACGTTGATTACGCAAAGACGGTGATTATAAACAAGCGCTCTCTAAATGTAGGCTACGCCGGAATTGACAACGAGCTGTTCTTCGCCCCGAACACTTTAATGTATTTCGGCGACGCGAAGGACGCGATATCGAAATTAACCAGCGAGATAAAAAACTTATAAAGAATAAAAAAATATCTTGATGAAAAGCCCCTCATTATTGAGGGGCTTTATTTATGAAAAAACGCGGAAATTTTTTTACTACGGTGATAAATTAATAATAATGAGTTATATTTTGCTCGGCTTTTATTATCTCTCTAACTTATGAAAATACTTTTAGTTGTCATCGGCGTTCTAACGGGGGCGGCAGTGCTGCTTCCGCAAAATAAGAAAGCGGCCGACAATTATAGAATAAAGATCGATAACTCTCTGGTTACGGCGTTCGATTTGAACGGGAAGCCTGTATACAATAAGAAATTTAATTTCCCGCAGAGCTTTTCATCGGATCTTGACGGCGACGGTATTAATGAGGTGCTTGTAGAGGATACTTATAGGAAGGGAATAAACACATATTATATTTTATATATCTTCAATACAATCGATACTTTCTCACTTGCCGATTCGGTGGTATCCGGTCTTCGTGCACCGTATGTTACCGGTTCGGAGGATGCGGGCGGTACTATAATTGTAACCGGGAACCCGAAATTTGACTCGTTTAACAAAGATACTTCGGATATATTTGTTCCGGTAAATTGCTGGATGTTCGAAAACGGCGAATTGTTCAACGTAAACGACGAGGTTTATAATCTTTTTATCAGGGAGAGTGAGGGTATAATGGATTTTATCGACTCTTACCCGGAATCGGACGCTAAAAACTGCAGTTCCTCTAAAATACTCGAAGCGGCTATCGCAAGCGGTTATGTAAATTACCTTAATGCCGGAGAGAAAATATTAGCGGAGCAGTTCATTAAGAAGTATTATAAATGCCCCGATTTAAACGAGTTTAAAAAGAAAATAAAAGCACTTTTATAAAGGAATAACATGAAAATAAACTGGAAGGAGTTCGTAGGCAAAACTCTCAACGTAACAATGCACGAGAATTACGGTATCAATATGGATACCAAGTCCACGACTCCCGTTTATGAAATTGTTTTCAAAACGGGAAGGCTTACGGAGGCTTTCGACGACGGGCTTTTGCTGGAAGCGGAAAGGGAGAATGTAAAAGTGATGATTTATATACCGTACGCTTCCGTAAAGTGCGTTGAAATTTTCGATTTCTAAAAGGGGGTTGTTTTGAAAATATTCCTCGTCCTTTCTTTGCTGCTGACAATAAACGTCCTGACTTTCCCGGATAACATCCAAATAAAGAGCATGCAGGTTTATACGGGACGCGATCAGCTGTCTTTCCCCGTGCTGGATATGAAGGGGAACGGCCCGGATAAATTGACAATTGAATTTGACATACAATCCGGCTTTGAGCCTAACTTTGTTATAGTCTTCAGGTTTTGCGACAGGAATTGGCGGCCGTATCAAAATAATTTCCTTAGCAACCAGGGAAAAAACATTAAGTATAATCTTTCGTACTCGATACTTCCAAATACCGTGAAAGAAGCCCACTATCATTACCGCGGGACTTTCCCGGATTCACGCGGCGACGTGGAATTTCCTTTCTCCGGTAAATGGAGATTTTACGTTACCGATTCGCAGGACACTTCTCTCGTTTATGCAACAGGAAAATTCTACGTCGTTTACGATACTATGAATCTCGGTTTAACTCTTAAAAGAGAACAGCTGGAGAACAAAGTTTATTTCCCGTCCGATCTGGCAAAGGTTTTTAACGTTACGGCATTATTTAATCTTCCTGATGATCTTTTTCCCTCGAACGTGGAGCAGGTTGAAATAATTGAGAACCACAAGATAGATTATCCTATTATAGTCGACCGCGCATTCAACACAAATCGGCGGCAGTATTACTGGGACGGCAATAGGAAGTTTACTTTTACCGCGAGAGATATTCTTCCCGGTAACGAGTATAGAGAAGTTGATACGAGAAATATTAATAAGTTCACCGGAAGGAACGTTGAAGCACAAATCGACGGTCTCGAATTTTCCAGATTTTTTAAGCTCGGTCCTCCCGATCTTAACGGAGGCGAGCTTCCGATGTTCTTTGATAATCCCAACTCAACTTATTTGAATGTCAGGTTCTCCGTCAGGCCGCCCAACGATGTGACAGACGGTGTATTTCTCGTAGGCGCTTTCAACAATTGGAAAGTTGCCCCGGGATATGAAATGAGAGAAGGCGGCGGGGTATATTCTATTACGCTTAGTCTAAAGCGCGGAATATACGATTACCAGTACGTAACCGGGTATGTTCAGGACGGAACCGTGGACGGTCAGAACTGGACCGTGCTTGAGGGGAACGATTGGGGAACTACAAACAGCTACTATGTTTTTGTTTATTACAACGACCCGAATTACGGCGGGTACGACAAAATTATTGCGTACAACAAAATTGCGAGCAAATAATATGGCAAAATTGAAAATCGGTGTGATAGGCACCGGGCATCTCGGGAAACTACATACCAAAATGTTTAACCAGATTGATAATTGTGAACTCCTCGGTGTGTACGACGAAAATAAAAATACAGCAAAACAGGCCGCCGATGAATATAGTTCCAAAGCTTTCGATGATCTAGATAAGCTTCTTGATTCCGTACAAGCAGTCTCTATCGCGGCAACTACAAGCGCCCACTATGAGCTGGCAAAGAAATGTCTGGAGAAAGGTCTGCACGTTTTCGTGGAGAAGCCTATAACTGTCACTATTCCCGAAGCCGAAGAAATAGTAAAGCTAGCCGCGGAGAAAGATCTGAATTTACAGGTCGGGCACATAGAACGCTTTAATCCCGCGCTTCTCTCTCTGGAAAAATTTATCCTTCAGCCGATGTTCATACAGACGGACAGGCTTGCCCAGTTTAATCCGCGCGGCACCGACGTTGCAGTGGTCCTCGACTTGATGATACACGACATTGATATAATTCTTAATCTCGTTAAAAGCGAGGTAAAGAAGATAGACGCGAGCGGCGTCGCTGTTGTTTCAGATACACTGGACATAGCCAATGCGAGGATAGAGTTTGAGAACGGTGCGGTCGCAAACGTTACAGCGAGCAGGATCTCACAGAAGAAGATGAGAAAGATGAGGGTATTCCAGAGAGATAATTACATCTCTCTCGATTTTATTACAGGGGTTTCGGAGGTTTACAGGCTGCTCCCTGTTGATGAAAAGAACAGCGCTTCCATGATTTCATTCGGCGAGATGGGAATAGGCGATAAGAAGAAGAGGATAGTTTACGAGCAGCCGGAGATTAAAGAGGTAAACGCTCTGAAATACGAGCTCGAGCTTTTCGTTAATTCGGTGCTGGAACATAAATCTCCCGTAGTTACGGGCGTTGACGGATTAAAAGCGCTGAAAGTTGCGGAGACTATAATAATGAGTATAGAGGAGAGCAGGAAATTAGGAGCTTGAGCACCGCTAAATTAATTGCGCTTGCAATTATTATCACGGCCTCCGGATTTTATTACGGCTGCGGATCTTCGTCATTAAATGAAAATCATTCAAAGATTCATATCACCGCGGGGGAGATTAAAAATCTGGCGGTGAACGGCATTCCTTCCGGCAATAAAACATCGATACAAGAGTTTTCTACGGTTCAAAAGTTGAAACTTTACGCTTCAATTGCCAGGAATAAGGCGGAAGTAACTTTTGACGCAGAAATTCATGTCCAAAATATTTCGGCCGTAGATGTAAGCGTGTTAAAGCTGAGCTCATTGAAATGGAATTTTGTCTTACATAATAAAGAAGCCGCTTCAGGGGAAGATGACCGAATTTATCAAGTCCCGGACTCGGGCATGGTCAAAATTGATCTTATTGTTAAAATAGATGTCTCCAAAATATATCCGGGAGAAAAAACTGAAACCGCGATAGATAGAATTCTAAAAATATTCTCTTCCGGCCCGCATTCCGGTGATTTAAAATTTAATATCAACGGCGTAATATCAAACAACGCCGGGAAGCGCCGAGTACGGAATGAACTGCTAATTTTTTGAAAAATTAAGCGGGAAATAGCTCATTTTTCTTCCAATTAAGTGTTAATTTCTGTTTATTTCTTGTAAATTTTCTTAATTGATTCGTCTTATTATTAGTAAAACATCACAAATTACAGGCTGTTCAGAATGAGTAAAATTGAAAAATATGCTGTCGGCGTCGATCTAGGCGGAACCAATGTGAAGATCGGTATCGTATCAGCCAAAGGAAAAATTATAAAGAAGACTTCGCTGGCGACAAAAGCTGAAGGCGGTCCGGAAAGTGTTATTACTCAAATTAAAAAAGGCGTAAAGGAAATTCTTGCTAGGAATAAATTGAAGATTCAAGGGATCGGTATCGGATCTCCGGGAACAGTATCGGTAAAAAAAGGAACGGTAGAGAATCCTCCGAATTTACCGGGATGGGAAAAAGTCAACTTAGGTAAAATTATAAAGAAAGAATTCGACAATAACGTTTTTGTAGAGAACGACGCAAACGCGGCCGCGATAGGTGAAATGATTTTCGGTGCGGGGAAGAAACTGAATTCGTTTGTGATGATTACCCTCGGTACCGGTGTCGGCGGCGGAATTATCTTAAATCGAGAATTGTTCAGAGGAGAGTTCGGAGCGGCCGGTGAAATCGGGCATATGACCATCGATCTGAACGGTCCCAAATGTAACTGCGGTTCTTTCGGCTGCGTGGAGACGTATGTCGGCAATCATTACCTTGTAAAAAGGGTGAGGAAAGAACTAAAAAAAAATAAAGATTCACTAATATGGAAGCTGCTGGATAACAACCTGGATAATTTAACTCCCAAGACTGTGCAGAATGCGGCTGAACAAGATGATGAATATGCTAAAAAAGCTATTGATGAACTGGGCGTGTTCTTGGGCGCGGGACTCGCTTCAGCGGCCAACTTAACGGATATAAGCACGTTTATTATCGGGGGCGGTGTGGCAGGGTTCGGTGAGCCTCTATTCAACTCAACATGCGATACCATCAAAGCCAGGGTACTTACACCGCTTAGGAAACGAATTAAAGTTGTGCCGGCAAAACTTAAGAACGATGCGGGTATAAAAGGCGCGTCCGCGTTAGTATTCTATAAATCTTAATCGATATATGAAGTTACCGCTTAAGACCTGGATTCAATAAGAATTAATGAAGAAATCTTTTACCGCAATATTGTTTGTCTTAGTAATTGCCGCGAGTTCCTACGCTCAGGATTCTGCCGCCGTCACAGGCTCCGCAGCACTTTCCGGGTTTATGCCCGATACGCTTTCCTCAGTGCGCCGTGACAGTGTTAAAAACGATTCGTACAATGTAGATACTGTTATTACTTCTACCGCAACGGATTCCATTATTTTTAACGTTTCGGATAAGAAAATGAGTCTTTACGGCAGCAGCGAGCTGAAGTACGGCGATACCAACCTTAAAAGCGGAAAGATATACGTCGACTTTAACACGAATAACGTAGACGCATACGGAGTGAAGGGCGATTCTGCCGTAGGAGCCCTGAAAAACACTCCCATTCTCTCGCAGGCCGGGGAAGTGTACAAAGGAAATTCGATGAAGTATAATTATAAGACTCAGGGGGGCCTTATTTCGAGCGCTTCAACAAAGACCGAGGGTTCGTATTATTCCGGAGAGAAAATTAAGAAAGTTAATAAGGAAATTTATTTCATAAAGGACGGCACCTTTACCACCTGCGACGCAAAGCCCCCTCATTATTATTTTTATTCACCGGAAATGAAGCTGATAAACAAGAAGGAAATAATTTCCAAATGGATATGGCTTTATTTCGGCGGCGTACCTTTTCCGGTACCCCTTCCTTTTGCGATCTTTCCGATTCAATCCGGACGCCGCTCCGGAATAGTTGTGCCGGCATTCGGAAATGATCAAACTTACGGCTACTACTTTTCGCGCTTCGGATATTTTTGGGCGATAAACGATTACATGGATCTGAGTCTGACCGCCGATTATTACACTCGCGGAAGCTACAGCTTAAAAAGCAGGTTTCGCTATGTTAAAAGATACAATTACAACGGAAGCTTCGAAGGTGGTTACTCCTATTTTAAAACCGGCGAATCCGGAGATCCCGACAGAAGTGAAAAAACTGACTGGCGTTTAATCTGGAGACACAACCAGAGAATTACTCCCACAATGCAGTTCAACGCGAACCTACAATTCATCTCCGGAAATTACCTGCAGAGAAACGTGCAGAATCTCAACGAGCTGTTAAGAAATAACATAGTTTCCAACGCAACGCTTTCAAAAACATGGGACGAATCCGGCAACAGCATGACATTGAGCTACAGCCGCCAGCAGGAGCTGCAGAACGGCAACATCAATGAAGTTCTTCCCAGCCTAACTTTCTCAATACCACAGAAATACCCGTTTAAGAGAACAGGAGTTTATAACGATCAGAAATGGTATGAGCTGATAGGGGTGAATTATACGGGGCAGTTCCAGAATAAAAGAACAAAAACGGGGGGGAACCTTTCCTCGCGCGGAGGCTTTCAGCACACGGTTGCTATAAATGCTTCTCCGAAGTTCGGACATTTCAGTGTGACGCCGCGTATCAACTATGAAGAAGATTGGTACAATAAAAAAATAGAAGAGACATACGCCGGACTTACTTATACAGGGGCCGATTCGATTGTCACAAAGGACATTAAACAGCTTGGATTCGTCAGAACGTTCGGTATAAATCTCAGCGGAACAACAAGATTTTACGGTATGTTTCAGCCGAACGCACTGGGCGTGGCGGCCGTCAGGCATACGGTTATTCCTACCGTATCCTATAACTACCGCCCTGATTATTCGAAGCCCGGCTGGGGATATTACGGCTCCTATACAAACTCAAAAGGAGAGACTGTTAAATACGATAAATACCAAAAAGAAATTTACGGCGGCCCTACTTCGGGCGAGCAGCAAAGCATATCTTTTTCTTTACAGAATATCTTCGAGATGAAGACAACCGTCGATCCGACCGATACGACTTCGAAACAGGATAAGATACAGCTTCTGAACCTGGGAGCTTCTCTGGGTTATAACTTCGCCGCCGACAGTTTAAAATTTTCCAATGTGAACCTGAATTACCGCACCCAGGTAGGCAACCTGCTTAATCTTTCCGGATCATCCAGCTTTTCACTTTATGATTCTGCTCCCAATAAACCGGCGATAAATAAGTTCCTTATAAACGAAGGCAAAGGACTTATGCGGCTTACCAATTTTAATTTTTCCGTATCTACTAGTTTGTCAGGCGAAAAATTAAAATCATCCGCTCCGGTGCCGAATCAACAAATTGAGAAAAATCCTCTCGGAGATGAAAACCCGGACAATGTTTACAGGGGAATTTATAACAACAGTGAACCGGACTTCAGCATTCCCTGGGATCTTTCGCTCAGCTATAATTATAATCTTTCAAGGCCTTATCCCTCTGTTTCTTCGATTTCATCCAACTTAAACGGAAGCTTGAATTTCAATCTAACGCCTAAATGGAAGCTTTCTTTTACGGGCAGTTATGATCTCAGGCGCAGTGCGTTCGCCGCCCCGCAGATAAGGATATCGCGTGATCTGCATGCGTGGATAATGAACTTCACCTGGAATCCGGTCGGAACGTACAGCGGTTATTTCCTTGAAATTAGAGTCAAAGCTCCGCAGCTCCAGGACTTGAAGATCACTAAGAGAGATCAGTTCTACAACGGTAAATAGCAAAGAAGAACCGGTTTCGGAAAAATCATACTAAAAATCATGATCCATTATATAATTGACGGAAATAATTTAATTGGGAAGATCAGCCTGCTTAAGAAAATTCAGGCTAAGGATAAACAGTCATCGCGCGAGAAGCTGGCCTTTATGCTGGAAAATTATTTCCGGCAAAAGAAAGCGAAGGTTACGTTGCACCTGGACGGTTTTGAGAACGAGCCTATACGCAGGAGTCAAATAAAAATTATCTACAGCGAGAAGAGAACAGCGGATGAGAAAATAAAGAAGGAAATCGAACTCGCGAAAAACCGTAAGCTAATAACGGTTATAACATCGGATAACAACCTTAGAGAGTTTGCCAGGGTCTGCGGCTGCGGGGTCATACCCAGTGAAAAATTCGGAGAGGAGTTATCGAATAAAAACGGTAAGGACGAAGAGAAAAAGAAAGTTGACGAGATGAAAAATGAAAATGAATTTTTTAAGAGACTTTTTGACGCGGAAGATTAAGGCTGGATGTCAGCTTTAAGTTACTCGGCTTTTATCCGATTTGTCGAGGGTTATCTTAAATTCAGTTACTCTATTCGGCTCCGAATAGACTTCGATATCTGCACCGTGCCATCCGATAATCGCCTTAACCACTGCGAGACCCAATCCAACGCCTCCCGTGTCCCTGTTTCTTGAAGATTCCACTCTGTAAAACCTCTCGAATATTTTAGGCAGTGAGTCAGCGGGTATACCCTCACCGTTATTTATTACGCTGACGTATACCTTCCCGTTTGCGGAGCTTTCTCCCTTAACAATTACGAAGTTGTTTTCTTCTCCGTATTTCACCGCGTTATCGATTAAGTTTGAGAGCGCCTGGGTCATCAGTTCTCTGTCGATGTCTATAAAAGAGTTTGTCTGCGAATCGAGCACGAGCGAAATATTCTTATCAGCCCCGAGTATCTTCAGATTATCCACGACGCCTTTAAGGAAAACGTCAAGATTTATCTTCTCCTTATTTATCTCAATAAGCGAGTGATCTATCTTTGATATAAAGAATAGATTATCTATTATTTTTGTCAGCCTTATTGTTTCTTCGTAATTGCTCTGAAGAACTTCCCTGTATTCGTCCGGGGTCTTAGGCGATTTTAGCGCTACTTCCGTCTCTCCGCGTAAAATCGTCAGCGGGGTTTTCAGTTCGTGAGCAGCCGAGATAGAAAACTGATTCATGTAATCGATTGAAATCTTAATGCGGCTTATCATCTCGTTCATCTTTTTTACGAGCCTGCCGTATTCGTCACTGTATTTCTCCCCGATTATTTTCTCGTCAAGGTTAAGAGCTGTTATCTCCTCAGTCTTTTTAATGATGGCGTCTATCCTCGAAAGAGCCTTGGCCGAAATTATTCCGCCGCCTATTAAAGCAATAATGAAGAACAGGGGAGCCAGAAGTATATAGATATGCGCGAGACTGCTCAGTGTTTGGGATATATGCTGTATAGGAAAAGCAACCACTATCCTGTAGCTTTTATTGTTCATCATTACACATCGGATCGGTTTCTTAGATAGAGAGGTGTCATTAAAACTGAATAGGTTCAGCGGTTTATCTTTATTACGAAACGAAAACGCATAGTTATTCAGATTGGCCGATTTGAAAATAATCTTATTCTTAAATTCAATTTGTATGTAGTTATTCCGAAGATTGAAGGCTACCTCATTGTAAATTACGTCCCATACCAGGTCTTCGGGCGCCGAGTATATAGAATCGGGGACGAAATGATCGAGATCCAATTTCTTTTCTGAGACCAGCCTTAGGATAGCATTGGCCTGTGTCTTCAAGCTTCCGTCCAGGTTGTCGAGCAATGTATTGTAAAGGTACAAATAAAGAATAATGCCGAGGAGTATCTCTAGCCCGAGAAAAAGAGAAGAATACCAGATCGTAAGTTTTAAATCTGGTTGAAGATAAAAAGAGTTTAAGCTTTGTAAACATTTTCGCTTTTCAAATCAAAAAACATCAAGTAAAAAAATCGTATTCAAATTATTCATCTTTAATAATATATCCTGTCCCTCTAATCGTATGGATGAGCGGTTTATCGAAATTGTTGTCGATCTTTGAGCGCACCTTGTTTATGTAGACATCTATTATATTAGTCTCGGTGTCGAAGTGATAGTCGTAAACATGCTCTATTAACCTGGTCCTTGATACAACCTTGTTCGCGTTGCGCATTAAATATTCGAGTATCGAGTATTCTTTTGGCGTCAATATAATTTCAATTTTATTTCTGATTACTCTATGCGCCTGCAGGTCGAGTATAAGATCGCCGACCTTCAAAGTATTTGATTTTGTGCCGTCTTGTCTTCTTAAAAGAGCCCTCGATCTTGCAAGCAGTTCTTCAAAAGCGAACGGCTTTGTTAAATAGTCATCTGCGCCGGCGTCCAATCCTTCAACTTTATCCCTCACGCTGTCTTTTACAGTAAGCATAAGTACGGGAGCAGCAATACCGCGTTTCCTTAATTCTTTTAGAAGAGATATACCGTCGAGATAGGGAAGCATTATGTCCAGAATAATAAGATCGTAATCCTCGGAAATAGCGAGAGACAATCCTTCCTTACCGTCGGAAGCTGTGTCGGCAGTATAGTATTCCTCTTCGAGTCCTTTTTTGATGAAGGAGGCTACCTTCTTTTCATCTTCTATTATTAATATTCTCATTGAATAAAAATAAATAAAAAAGGAGAGTTAAAAAAACTCTCCTTTTAATGCCGGATTAGCCGAAGAGTTATTTCTTCTCGGTTTCTTCTTTTTTCTCGGTCTTTTTGGCTTCCTTCTTTGCTACTTTTTTGTGGGCCTTCATTTCAGCCTTTTTAGCTTCTCTCTTTACCGCTTTATGATGAACTTTCTTTTTGGCTTTCATTCCTTCTTTTGCTTCGGCCTTCTTTCCAGTTTTCATTTCATTTACTGCTACTTTCTTCTCAACCTTAACGTGCTCTTTCTTTTCTACCTTTGCTTTATGATGCTTTGGTTTCGCCAGTGTGGACTCCTGAGCGAAAGCCGAACAGATTCCGACAGTAAAAAAGAAAGCAAAGAGAACTGCTACTGACAAAATGCGGGATTTCATGTTAGTACCTCTCATACAAAAATGTTGTTGAAAATTTTGTTCCGTAAATTCACTCTGAACTTACTCCGTAAACATAATTTGCCTTAATTAATTCAATCTTAATGGAAGATTAAAAAAAATTAATCTTTGTACGAACGCTCTCAGGCTATACATACCCGCTGCGACAGCCGGCTTTAACGTAAAAATAATGCGCACAACAAATAAATGGACTTCATACGCTAAATTTGCCGAATGTAAATTATCAACAAAATATTCATAGTATACGGAGAAGATGATAATGTCTGAAATTGGGCCATTTTGATGGTTTTTCGGTAATATTCATTTACCGGGAAAAAGTTATGCAGATAACGGAAAAATTTATTAAATCATATTGAATAGAAGATTAATTGATACAGCCGGTTAAAATGTCGATTATTACGCGATTATATCCTCTATTTACATGATATTTATAAATTGGAAACAAATTGTTATTTTTAAGGTAATATAATTTAATCAGTTAGGATAAAACTATTAAACCAGGACAAAACGGTATCCGGAAATCTTTTTTGAATATTAAAAATCTATGCATGAATACCCTAATTATCTAGCGGCCAATTATCTTTCAAAATTTGCAATGATAATGAATTCATCCCCCAAAAAGGATAAATTATTTTTTGTGGGTATAGATAATCCATAAAAATTGAGAAGGACAAAACAAGAATGAATCGAACTATAACCCGGAGCGAATATTCTTATATCTTCGGCATCCCTATTCTATTGATCATATCCATAATTCTATTAGCAAAATCATCTGTTTTTCAGCTTCATCAAAAAGAACTCTCAATCGGGCTGACATTTGATTTAATCCTTACTGTTCCTGCCGTTTATTTACTACTGATTCGTAAGAAGAAAATTCCCAATATCTCTGCCGCGGCATTTTTTACAATTGGACTTGTTGTAGCAACTATAATAATTCCGAAAAATGATCAATCTGTATTAATGCAGATCAATCTTTGGGTCGTGCCTGTAGTTGAGGGTACAATCTTAACTTTAATAGGGTTGAAAGTCAGAAAAGCTATTAAGCACTATAAAAGCAGCAACATCGTAAAACCGGATTTTTATTCGATGTTGAATGAAGCCGCGTTAAGTGCTATGCCCGGGAAAATCGGTCCAATTGTCGTCTCGGAAATTGCGGTTATCAGCTACGGACTTTTTTACTGGAAGAAAAGAACATTAAAGGATAATGAATTCTCTTACCATAAAAACAGCGGGATTATTGCTTTACTTGCGGCTGTTATTGTAATGATTTTACTGGAGACAGTTGTAACTCATTTTCTGCTTCAAACGTGGAGTAGAACGGCCGCCTGGATATTTACAATAGTAGGATCATATTCAGCATTGCAGATATTCGGAATTATCAGGTCGTTTAGCAAGAGGCCTATTGTAATTGATAACGGGAAACTTCTTCTGCGGTACGGAATATTTAAGGAGACGGCGATTCGTTTGAACGATATAGAAAATTATGAGATATCGGACAGACCTTTAGATACAGAAAAAGCCGAAATAAAATTGTCTTTGTTGAAGAATATTGAGACTCACAATGCAATTATTAGAGTGAAAAACGAGCATACTATGGACGGGTTCTACGGGATTAAAAAGAATTTTAAGGCTGTTGCATTTTATGTCGATGATATAGACAGATTCGAAGATAAATTAAAAGAGGCATTAATAAAGGCCGTATAGTTCGCAGCAGATAAATTATGACCATGTTTGTGTATATATATAAATTGTACAGTACGTAATATGAAAATTGGACGTAAAAAGAAATATGAATATTGAATATAAATTAAACGCGGAACTTACTGTCGATCAATTTAAACGATTATTGGATGAATCTAAATTGGGTGAAAGACGGCCTGTTGACGACCGCGCCTGTCTGGAAGGCATGTTGAAAAACAGCAACCTGGTTGTTTCGGCGTGGGACGGAGAAAAGCTCGTCGGTATTGCCCGCTCCATAACGGATTTTCATTATGCTTGTTATTTGTCTGATCTTGCGGTAAGTGAAGAATTTAAGAGGAAAGGCATAGGCAAAAAGCTGCAGACCGTCACTCAGGAGCAGTTGGGCCCTAATTGCAAATTAATATTAGTCGCCGCACCTTCTGCTAATTCCTATTACGAGCATCTAGGTTTTTCAAACAATCCGAGATGCTGGGTTTTGGGTAGGGGAGAAAAGATTAAAGAATGATCGCGGATATTTTATTCCTCGCTTTTAGATTGA
This sequence comes from uncultured Bacteroidota bacterium, assembly GCA_963787005.1. Lineage (GTDB taxonomy): Bacteria > Bacteroidota > Ignavibacteria > Ignavibacteriales > Ignavibacteriaceae > FEN-1297. Next base: position 64,997 of record CAWBBX010000099.1, read on the forward strand.
ATAATTATTTAAAACAAAAAAGGCTGTCATTTGAGACAGCCTTAAATTTTGGTTTAAATTCTATTTTACAGACCTTTTTCAAACTCCAGTGATAGGCTTGTAGGCAGGTTGGGCTGATTTCTTAATCCAACCGATACATTCCAGCTCATCTCCGCGCTCTGGCGCTTATTGTATGCGCTGACCAGTCTGACTGCATTGATCATGCTTGCTATCCGATTAAGTATCATTGCCCCGACAACAAATCTCAGATCGTTATGCGTCTGCTCGCTGGAGATCCACATGTTTCTGTATGTTTTCCTATCCTCGTTCGTATTCCATTTCCAGTAGTTCCGGTCTACGTTATACATTTTGTTGAAATCACCGTTGAGTGCCTGAGTATCATTGTACTGTTTTATGTCCGTGTAGTCGCCGATCGTAGCGTAAAAATCCGCGTTCTTGTTAGTAATGTTAACACCTCCGCTTGAAGCGGCATAAGCATGGTACCTGTCCTTCTGCCAGCCGCTGTAAGAACTCATACCGAAGTAGGTAATCCATAATGCTCCTTCGGCTATGGTAAAGTACTTACCGCTTGAGTAGGAATCTGCGTAAAGCTCGCCCATTCCGGGAAGAAGAAGGGAGTAGAGCATTGCGAGTCCGCCGCTTTTGTGTGAGGTGCTTTCGTAACTGTAAATGTCCGGAGTTGTTTTGTCGTTCTTCAGGTTTTGCTTTACTGAGTTTTCAAGCAAAAAAATCTTTGGAGTTGAAGAAGTTTGAGCCAATAACGAAGCCGATAGGAAAATAAATGAGAGAAAGATTTTTTTCATATTTTTTAAGTATAAGTTTAGGATTAACACGCAATTAAGTCAACAGACTTTTTTCCCCCCGAAATATCGCCGCTGCATGAATTTCCGTCGAAATTTGAGATCTTAACATAGCAAAGATTGTTGATCGAAGCTGCTTCGTAAGGATGAGAAACACGCACATAATTGGAAGAAAAGCCCTTCATTAATCCATCGTGATTTTCCGCCTCGAAAAGGACTTCAAGTTCTTTCCCCTTCATCTCCGCGTAAAAAACGCTCTTCTTCTTTTCGCTTAGAATTCTAAGCATATTGTTTCTGCGCTTTCTTTCGGCTACATCCACAACATTTCCCATGTTTATCGCCGCGGTGTCCGGCCTTTCGGAATAAGTGAAAACGTGCAGATAAGAAACCGGAAGTTCTTTGAGAAGGTCGTATGTCTGCATAAAATCTTCTTCAGTCTCGCCGGGGAAGCCTACGATAACGTCGACGCCAATTCCGAGCTCTTTAATTCTGTCTTTAGCTTTATAAATTAAGTCACGATACAGTTCAACTTTGTAACGGCGTCTCATCATTTTTAATACATTCGGACTCCCGCTTTGCAGAGGGATATGAAAATGTTTGCACATTTTCGGATTATCCGCGGTGAGATTTAGTATCTCATCTGAAAGAAGGTTTGGCTCAATAGAGCTTATTCTCAGTCTGAAGTCGCCGGGAACTTCAACCATTTTTAGAAGCATTTTGTACAGATTAGTATTGTATGAATTTCCGAAATCTCCCACATTTACGCCGGTGAGAATAATTTCCCTATAACCGTCGTCAACAAGTTTACGCAGTTCAGTAATTAGATCATCCGGAGCCATGCTGCGGCTCAATCCTCTTGCGAGAGGGATTGTGCAGAAAGAACATTTGTAATCGCAGCCGTCCTGTATCTTAAAATATGCCCTGGTTCTGCTGTCGGCGTCGGTTGAATGAGCCGGACCGAATTCGTTAAGCTCATCGGTTGGGGAGACATAAATGCAGGCAAGTTCCTTTTTCTCAAAATTCTCAAGCAGAGAAAAAAGTTTAAACTTCTCGCTGCTTCCAAGCACCGCATCGACCCCTTCTATTTTCGATATCTCTTCCGGTCTGAGCTGGGCGTAGCACCCGGTCACGATTACATAAGCGCCGGGATTATGCCTGAGGGCTCTTCTAACGAGCTGGCGGCATTCCTTCTCCGCATTCTCCGTAACGGTACACGTGTTAAACACGTATATATCGGCCTTCTCCTTGAAATCAACGATCTCGAAACCTTTTTTTACGAACGAGTTGCCAATAGTGGAAGTTTCGGAGAAGTTCAGTTTGCAGCCGAGAGTATGTAATGCTACTTTGTTTGCCATACACTAAGTTTAATGGATCTGATATTTTTACTTTTTTATTTTATTAAATGAATTTACACAAAAATCTAATGAATTTTTGTAACACCTTGCCTACCGGCAGGCAGGCTCGAAGGATAATAATCTTAATACAAATTATAAAATCGATTTAAAAAACCAAGAGCGGGACAGGACCCGCTCTTGATAGATTCTCCCGAAAACGGTTTAGTTGGAATTGTCCGAAGACTGTTTGGGTTTATCGTCGTTAATTTCGAAGATCGGGAAATCAGCCGCATCAATTGCGCCTGTTTCCGCGCTCTGGATTTCCTGAACGGTAACCCTGTCGAATTTATGCTTATCTAGATATTCTCTTATCTCGTCTTCGGATTTGTCCTTCAATGCCGCTACGGCGCTGAGGACTATCTTTTTATTTTCCTTATCGAATTCGATTACCTTCAACGGTATAGCGTCGTCGATAGGGAAGTGGTTCGCAACGTTTTTTATCTTGGTAGTAGCGAGCTGTGTAGCCGGTACGAAACCGTCAACTTTTTCAGGAAGCTCGGCAATCAGTCCTTTTTCGATTATCCTGACAACCTTGCCTTCCGTAGACGCGCCGACCGTGTAAAGTCTCTCGAAATTGTTCCATGGATTTTCCTCAACCTGCTTGTGGCCGAGGGAGATCTTCCTCTGTTCAACATCGACTCCGAGAACAATAACGTCCAGCTTTTCGCCTTTCTTCACTACTTCTCCGGGGTGGCGGATTTTCTTCGTCCACGACAGGTCGGAGATGTGAACCAGCCCGTCAACTCCGGGCTCCAGTTCTACGAATACGCCGAAGTTAGTGAGGTTTCGCGCTATACCGGTATGCTTTGAGCCTACCGGGTATTTCTGCATCAGCGATTCCCAAGGATCCGGCTCTAGCTGCTTTATGCCGAGAGAGATCTTCTTCTCTTCCTTATCGAGGCTGAGGATAACAGCTTCAACGATCTGTCCCATCGCAACAACCTGTGAAGGATGCTTAATGTGCTGGGTCCAGCTCATCTCTGAGTTGTGAATTAGTCCTTCTATACCTTTTTCTATTTCTATGAAAGCGCCGTAATCCGTAAGCGAAACTACGCGGCCGGATACTTTGTCGCCCACTTTGTATTTCTCTTCGATATTTTCCCACGGGTGGGGGAGTAATTTCTTGAGACTCAGCGAAATTCTCTTCTTCTCCTCGTCGAAGTCGGTAACAACAACCTTAATAGTTTGGTCGAGTTTAACAACTTCGTTAGGATGATTAATTCTTCCCCAGCTGAGGTCGGTTATATGAATAAGACCGTCCACGCCGCCGAGGTCGACGAACACGCCGAAGTCGGTAATAGCTTTAACGATACCTTCGAGGATTTGTCCTTTTTCCAGGCTGTTGAGGATTGCGTCTCTTTGATCGGCGATTTCTTCTTCAACGAGAACCTTATGTGAAACGACAACGTTCTCTGTAGGTATGTTTACTTTAACTACCTTGAAGTCCAAGATCTGTCCCACAAACGCGTCGAAGTCTCTGATTGGTCTGATGTCTATCTGCGAGCCCGGTAGGAACGCTTCCATTCCCATCAGGTCTACAACCATACCGCCCTTTATTCTCTTTAAGATTTTTCCCTGGATTATCTCGCCTGTCTCGTGAGCATTTACTACTTTCTCCCAGATCCTTAAGAAGTCGGCTCTCTGTTTGCTGAGAACCAGGTTTCCTTCCTGGTCTTCCACACTCTCGAGAACAACTTCCACATCGTTTCCTACTTTAATTTCTTCTGATTCGTGGAATTCACCTTTAGGGATGGAGCCTTCGGATTTAAACCCGACGTCCAGAATTACGTTGTCACCCTGCACCCTGACGATTTTACCTTTTATAAGTTCGCCTTCCTTTACGTCTTTAAAGGATTCGGTGTACATATTGGCGAATGTTAGGAACTCCTCCTGTGAATATTCTTCGTCGTTGAAGTTCTTCTTAGCCTTCTCATAATCTTCAACCGTAGCTAATCTCTTGCCTTTTTCTTTGATCTCTTCGGACATTAGTCCTCCTAAAATAAATTTTTGTTTCCCGCTTCCGCCGCCAAAGCCATTAAAAAACAGCAAAGCAGAAATTTTGTTTTACATAATTAACTAAATATGGCTTTTATAAAAATTAATTTTCAAACAGGCAGATCAACGCCTTTTTGTTTCGCAACCTTTTTTACTTTGTCCAAGATTATTGAAACCTGTTCGTCGATTGTAACTTTGGAAGTATCTACTTCGTACGCGTCCGGGGATTTTACGAGAGGACTGACATCTCTTGAAGAATCGATGCTGTCGCGCTGCAGCAGATTTTTCTTCACTTCTTCCTTCGAAACATGTATGCCTTTGGTTTCGTACTCCTTTGTTCTTCTTTTAGCTCTCTCCTCGATCGATGCGGTAAGGAATATTTTAATGTCCGCATCCGGAAAAACAACCGTTCCGATGTCTCTTCCTTCCATAACTACGCCTTTGTTCTTCTTACTCAGTTCGCGCTGTTTATCCACAAGCGCGGTTCTCACTCCGGCGATAGCGCTGATGTCGCTGACACTGGAATTCACTTCGCGTGAGCGTATGGGCTCGGAAACATCTTCACCGTCAACAATAACCTTGGTCACTCCTTCAAAGAACTCTAAACGGAAATCAAGCTTTTTCGAAAGCTCGATAACCGCTGCTTCTTCTTTCAAAATGTTCTGTCTTATAGCAAGCAATGTAACCGCCCGGTACATGGCACCCGAGTCGATATACAAATAGCCCAATCTCTGGGCGACAAGTTTGGCAGACGTGCTTTTACCGGAGCCTGCCGGACCATCGATAGCGACTATTAACCTTTTGAACATAGTTTGCTAAAATAAGCAATTAAAATCAAATTTTCAAAGGAAATTGTGGGTTAACGGCGCGCAAAATGGCTGGGAAGGCTGCGTAATTCAACTTGTCCGGATTGGCATAATTTCCGCGCTAACGTAATGATTATTAAAAATAGCACGCAGATTACACATACTTTAGCGGGTTTTCACAGATTTTTAACTATGAATTCACAAAATCACCCGATTTCTTCGCCGCCGAGTTCATTTATGATGGCAGTGATATAAGGATCATTTGTATCGTTTTTCTTCGGTTTCGGTGATGAAGATTTGGATTTTTCATGAATTTCGTCGTTTGCCGGCTGAGAACGCGCCGCTTCGGTCATGACCGAAAATTTCATCTTCTTACCGAAATATTCGTGGGTCTTCGAGGCAATGTACTCCTGCTGATGCTCTATTATTTCTTTGCCGTGCGAATCGTCCACAGCAATTACCAGGCTGTTGCCTTCCAGTCTCAGTAGTTTGATGCTCTGCATGAACGGACCTAGAATGAGTCCTTTTTCCGATTTTACAGCTTCCACAAAACCTTCCCACTTTTGGACTATAGATTCGAAACCTATTTCCCCGGACGAGATAGAATTATTATTCAGAGATGCTGTTTTGGGTGATGACGGTTTCGGTGCACTTTTCGGCGCGGCCGTATTTGTTCTTTTGGGTTGAGGCTTAGCGGGAACGCTGTATGACTGGTGATTTTGATAAGAACTCTGGGGCTGCTCTCTTACATTTCTAGGAGTACCGCCTGTTTCTTTAACACCACTTAGCTTTTCTAAAACATCCGATATCGTCGCCGATCTTTCCAGACCGATCAATTGTGTCAACGATATCTCAACTTTCAGCTTCTGGTTCTGCGTGTAGCGTAGTTCCTGTTGGGTCTTGCTGAGGAAGTTCAGTATCCTTAAAATGTCACCCTCGGAAAATTTATCGATGTAATCCATGTACCGGGTTCTGTACACATCGGCAGTTTCAACTAAGCCGGTATTCTGACTAAGAACCACGGTCATAATATTCCTGAAATGCTCTATAAGCCCGTCGGTGAAATCGATGAAGTTCCAGCCGTTCTCGTATATCTTTTCCGTAACGTCGAAAACTGCTTTGAAATTTCTTTCAAGAACAGCATCGGAGATTAAGAAATAAATTTCATCATCTACAAGGTTAAGCATCTTCGATACTGTTTCTGAATCAATCTTATCTTCGCAGAACGAAACAACCTGATCGAAGAAACTTTCCGCGTCGCGCAGAGCGCCGTCGGCTTTTTTCGCGATGATCGTCAATGTTTTATCGTCAATATCAATCTTCTCTTCCTTCGCTATCTTTGCCAGAAGAGCCTTGATCGTGTCGAGCTGAATTCTTCTGAAATCGAAACGCTGGCATCTGGATATAATTGTAAGCGGAACTTTATGAACATCTGTAGTGGCAAAGATAAATATTGTGTGTGCCGGCGGTTCTTCGAGTGTTTTTAAGAATGCGTTGAACGATTCTTTTGTAAGCATGTGGACTTCATCGATGATGTAGATCTTGAACTTGCTTTTTGTGGGAGCATATTTCACGGAGTCGCGCAGAGTTCTAATCTCGTCTATACCGCGGTTCGACGCACCGTCAATCTCGATAATATCCATCGACTGACCGCTTTGAATAGATTTGCACATCTCGCATTCGTTGCACGGCTCAAAATCTTTTGGATTGAGGCAGTTCATTGTCTTAGCCAGAATACGAGCGGTGGTCGTTTTGCCCACACCTCTGGGACCCGTAAACAGATACGCGTGTGCTATTCTGTTATTCTTGATCGCGTTCTTGAGTGTTGCTGTAATATGTTCCTGTCCCACTACCTCGTTGAACTTTTGAGGTCTCCATTTTCTAGCGGTAACTACGAATGCCATTGAAAATTCCCTTGTTTTGGATGCTATCGTAATATCAAAAAGTTCAAACCGTTAAAACGGTTATAAAATGAATTTGAAGCTATAACAGCTCCGGAATTAATTATGAAACAAAAATCTCATCCGCTAAGAAGCGGCAGAGTTCTTCCAGGTATTTTTTATCCGTGTCATTAAACGAAGATAGGGAAGTGCTGTCGAGATCGAGCACTCCCAAAAGTTTCTCTCTCTTCAGAAGCGGAACCACAATCTCCGATCTCGAATCGACATCGCAGAATATATGTCCGGGAAATTTTTCAACATCCGGTACTACAACGGACTCCCGTTTCTCAGCCGCGGTGCCGCACACGCCTCTACCGATCGAGATAGATGTGCATGCTACTTTGCCCTGGAACGGACCGAGGTAAAGTCTTTTCCCGTCGAACAGGTAGAAGCCGACCCAGCTTATCTTTTCGAAAGTCTGTTTAAGCGCCGCCGAACAGTTTGCCAGATTTGTTACTAAATTTTCGTTTGTATCAAGAAGGTTCTTAATCTGTTTTATCAGCAGACCGTACTGCTCTTCGAGAGTTTCGTTCTTATCAACCGAAATCGTCTCAGCCACTAGCGTTTGCCTTTTTTAGAACCGGTTGTCTTCTTAGTGTTCTTTTTGTGTGCGCTTTTTATTGCCGTCATTTTTTTAACTGAAAACACGTAAGGAATAGCGTCCTCTATTTTTTCAATGGGAATAATTTCAAGATCTTTCTTAACCTCTTCTTGTATTTCACTGAGGTCGATCTCGTTATCCTTCGGTATTAGAATCGTGTGAATATCGTTCCTTTTAGCGGCAAGCAGCTTTTCATTTAATCCTCCGATAGGGAGTACCTTGCCTCTAAGAGTTATTTCGCCGGTCATAGCAATATTATTTGAAGCGGGTCTTCCGCTTACTGCGGAGAGGAGTGCCATAGCCATAGTGATTCCTGCGGATGGTCCGTCCTTAGGAATAGCGCCTTCAGGCAGATGAATGTGAACTTCCTTGCCCCTGAAGAAATCCGGACTCACGCCGAACTGTTTTGCGTTAGAACGTATATAGCTTAAGGCTGCCATTGCCGACTCTTTCATAACGTTGCCGAGCTGTCCGGTCAGCGTTAGTTTTTCGGAACCGTTCATTATCGTAACGTCGACGGAAAGTATCTCGCCGCCTACACTGGTCCACGCGAGTCCTGTTACGCTGCCGATCTTCTTTTCTTTGTTGTGCTTCAGCAGTCTGAAGCGCGGGACTTTAAGGTATTCCTCAACTTTAGCCTCGTCTACAACGTACGATAATTTGCTTTTTATCTTCTTTCCGTTCGTCGATTCTTTAAGCACTATATCACGCGCCGTTTTTCTGCAGACGGACGCCAGTTCTCTCTCGAGATTCCTAACACCTGCTTCGCGCGTATACTCTGTAATAATTTTCTTAATCGCGGCGTCGCTTATTTCGACCTTCTTATCCTTCAGCCCGTGATTCTCGAGCTGCTTAGGGATGATATGACGCTTTGCGATTTCTTTTTTATCGTACTCGAGATATCCCGGAAGCTCTATGATCTCCATTCTGTCCTGAAGAGGGAGGGGAATATTATAACGCACGTTAGCGGTTGTAATAAACATAACCTGGCTCAAGTCGTAATCAACTTCGATGTAATGATCGCTAAACGTATTATTCTGCTCGGGGTCTAGAACTTCAAGCATTGCCGAGGACGGATCGCCGCGGAAATCCATGCTCATCTTATCTACCTCATCGAGAAGCATAACCGGATTAATGGTACCTGCTTTTTTCATCGATTGAATTATCTTGCCCGGCATAGAGCCGATATACGTGCGCCTGTGTCCTCTAATTTCGGCTTCATCTCTTACGCCTCCCAGACTTATTCGGACAAACTTTCTTCCTAAGGCTCTCGCTATAGATTTGCCGAGTGAAGTCTTGCCCACTCCCGGAGGCCCCACGAAACAAAGTATCTGACCGCGCATCTGCTTAACAAGGTTTAGCACAGCGATATTTTCAATTATTCTTTCCTTCGGCTTTTCCAGTCCGAAATGATCCTCGTCCAATATCTTCTGTACGTGATCGATATTCAGGTTGTCTTTCGTCCTTTTCGACCAAGGTATTTCCACAAGCCAGTCGAGGTAATTTCTTATGACGGTAGATTCAGGCGACATCGGCGGAGTTTTCTTAAGTTTATTCAACTCTTCCATCGCCTTTTCCTCCGCGTCCTTGGGCATCTTCGCTTTTTTAATCCCGTCCCGTATTTTTCCGAACTCGGGACTTATGTCGTCCTCCTCGCCGAGTTCATCCTGGAGTATTTTAATCTGTTCCTGAATGATGAACTTCCTTTGCGTCTTGGCTATGTTCTCCTGTACCTTGTTGTCGATTTCCTTTTCAATTTTGAGTATATCGATCTCCGAATTGAGGATTTTTATTACCTCGTAAAACTGATCTTTCAGGGTGAAGTGCTGCAGGATAGTCTGTTTCACTTCTATGGACTGGCTTATATTGGCCGCCACGTAGAAAAGCTTTCTGTCCGGTTCGTCGATGTTCTCAAAAGCTGATAACGCTTCGTTCGGAATACTGCGGCTGATCTTAACGTAATCTTTGAAGAGCTGCGACATCTGTCTTACCATCGCGTTCATTTCATGATCGTTCTCTGCTTCGGGTACAATAACCTCGATCTTTCCTTCGAAGAAATCTTTTTTGCCCGTGAATTCTTTTATCCTGCCCTGCAGAAGTCCGTCAACGAGTATCTTCATTAAGCCGTTGGGAAGCTTCAATATCTGCACTATCTTTGCTATTGTTCCTTCTCGGTAAATATCTTCTTTTTTAGGATCCTCGATGTTAGATCTCTTCTGAGTCGATAGGAATATATATTTTGTGTTATCCAGGGCATAATTTGCGGCGCGTATCGACTGCTCTCTTCCAACCAAAACAGGGAAGATCATATACGGGAATATAACTATATCTCGGAGGGGTAAAATAGGAAGAATTTCGGGCACGTTATCCACTATTGATACATCGTCGTCGTTCCTAATTACCGTTTCTTTTTTATCGCTCAAGTATAACTCCTTGTATTTTTCGCAATATAAATTGTGTAAGAAATATACCAAAATTCATTTCGGCTATCAAGGAACGAAAATATGCGCTGATTTGACGGTATCCTCATTTTCCCCTATCTTTAGGGCGTTAAACGGATATATTTAATTGCAAATTTTCTTATTCAAATTTAAATACTGATAGGGATTTTATAAAATGATTGATGATATAGTTGAGATATCCAAGAAAGCCGGCAAAATTATCAGAGAAGGTTTCGGTACTAATTTTAACATAGAATTCAAGACGAACGAATCTAACCTTGTAACCGATATCGACAAAGCTTCCGAGAAGCTAATAACCGAATTTATCAAGAAGAAATACCCTGATCACGGAATACTGGCGGAAGAAGGCGGGGGAAGAGACGAGGACGCGGAGTACAGGTGGGTAATCGATCCTCTGGACGGCACTACCAACTTTGCACACGGACTCCCGATATTTGCCGTCTCTATCGGCCTGCAGAAGAACGGAGAAACTTTTGCCGGAGTTGTGTACGATGTAATGCGCGATATAGTTTATTCAGCAGTGAAAGGAAAGGGTGCTTTCGCGAACGGCAGTCCGATTAAGGTAAGCACTAACGAAAAACTTGCGCACAGCGTTTTAGTTACCGGTTTCCCGTATAATATCACCGAGAATCCTGATAACGCTCTGGGCAAATTTACGGCTCTTACTACAGCTTCCCGCGGCGTGAGAAGACTGGGTTCGGCGGCTATTGATTTCTGCTACGTTGCGCAGGGGGTATTCGACGCTTTCTGGGAAGTTCATCTTCATCCGTGGGACGTTTGCGCCGGTGTGCTGATAGTAGAGGAAGCCGGCGGAAAGGTCACGGATTTCGAAGGGCGGGATATCGATATTTTTTCGAAAAGATTCCTGTCCTCAAACTCGCTTGTGCACAATCAGATGATGGAGATATTGGGCAAGAACTAAACATCTCATCATAATTTCTTCTCAAGACCTTCGTACATTTCTTCGATGAGGTTTCCGTATCGTTCTTCGATATATTTTCTGCGAAGTTTTAGGCTTGGGGTAATTTCCCCGTTTTCCATATTGAACGGCTTCTCGAGAAGAATGAATTTTCTAACTTTCTCGTAATTTGCAAGCTTTTTTTGAAACTTGCTCATCTCTTTGTCCACAAGATCGTATATCTCCTTCGTCTTAGCCAGTTCTGCGATATTGGAGTACGGTATTTTGTGCGAATCGGCGTATTCCTTAACCGCTTCAAAATCGGGAACGATGAGAGCCGTAAGGAACATCCGCTTATCGCCTATTAGAATAAACTGGTCGATAAACTTACTTGCCAGGAAGAGGTTCTCGATGGCAGTCGGCGCTATATACTTGCCGCCCGAAGTTTTAAATAGATGTTTTTTCCGGTCGGTTATCATGAGGAAACCGGCAGCATCGAATACGCCTATATCGCCGGTATGCAGCCATCCGTCTTTGAGTACTGAATCCGTTTCTTTTTTGTTTCTGAAATAACCCTGCATTATGTTTGGGCCTCTGGCAAGGATTTCGCCGTCGCCGGCAATCTTGATCTCAACGCCCGGGAAAGGCTTGCCGACGGTACCGAATTTATAGTCGTCGAACCTGTTAGCCGCAATAACCGGCGACGATTCCGTTAGTCCGTAACCTTCTATAATCATTAATCCGACCGCTTCGAAGAATTCCCCTAGATCGCGGGAAAGGGGAGCGCCGCCCGAGATAAAAAATCTTAATTTACCCCCGGTTCTTTCTCTCACCTTGGAAAAAATGAGACGATCGGCCAACTTGTTTTTAACAGCCAGCGTCGCACTTAAGCTTCCTTCCCTTCTTCTTCTGTGAAATTCCTTTCCGGTATTTATCGCCCAGTTAAATATCTTCTGTTTAGACGCCGGCTGACTCTCCACGTTCCTAATTATCTTTGAATATATCCTTTCAAAAAGCCGCGGCACCGTTGTGATTATAGTCGGGTGTACTTCCAGCATGTTCTGCGATACCGACTCGATGCTTTCCGCGTAGCAGATCATTCCGCCGGAAGAGAAAGCCGTATAATACCCTCCCATCCTTTCGAATATGTGGCAAAGCGGAAGGAACGATAGGAATATATCGTTATGATCGATAGGGAAAGCCTCGAGAGCGGAGTTGACGTTGCTCAGGATATTTTTATTCGTCAGCATTACACCCTTCGGCTCGCCCGTGGTCCCCGAAGTATAAATAATAGTACAAAGATCGTTTTCTTTCGCGAGGTGTATTTGTTCTTTGAAAAACCCGGGTGATGATTTTCTAAATTCTTCGCCTTTTTCCTGAATCTCTTTCATCGAATATATGACCGGGTCATCGGACACTGCGTCATTCTCGTTCATTACGACGATAAACTTTAGGTGCTTTAATCTATCTTTAACTTTGAGAACTTTATTAAGTTGAAATTTATTTGAAACGATCAGTCCTTTGGATTCGGAATTGTTTAAAATAAATTCGATCGATTCGGCGGTTAATGAAGGGTAGAGCGGAACGTCGATTCCCCCGATTCCGAGTATAGCCATATCGGAATATACCCACTCAGGTCTGTTCTCGGAAGAGATGGCTACTTTGTCGTCACGTTTAATCCCCAGCGCCGCGAGACCGCACGCCAATTTTTCCGTTTCGTTCTTAAATTCCTCATAGCTGATGCCGGTGTATTTGCCTTCTACCTTTCTCATCATAAGAAAGTTTTTTGCTGTTTTGCCGTATTCATCGGTGAGAAATTCGAAAAGTTCGGGGATTGTTTTGCACGATTTGAGCAAGGCCATGCTTCTCTCCTAATTAAATTTTTCCAAACACTCCGGGAATTGTCAGAAGAATTTTATTTTACAAATACGTGTAACCGAATAATCAACAGACGAGCTACGCGGAAAGTATTCCGCGTTTTTATACCCCCTTGTTTGATCTATATGCCGGTTGAGGCGAAGCCGGAAACATTAATTTTGATATCCCGCTTTTTCTGCTCCCTGACTGGGAGTGCTAAAGAATTATGCATTCTCAAAAGGAAATGTACTACTCATTTCGGATACTTGTCGAAAATTAAAAAACTTTTGTTAGATAACAAATAAATTTCAATATGCGGATTATTTAAATTATTTGTGGAAGGGAGAATAATTAATACCGATAGACCGGTGATTTTCATCCCGGACGTCGCTCTTTAAATTGCTTATGTACATCAAAACCCTTAATTTTTGAACAATATTAAATAATATTCCGGCGATTATTTGTCGATAGCATGCGCCGGGAAAATCTGGTTTATAAAATGTTATTAACTGCAGGTAAAATCAATGAAAATACACGAATATCAAGCGAAAGAAATTCTTAGAAAATTTAACGTAGCGGTTCCCGAAGGACATGTGGCGTTCTCGGTGGATGAAGCCGTAGATATTGCACAGAATAAACTTGGCGGTAACGTTTGGGTGGTAAAGGCTCAGATTCACGCCGGTGGAAGAGGTAAAGGGGGCGGAGTAAAGGTAGCCAAAAGCCTCGATGAAGTCAGGCAGTTCGCCGGCGGGATACTCGGAATGACCCTGGTTACTCATCAAACGGGACCGGAGGGCAAGCTTGTTAAAAGACTGCTGATAGAACAGGGAATCAACATCGATAGGGAACTCTACGTAGGTATTACACTCGACCGCGCCGTATCTAAAAATGTGATGATGGTTTCTACCGAGGGAGGTATGGAAATCGAAAAAGTGGCCGCCGAGACTCCCGAGAAAATAATTAAGGAAGTGATCGAACCTGAGCTCGGACTTCAGCAGTTCCAGGCTAGGAAACTCGCTTTCGCTCTCGGACTCGAAGGCACACAGCTCAAGAACGCGGTTAAATTTCTTATCGGACTTTATAAGGCATATGCCGCAAGCGACTGTTCGCTGGCGGAAATAAATCCTCTCGTAGTTACTAAAGAAGGCGACGTGATAGCGTTGGACGCAAAGATGAATTTCGATGACAACGCTATGTACAGACACAAAGATATACTAGAGTTCAGAGATCTTGATGAGGAAGATAAGCTCGAGATTGAAGCTTCGAAATACGATCTTAATTATATCAAGCTCGACGGGAACGTCGGCTGCATGGTTAACGGTGCCGGACTAGCTATGGCTACAATGGATATTATTAAGCTCGCCGGAGGTGAACCTGCCAACTTTCTCGACGTGGGCGGCGGCGCGAATAAGACTACAGTTGCGAACGGCTTCAAAATTATTCTTTCGGACCCGAATGTTAAAGCAATACTCATTAACATCTTCGGCGGTATTGTAAGATGCGACAGGGTAGCGCAGGGAGTAATTGATGCCGCTACAGAGACGAGCATAGCGGTTCCAATCGTCGTTAGACTTGAAGGGACAAATGCCCGCGAAGCTGCGGTGCTGTTGAACGAATCGGGACTTAATTTTGAGGTTGCCGGAAGCTTAAAAGACGCTGCCGAAAAAGTAACGTCGGTTCTGAAAAATTAATATTGAAGTAAATTATCTAAGAGCCGCACACAGCTTATGCGAATGTGCGGCTTTTGTTAACCGCTTTGTGCTGGCCGGTAATATTGCGGATGATCTTAACCTTCGATTTACTATCCTATTTAATCTTAAGAACGGAAATTATAAAGATATGAAGGATTAATACGGCTTTTCATTTTCTTATAATAAGCCGTTCCGTACAAAAATGAAAGAGAAAATCAACTTGATTTTAGATTATATTAGTAATACATTTTTTCCAACATTTTCATTTGATTGGAGCTTTTGATGCCATCCTGGGATCCGGAATTTTTCGGAAACAACGACTATTACGATCATAAAAAGAGCGTTGAAGAAGAATTAAGAAAGTACAAGAATATCATAGAGACCAGCGGTGTTTACGGCTTCATGGAGACGATTGAGGATGCCGTTCAATTGTGCCTGGACAACGATCTTTATGAAGACGGAATCTACTTTGCGGAAAGATTACTTGACGCTTCACCGTACAATTCAGAATACTGGCTTAAGAAAGGTATGTTCCTCAGCTCTTTATTCCGCTACGACGAGGCCATAACATGCTTTGAGAAAGCCCTGTCTCTTAATCCCGGCGATTCCGAGACTCAGATCGAAAAAGCGGCTGCTGAAGAAAGCATAGGGAATATAAAAAAGGCGGAAGAGTGCCTTAAAAACGTATTATCTATGGAACCGGGAAATGAGGAAGCTGCTTTTAATCTTGGCTCACTTTATCAGAGAATCGAAGAGTACCGGGAAGCACTGAAGTTTTTTGAGAAAGCTTATGAAATAGATCCAGATTTTGCGGAAGCATATTATGAAGCCGGTTACTGCTATGAGAATATGGATGAGTTTAAGAAAGCGCTTCAGTCTTATGATAAGTTTTTGGAACTCGAGCCTTACAGCTCAAACGGATGGTACAACCGGGGAATAGTTCTAGTAAAATTGAACATGCTCGAAAAGGCTATAGAGAGCTACGATTTGGCTCTGGCAATTAAAGAAGATTTTGCGAGCGCATGGTTTAATAAAGGGAATGCGCTTGCCGACTTAGGCAGGTTACAGAGCGCTTTGGAATGTTTTAAAAATTCGTTTAATATCGATAAGTTCGATGAGGCTTCCACGTATAATATCGCTAATATTTACGAGGAGCTCGGTGATATGATCAACGCAATCAAATATTACACCGAAGCCGTAAAAATTAACGAAGAATATTATGAAGCGTATCTGGCCCGCGGCTTCTGCTACGACTCGGCCGGGAAATTTCATCTAGCACTTAAGGATTTTAACAAAGCTATATCCCTCTCGCAGGATAACGCAGAGGCCTGGTACGCTAAAGCAGACCTTGAGTATTCGCTCGGAAAACTGAAGGAAGCGGTTACGAGCTATAAGTCGGCGCTTAAAATAGAACCCGATAACTATGAAATTTGGTTCAACCTTGCCGAGACGCTGCTTGAGATGGGGGATTGGCTCGAAGCCGTCGACGCATTCTCGGAATGCATAAGGATCAATCCGTCCGACGCGGCTTCCTATTACGGCAAGGCGAAGATAAATTTTATTCTAAGCAGAACGCAGGAAGCCGTAGATTGTTTAAAGTCGGCTTTCATGATCGATCCGGCTATCAGATCGGAGTTCGCTAAGGAATACCCGGAGATTAAATCATCGAAGCTTTTCAAAAAGCTTCTCGGCGAGATATAGAGTAAAATTTCACAGCCGTTCATCCGGATATTCTGTTTTAAATTGGCATTCGAGTGACATCAATTCCAAAATTATAAATCAATATCATTTACCATTGCAGATAATGAAGAATTCTTATCATCTAAATACGAAGCTGCTGGGCTTGCTCGGTCACCCGATTAAACATTCTTATTCTCCTTTTATTCAGAATGTAACTATCGAGCTGAAAAAGTTGGATTATATTTATCTTCCCTTCGACGTTCCGGCTTCGAGTCTTAAAAACGCTTTGAGAGGGATGCTTGCGCTTGGTATAAAAGGTCTCAACGTTACAATCCCTCACAAGGAAAACATTATTCAACTTCTGCACAATGTTTCCGAAGAGGCATCTATTATCGGATCGGTTAACACGATAGTGAACGACCTCGGGAAATTGAACGGCTATAATACCGATGTTAACGGTGTGCTGGAGACCTTGCTGCCTTTTAAGGAGGAGATAAGCGGTCAGGAGATGAGTGTCATCGGGGCCGGCGGGGCTGCCAGAGCGGTTATTTACACCTTGATAAGGTACTTCAAACCTAAAAAAATATATCTTATCAACCGGACTGAACAGAGAGCGGAGAGCCTCAAGAGTTATTTTAGCGATA
This sequence comes from uncultured Bacteroidota bacterium, assembly GCA_963787005.1. Lineage (GTDB taxonomy): Bacteria > Bacteroidota > Ignavibacteria > Ignavibacteriales > Ignavibacteriaceae > FEN-1297. The sequence continues at coordinate 81,765 of CAWBBX010000099.1, forward strand.
AGATGAAATTCGAAGCCTTCAAGACAATGGAATTGTTTCCCCCGGATATTGTAGAGATTCTTCACGGCTCAAAACTTATTGTAAACGCTACATCTGTTGGTATGTTCCCGGATACGGACGATACAATTACAAATCTCGGTAAGTCGTTCGCCAAGGGACAAATCGTATTCGACCTGGTTTACAATCCCACCGAAACAAAGCTGATGAAAACGGCTGCGGCAGAAGGCGCAACTACTTTAGACGGATTGAAGATGCTTGTTTACCAGGCGGCTAAATCTTTTGAGCTGTGGACGGGCGAGCAGATGCCGGTTGTTGAGATACGGAAATCTCTTAACCTTTTTATAAATGAGTAGACGAACTAAGGGAAAGTTAAAAAAATAGGCCGCTTCAAAATTACCTTCCGGTCGTTATAAGCAAACGAAGTGAAGAATCTCAAGTATTAATAAGAGATTCTTACGTGTTTAATTCTCTAAGAACGGCGCTCGCAGCGATTTCGGAACAGCCTAACAAAATACTATCCTAATTTTTGAATTCCGCTTTTTATTCTCTGCAGGCCTTCTTCGATCTGTTCAAGCGAACATGCATACGACATTCTTACGCAGTTGTTGTTACCGAAAGCAATTCCCGGCACCAAACCAACATTTTCGCTCTGCAGAATGTAATTGCAGAAGGAGGTGGAATCTTTGACTTCAAAGCCGTTGGCATTCTTGCCGTAGGCGGAACTTACATCGAAGAATACATAGAACGCGCCTTTGGGAACAGGGCATTTAACACCGTCGATATCGTTTAATCCTTTGACGACAAAATCCCTTCTTTGAATGAATTTTTTAACCATCTCGCCTATCTCGGCGGAGTTGTTGGAAAGCGCCGCGACCGCCGCCGCCTGCGATATTGATCCGGCGTTTGACGTAGAATGACTCTGCAGGTTCCTTGCTAATTTTATTATGTCTGCATTACCGCCTGCATATCCTATTCTCCAACCGGTCATAGCGTATGCTTTGCTGACACCGTTTATTGTGATAGTTCTGTCTTTAAGGTAATCTACGGATCCGATGCTGAAATGTTTTTCGCCGTCAAAGATAATTTTCTCATAGATTTCATCGGATAGCACATAAATTCCGGTATCTTTTAAAACTTCCGCCAAAGCAAGAATCTCATCCTTGCTGTAAACGGCGCCGGTAGGATTAGAAGGGGTGTTAAAGATAAACGCCTTTGTCTTATCCGTAATAGCCGATTTTAATTGCTCCGGGGTCATCTTGTAATCATGTTCAACACCGGCGTTTATTACAACCGGAGTTGCCTGCGCAACTTTTACCATTTCCGGGTAGCTAACCCAGTAAGGAGACTGAAAAACTACCTCATCGCCCGGATTGCACACCGCCATTAATATGTTGTAAAGCGAGTGCTTTGCACCGTTCGATACCAAAATATTTTTGGCTTCAAAACTCAGATCGTTATCTCTTTTAAACTTTTCTACAATAGATTTTATTAGGACCGGATAGCCTTCGTTAGGTGTATACTTTGTAAAATTATTTTTAATCGCCTCTACGGCAGCATCTTTTATAAAATTCGGAGTAGGGAAGTCCGGCTCGCCAGCGCTAAAGCTGAGGACGTCTTTTCCTTCGGATTTAAGTCTCTTAACAAGCGATGTAATTGCAAGTGTTTTGCTTTCTTCAATTGACGAAACGAGTTTAGAATAGCTACTCAAGTTTCAGCACCTTTCTTATTTTTATTATTTATAATTATTCGCAAAAGCGATGTATAAAATTTGTCTTAAGTTGATGTTAGGCCGATGCCTGTAATAATATACGATTATTTGAATATACGATTTAACCCGAACGGAACCGCGGAGGCAAATATAACAATAAATTTTAAATATGTGAGTGATTAATCATTCACCCATAATATTAATTATAATTGTTGATGTAAAATTATGCGAAATGATGTCTGCGGCGGCTGAATTAAGCGCACGGGACACTCTAGATTTACCGAATCGGAAAGAAATTCTCCGGAATTTAAAACTGCTAATGCTCAGCAAGATTTAGAAAGACTCAGCCTCTATACTTAGCCGCGTCGAAAACTGACCAAAGATGAATTACCCAGCCAAGCAGTATTAACCAGAGCAGTATGGCTAGGGAAAAATGAAGCACCGCCGTTAAGAATCTGCCCTGAAGAAGCTGTCCGAGTCCCGGAATAAAAAGGCTTGCTATCGCGGCTAAAACGTTGCCTGTTGATCTTTGCTCCGCCATAGGTCGACAACTATCCTGCTAATTTTTTGTTTAGGGCGTTAATAACAACGGGAGGGACAAAATCGCTCACGTCGCTTTTGAGGCTGGCCAGATTTCTAATTATAGTAGAATTAAGATATGTATATTTTTCATGAGGCATTAGGAACACGGTAGTTAAATCCCCGGCAAGTTTTCTGTTCATCAGCGCCATCTGAAATTCGTACTCGAAGTCACTTACCGCTCTTAATCCTCTTATAATGCCTACCGCGCCGACTTCATGAGCGTGATTCACAACAAGGCCGTCGAATGAATCCACGCTGATATTTTCGAAATCCTTTAAACTTTCTTTTAACATTTCCACGCGTTCTTCAACCGTGAACATGGGTGTTTTTCCCTGATTTATTGCGACGGTTACAACAACGCCGTCGAACAGTTCGCATGCCCTCTTTATTATGTCTATATGGCCGTAAGTGACAGGGTCGAATGTGCCGGGATATAAAACTTTTCTCATCGCGCGGTTCCCTCAAGTTTAATGATTTGCTTTCCTTAAAGTAATAAAAAAAGTGTTTGAAGTCATACATGATTTTTAATTTTTCTTTGCGGATTATGATCCAGGCGGTATTAAATTTCCCGCATTATCATTAAAATTAAACAGTAATTCCGTATTATCTCTCAGGGGAGCGGTTTAGACCGCCCCTACAAAAGAATTTTACAAACAAATAAGGAATGAAGATGCACAATATTTTTATTTTCGCGTCTACTGTCGCTATGGGTTTCTTCGCAATTATGAACCCGATAGGGAACATGCCTATCTTTATCGGTATGGTGGACGGAGTTGACAAATCGGAACAGAAAAAGATTGCGAGAAAATCCGTAACTCTGGCGTTCGCAATAGTTGCGGCATTCTCTATATTCGGCGGGATAATTTTTAAGGTGTTCGGACTTACCTTGCCTGCTTTCCAGATAGGCGGCGGACTGCTGATATTTGTAGTCGGGTACCAGCTTCTGCACGGAAGAGAATCGGCCGTTCATCATCCCGCCGAAGGAGAAAATGAGAACGATAATTCCGTAGAAGATATTGCTATCTCACCGCTCGCAATACCGATATTGGCGGGGCCAGGTACGATATCAACCGCGATGAACTTTGCCGGAGAACAATCCTCGGTGCTCAATGTATCCGTGGTTGTGGGGATATTCGCTGTAATGTGCGTGATAACCTATTTCTGCTTTGTCTACGGTGAAAAGTTTGTTTCTTATTTTAAAAAGGGAGTAATAAAAGTTATCACAAGATTGATGGGATTAATAATAACCATCATCTCCGTACAAATGGTAATTGAAGGTGTGCACGGGGCTATAAATCTATTTAAATAACTGATTAAAATGTCTGATCTTCGGCGCTGCCGTCAATCTGCGAATCGCCGAAGATTTCATATAAGCACGTATCCCCGATAATTTTAAAAGGCTCCGTGTTAAAATTATCCGTATCCTTTTCTTTTGTCTGCACCGACCGCTCTATTATTATCCTTCCTTCATCGGACAGGAATTTGTTCTTCAATAAATTATCTATAACGATATAAATATCATATTTGAAGAACGGGGGATCGGCGAGAATAAGATCGTACTCATCGTGGTTCGACAGCGCGGAAAGCTAACCTGCAACAAACAAACCATAGTATTG